>NZ_CP034593.1:629030-943546 GCF_003971195.1 Flaviflexus ciconiae | reverse complement strand
ATCACCGACACGGAGGGGGAGCGGATCCTCGGTCTTGCCGGCGTTATGGGTGGCGAATCCACCGAGATCAGCGACTCGACCGTGAACGTCCTCATCGAGGCCGCGCACTTCGACTCCATCTCCATTGCCCGCACCTCACGCCGTCATCGCCTCCCGTCGGAAGCTTCCAAGCGTTTCGAGCGCGGGGTTGACACGCAGATCGCTCCCGTTGCGGCCCAGAAGGTCGTCGACCTGCTCGTAGAATATGGTGGCGGCACGGCTGGGGAAGAGGTCACCGACCTCGACAATACCGTTCCCTACCCGGCCATCACCTTCGACCCGGCCGAAGTCACCAGGCTTACGGGCCTCACCCCGGACAGCGCAGAGGTGACTCGCATCCTCCAGCAGATCGGCTGCGAGGTGACCGGTGAATTCCCCCTCGAGGTGCAGCCGCCCACGTGGCGTCCCGACCTCGTTGGTCCCGCCCACCTCGTGGAAGAGATCGCACGGCTCATTGGTTACGACGAGATCGAGTCGCTCGTTCCCGCCTCCCCGGCAGGACGCGGCCTGACCGACAGGCAGCGCCGTCGCCGCGACATGATGAGGACCCTGGTCGAGATGGGGTGGACGGAAGTGCTCTCCTATCCGTTTGTGTCGTCCAAGACCCACGATCTCCAAGAGATCCCCGCGGGCGACGAGAGGCGCGTTGCTCTCCGCCTGCGCAACCCGCTCCAGGACGATGTTCCCCTTATGCGCACCTCGATTCTCGACACGCTACTGAACACGGCGGCCCTCAACGTTGCCCGTCAGAATGCCGGCACCGCAGTCGTCGAGGCGGGCGTCGTGACGAACCCGAAGGGCATCGCATCCCAGGCACCGCTTCCCGGTGGCGCCCGTCCCTCGGATGAGGAGCTTGCCGGGCTGAATGCCGCGATCCCGAACCAGCCGTACCGCATTGCAGGCGTTGCCGTTCCCCAGGTGCACACCGGACGCGCTGGTCTGAACGCCGTCACCTGGGATTGGCGCGATGCCATCGAGGCCGTGCAGTCTCTCGCTCGTATCCTCGGGCTGAAGACCACGGTTCACGCAGAGTCCCGTGCACCGTTCCATCCGGGACGCTGCGCCCGGATCGAAGCGAACGGCACCGTCATTGGCTATGCGGGCGAACTTGCCCCGAAGGTATGCGAACGCTTCGATCTTCCGGCACGCTCCATCGCCTTCGAGGTCGATGCGGACGTGATGGATGAGGTGCGCGGCCATGAGCCGATCGCCGTCAAGGCCGTTGAGACGCACCCGGCTGCGAAGGAAGATATCGCCCTTGTCGTGGCCGATGATGTTACATCGGCTGCCGTTGAGGCAATCATTCGTGAGGCCGGCGGTGACATCCTCGAGGACGTCACCCTGTTCGACATCTACACGGGAAGTCAGCTGGAGGAAGGGACGAAGTCCCTCGCCTATGCCCTTGTCTTCCGTAGCGATCACACGCTGACGGCGGAAGAGACGGCGGCGGCACGCAATCGGATCGTCAAGCAGGCCGGCAAGGCCCTCGGGGCAACCCTCCGCGCGTGAAACCCTTCCTGTTCCTCGTATGTCGCCCGGGTGGCACGGTAGCCGATCGTGAACTGTCGGATATTCGTGCCTTCGGGCGGCTTCGAGAGCGCGACCTAGACGTCGTTCATCTCGACAAGCCGGGGCCCCGGCCTGTCCTTGACGACTACAGCGGAGTCATGATCTCCGGATCGCCGTACAACATCATGACGGCGCCCGAGGCAAAGCCGCCAACGCAGGTCATGACGGAAGAGGCCCTCACCTATATTTGCGACGAGATCCTCGAGCGGGACTTCCCGACCCTCGGCCTCTGCTTTGGCATGCAGATGCTGTCGCAACGCGCCGGTGGCACGCTCACCAGGGACTTTCCGGAGATCATTTCCGCCCCCTATATTTCCCTGACGGACGAGGGGAAAGCCGATCCGCTCCTGCGCGGAATTAGCGACCCATTCCGGGCCTATACGGGACATAACGAGGCAGTCGGTGTTGCGCCAGCAAATGCGACGGTGCTTGCCTACGCCGATCTTGCTCCGATCCAGATGATCCGGTTCGGCAAAAACATGTACGGCACCCAGTTTCATCCAGAGGTTGGTCTGGAAAGCATCCAGATCCGCATCGAGTTCTATCGCGGGGCCTATTTTCCCCCTAACCAGCACAAACAGGTCCTCGAGGAGTGCCTGTCCGCATACACTGACCACACTATTGTTTCCAGGTTCGTCGACACGTATCGGAGCTAATCATGGATTTCGCGAAGTCTGAGCAGTCCACCGTCGGTATCGAGTGGGAGCTCCAGCTCATCGATCAAGATTCGAACGATCTGCGGCAGGCCGCCGCCTACGTCATGGAGCAGCTGAAAGACCAGAAGTTCATTCAGGCCGAGATGCTCCTCAACACCGTCGAAGTGACCTCTGGAGTGCACCACACCATCGCCGGCTGCATTGAGGACATACGTGTTGGTGCCGAAGCGGTCCGCGAAGTGACAGACCCGCTTCGCATCGATATTGCCAGTGCCGGTTCCCATCCGTTTGCGAACCCCGCCTACCAGCGGGTGACGGACTCCGACAGATATGCGGAACTCGTGAACCGCACCCAGTACTGGGGCCGGCAAATGCTCCTGTTCGGAACGCACGTCCACGTCGGCATCGACCGCCGTGAGAAGGTCCTCCCGATCATCCGCGCGATGCTGACCCGCGGTTTCCACATTCAGGCGCTGTCCTCCTCGTCCCCGTACTGGGCTGGTGAGCACACCCAGTACGCCTCAAACCGGGCCATGGTTTTCCAGCAGCTACCAACATCTGGAACGCCCCGCCAGTTTGAACAGTGGCATGAGCTGGAGCAGTACACGAGCGACCTGAAGAAAACTGGCGTGATCGAGCACTTCAACGAGGTCCGTTGGGACATTCGCCCGAGCCCGGGGTGGGGGACAATCGAGACCCGCGTGTGCGATGCCAACACCAACATCTATGAGCTCCAAGCCATTGCCGCTCTTATTCACTGCATGGTTGACCACTTCTCGACGGAGTGGGACGAGGGGCGGGAACTGCCCTGGATTCCCGACTGGTACGTTGCCGAAAACAAGTGGCGTGCCAGCAGGTACGGCATGGATGCGATTCTTGTTGTGGACCGGGATGGCAATGAGGAGCACGTCTTGGACACCGTCAAGCGGATGGTGCGGCGCCTCGAACCGACTGCAGAGAAGCTTGGTTGCCTGGAAGAGCTGTCGGGAATCAACGACATTCTGGAAATCGGTGCCGCCTACCAGCGGTTCATTGAAGTAGCTAAACGTAATGATGGCTCGCTTGACGCCGTCGTGGAACACATGAGGTCGGAAATGAAAGCGGACAAGCCGCTCCCGTCGGCCTTCACATCACCAGAGAGGCAGGGACCCCGTTGAGGATCCTTATCACCGGATCATCCCGCGGCATCGGCCGCCACATCGCAACCGCACTCGCAGACGAGGGACGCACCCTTCATTTGCATGCACGCGCGATCGAGTCGCTGACCGATACCGCACGAGCATGCCAGGACAGGGGAGCGGACGTCGTCCTCCACGCGGCCGACCTGTCCACCATCGAGGGCGCCGAAGACCTTGCTGAAGCAGTCGGCGAGCTGGACATGCTGGTCAACAACGCGGGTGTCTCCGGAACCGAACTGCTGCCCTGGGAAATCACGGCCGAAGAGTTTGCCACAACGATTCGCACGAACGTGTACGCCCCGTTCGTCCTGTCCTCCGCAGCCGCTCGTAGCATGCTGGATCGGGGCGGCTACATCGTCGACCTGTCTTCTGGCGCCGCCGTCACTGACCGGGCCGATTCGGCCGACTACTGGGTGTCCAAGACGGCTCTCATGCGTCTCGGTGGTTCCTTCCACGAGGCGGGGCACTCCCGCGGGCTCAAGGTCTACGAGGTTGCCCCCGGCGTTGTCGAAACCGACATGACGCACTCGATGAACATGCACGATGGTCGCACGGATTGGACGGATCCTGCCGAGATCTCCCGGATCATCGCCGCTATCTCCCAGGGCGAGCTCGACGGCCTTGCGGGCACCCACATTCGTGCCGGACGGGATTCCCTCGATGATCTGCGAGCACGCTCCGCCAGGGGCATCCGCCCCACCGAACGCAAACTCCGCCTGACCGAATGGGAAGGCTGAAAGACCAGTCCATCGGTGGTGCTCTTTGAGAGCTCTTGTGCCAGCGTGAAGCGACAGGAGCAAAGCGGAAGCCCGGTCCAACTCGTGATTTCGAGCGAACCGGGCTTCTGCTTACCTGACGTATGCCAGTTGTGTTTCCGATGTCAGTCCGATTTCCTACCGGATTCTGGGCTTCAAGGTTGTTGCCCGAATGGTGACTCGGTGCTGTTATGCCTTAACGGCGAGGCCCTCGACGACCTCGGTGTTCGGGAACAGGGCAAGGACCGAGCCGGGCAGGCTGATCTTGGAAGACCGCAGGCCGGAGCCGATGATTGCGGTCGCACCAAGGACTCGGGTATCGAGCCAGATCGGCCACTGGCCAAGTCCGATTGGGGTGATTCCGCCGTGTGCCATGTCGGTACGTTCCACTGCCTCGTCCATCGGCATGAACGAGCATTTTCGCACATCCAGCTTCTTCTTGACGGCGTGGTTGACGTCAGCGCGAGTGGTGGCCCGGATGCAGCAGGCGGCAACCTTCTCGACGCCGCTGCGCTTGCCCGAGACAACCACGCAATTGACCGAGTCGAACAGGTCCGTGCCCCAAAGCGAGGTCATGGCCTCGGTGTCAGCATGCTCGGGGTCGATCTCGGCAACGAGAATCTGCTTCGCCTCTTCGGGATGCTGCGCGGTGAAGGCACGCAGTGCCTCGGCAACGGGCTTTGCGACGAGATTCAGGTTATCGAGGACCGGCTTCCACGCTGTCACTTCTCGTTACCTTCAGTATTCTCGGTGTTCTCAACGGTCACAGTAGCATTGCCCTTGCTCGAAGCGGCATTGCCATTGCTCGCGGTGACTTCGTCACCGCGTGTTGTGGTGTCGGCCCCGGAGCTGTCGCCAATGACATGTTCGGTTTCTTCTGCCTCACCGGGTGCGGGCACCGTGGTCTTGCGGAGCTGGATGGCGGTGATGCGGTTGTGTTCGATCGTGGCGACTTCCAGTTCGTAACGGATGGAGGTGGAGTCATCCTCCGTGTCCTCCGTCATGTCGTGATCGATCGGGACGATGTCGCCGGGTTTTGCCAGGCGCCCCATGTGGGACAGCATCCATCCGGCAATCGTTTCGTAGGGACCTTCGGGTAGGACAATGCCGGAGCGGTCCGCGAAGTCCTCGAGAGAAGTCTGTCCGTCGTACATCTTCGACTCGTGCAGCTTCAATTCTTCCCGGTACTGCTCCTGGTCGTACTCGTCCCAGATCTCGCCAACGAGTTCCTCAATGAGGTCCTCAAGAGTAACGAGCCCGTCGGTGCCACCGTATTCGTCAATGACGACGGCAATGTGATGGGAAGAGGAACGCATGTGGTTCATGACCGGCATGATCGTCGACGTGCCGGGCACCATGAGGACATCGCGGATAATCGAATCAAGCGGAGCTTCTGCTGATAGTTCGTAGCGTGCCTCGTAGAGGTCGCGAATGTGGAAAAAGCCAATAACGTCATCAATCTCTTCGCGGTACACGAGGTAACGAGAGTACGGATGCTCGGCAACCACGGCGATAGCTTCACCGAGCGTGGAGTCGTTGCGGATAGCAACGATGTCGCGGCGGTGCTTCATGACCTCGCGGATCAGGGTGTTGGAGGCTTGGAAGACATCCTCCACCATGTCCCTCTCCGCCATGTCGAACCCCTCGTGGGAGACAACAATGTCGCGAACCTCCTCATCCGACATGGATGAGCCGTTATCGTCGGGGTTGATCCCGATGAGACGCAGGATAGCGCTGGACGATACGTCAACAATCCAGATCACCGGCTTCAAAATAACGGCGAACTTCGACAGGGGAGGCCCCAGGATCTTCGAGGCGCCCTCGTTCCGTGCGAGCGCGATGCGCTTGGGAACGAGCTCACCAAGAACGAGAGACAGGTAGGACACGATCAGGGTCATGAGGACCAGGGCAACCGGACCCGACAGCGACTCGGAAATACCAATGTCCTCGAGCCAGGGCTCGATCTGTGGGGCAATGGTGGAGGCGCCAAACGCGGAGGAGAAGAACCCTGCAAAGGTCACGCCGATCTGAACGGCGGAAAGGAAAGTGCCCGAGTCGCGGGCGAGCGCTGCTACCTTCTCGCCGGACTTCGATTCCTTCTCCATGCGGCGGAGCTGGCTCTCGCGTAACGAAACCAGTGCCATCTCCGACGCGGCAAAAATGCCGCCGATGATGACAAAAACGAACACCATGATGATGTTCACGGCAAGACCGTTCATGATCCGACCACCTCACCATTGAGCGCACTGAAGCGGGGTAAGGCGGTCAAGGTACTAGGGGGCTCCTTAAGAGCGGATTTATCCACACGACCATACTAGAGGGATATGCGTGTCCTTGAGAATCAGGGTGCCTCACTTCATAACCCACGCCACAGGCAAAGAAGGACCATGCACGCTAGCCCCGTGACCACGGGTTTCGTCGAAGACCGGCGACTTTTTGGCGACTTAAAGCCCATACAATCCGCGCTGAATCCACCAAGCCAAAGAGAATCGGGCAGTGCCAAAGACCGCCTGCAACGCCGTCCGACTCCCCAGGCGAGTTCCGTGTGTTCACTCAGAGCAGTAACCGGACCTGGGAGTCACGCCCAGGCCCGGGGTATCTGAGGCAAGCGAAAGCTTGGCGAGTCGGGCGCTGGGCGGTTCCAGGACCCTCCGTCGTCAGTTGTTATTCGACTCTGCGCAGTTATCCGAGCGGCTAGCTGACCTTGAGAAGTGTCTTCCCGATTGATTCACCGGACTCGATGTGCCTGTGGGCGTCACCGGCATTCTCAAGATCGAAGACCTTCCCGATCAGGATGTCGAGATGACCGGCGGCGGCACGTTCCGTCAGTTCGCTCCACCTCCAGTCCTTCTCGTGGCCCAGATAGTCACGCAAGGTCGGTCGCGTGACAAACAGGCTTCCGAGGGCGTTAAGTCGCTGCAGGTCAAAGGGCGGTACCTGTCCGGACGCCCCACCGAAGAGGCACATGAGTCCGCGCTCCCGCAGGCACGTGATCGTGTGATCAAACGAGTCCTTGCCAATGCCGTCATAGACCACATCAACGCCACCGACAAGCTGCTCCACTCGCTCCTTGATTGTTGCCCAATCGTCCACAACAAGCGTGTGGGTAGCTTCGGAGAAAGCGAGCTTATCCTCCGAACTGACGGTTCCCACGGTGACGGCTCCCTCGCCGGCCGCCAACTGAGCGGCGATCCTGCCGACCCCGCCGGCGGCCCCCGTCAGCAGCACCTTTGTTCCGGTGGATACCGGGAAGACAGAGCGGATGAGGTAGTGGGCCGTCATGCCCTGCAAAGGCAGAGCAGCTGCCACGTCCATGCGGACATGGTCTGGGACGTAGAGCGCCGCGGACGCCGGAATGACGATCTTCTCGGCGTAGGAGCCAAGCACATTGGTCCAGGCAACCCGGGTGCCGTCCCACCAGCCCTCAACGTCGTCGCCGCGACCAATGACCCGCCCGGATCCTTCCTGACCTGGGATGAACGGAAGGTCCATGGGGTAGGTGCCAGAGCGCTGATAGGTGTCAATAAAATTCGATCCAGCATAGTCAACCTCGACGAGGAGTTCGTCCGACCCGGGCACGGGATCGGGGGTCTCAACCCACTCCAGAACCTCCGGCCCGCCGGCCCGGCTGGTCTTGATAGCAAACATGACGTCCTCCTTTTCGTCCTAGACTAGAGCCAAATCACACATAACGGGAGGTAAGAATGGAAAAGCCCGGGAGGCTCTACATCGACAGACAGCATCCACTGGCCTATCGATCGGCCCTCGAATTCGTCGACACGGTGAAGAAAATAGCCGACGAGGCGGGGCTGGGACGCGACCTCGTTGAGCTCATTAACGTTCGCTGCTCCCAGATCAACAGGTGCCCGAGTTGCCTGAAAGCACACGTACCTCAGCTCGTCCGCGCAGGCATCGATGCCACCAAGATCGCCGTTATTCCGGCATGGCGGGATGTTGCCCTCTTCAGCGCCGAGGAGCGTGCCGTGTTGGAGATGGCGGAGCTGGCCACCGAACTCCCGCAGGCCCGGGATGCCGATGCTCGCTACGACGAGATCGCCTCCGTCCTCACGCCAGACCAGGTGTCCGCAGCCGCCTGGATCGCCGTCGCCATCAACGCCTTCAACCGGATCTCGATCCTCTCCGGCCACCCCGTCAGGTAGAACAAGGTCGGCCGCAGGCCGATAGCGACCAGCGCGATGACAGCCATTCCGCGTGGGCTAGGAGAGCGCCCCCGAGATCGTGACCAGGCACGACACCGCGATGAGCGGGCTCGTTGAGTGCCGATATACAGAAAACAAGTGAATTTCCCCTGTCGAATGCTCTGCGTAATTGGGTAAGGTTACAGGTAGCCGACAATGATGCGGAACATGAAGATTCCGCTAAAGATACGAGATTTCCAGTGCAATCTGCGTTACGGCAACGTTGCCTGGCTCACGACTTCTCGAGTTGATCGAGATACAAGAGTGCGTATACTTATGCACATGACTAGGGTATCCATCGCCGGCGCATCCGGCTATGCAGGGGGAGAGGCGCTCCGCCTCCTCGTGTCGCACCCCGAGCTGGAGATTGGGACGCTCGCCGCCCATTCTTCCCGGGGGCCTATCGGTGGGGTTCATCCGCACCTGCGATCCATTGCTGACCGGCAGCTCGTTGCTATCGAGGCGCAGTCCCTGGCCGATTCAGATGTTGTGATTCTTGGGCTTCCGCACGGCGCGTCGGCTGCGATCTCTGCCGAGATTCTCGCGATCAACCCCGATATTCGGATCATTGATCTCGGTGCTGACCACCGTCTCGAAAACGAGGCCGACTGGGCGGCTTACTACGGGGGAGAGATGGCAGAGCCGTGGGCTTACGCCATGCCCGAACTGATTCGCAAAGGGACGACCCAGCGGGAACTCCTTGCTGATGCAAAGCTTATTGCCTCGCCCGGCTGTAACGCCTCGTCGGTAACCTTTGCTGCCCAGCCCGCCGTGAGCGCAGGCATTGCCGGCGGCGAAGGCATTGTTGCCGTGCTGGCTGTTGGCTACTCGGGTGCCGGTAAGGCACCGAAGCCCCACCTCATTGCCTCCGAGGCACTCGGTAGCCTTGCGCCCTATGGCGTGGGTGGCACCCACCGCCACATCCCCGAGATCATGCAGAACCTCCGGCACGCCGGCGGAACGCTCGACAAACTGTCGTTCACGCCCGTTCTCGCTCCCGTCTCGCGCGGCATTCTCGCCACCGTTTCGATTCCCGTTGCTTCGGGAACGACACAGTCTGACGTTCAGGACGCATACCGTTCGGCCTACGATGGTGAGCCCTTCGTTCAGTTCATGGACTCCGTCCCATCAACGGCGATGACAACGGGCGCCAACACGGCGCTTGTCCACGCTGTTCTCGATCGAGACGAGGAGCGACTCACCGCCATCTGCGCACTCGACAACCTGGTCAAGGGAACCGCGGGCGCCGCCATCCAGTCCCTCAACCTTTCCCTCGGCATTCCCGAGGAGACCGGCCTGACCACGATTGGAGTCGCACCATGATCACCTATCCAAAGGGCTTTAGGGCCTCCGGTATTACCGCCGGGCTCAAGGAGTCCGGTAAGGCAGACCTTGCTCTTGTGGTCAACGACGGGCCGCTCGATGTTGCCGCCGGTGTCTTCACGACCAACCGGATTGTTGCCTGGCCGGTCGTGTGGACCAGGGACGTTGTCTCAGACGGGAAGATGAGGGCCGTTGTTCTCAACTCGGGCAACGCCAACGTCGCAACCCCGGGCGGTATGGCGGTCACGGAAGCCACCGCCGAGCAGGTTGCCAAGGTTCTTTCGATCGTTGCGTCTGAGGTTGGTGTCTGCTCGACCGGTGTCATTGGCACGAAGCTTTCCGCGGAACCGCTTGTGGCGGGTGTCGACGTAGCAGCCGGTGCACTGTCGACTTCCGGTGGGCACGATGCTGCTCGCGCAATCATGACAACCGATACGCGCCCCAAGGAAGCAACCTTTGAGGCCGGTGGTTACCGGATCGGTGGCATGGCAAAGGGCGCCGGCATGATCGCCCCCGGCATGGCAACCATGCTGTGCGTGATCACAACCGATGCCGTGATCGATGCCGAGACTGCTCAGGAGGCACTTGCCTCGTCGAGCGATAAGACGTTTAACCGGATCGACGTTGATGGCTGCATGTCGACCAACGACACGGTCCTGCTGCTTGCCAGCGGCGCTTCGGGGGTCACTCCCGATGCTCAAGACTTTGCTGACGGGGTCCGTAGGGTCTGCCAGGATCTTGCCCGGCAAATGATTGGTGACGCCGAGGGAGCGAGCCACGATATTGCCGTGCGGGTGACCAACGCAGCCTCCGAAGTGGGAGCTCTTGCGGTTGCTCGGGCTATCGCGCAGTCGAACCTATTCAAGTGCGCAATCTTTGGAAACGACCCGAACTGGGGCCGGATCATCTCGGCAGCGGGAACCGTTCCTGAGTCGGTTGCTCCCTTTGAGCCCGCAGATCTCGCCGTTCTTATTAACGGCATCGCTGTCTGTGAAAACGGTGTTGATACTGGCAGGCGCGACGAGGTCGACATGCAGTCCGATCGCCTTGTCGATATTGAGCTTCGGCTTGGTTCTGGAACCGAGTCGGCAACTGTTCTTACTAACGACCTGACGTACGACTACGTCACGGAGAATTCGGCGTACACGACATGAGCTCATTACTGCAGAGGCTGCTCGCAGCCCAGGATAAGGCCGAGGTTCTCGTCCAGGCCCTCCCGTGGATCCGTGAGTTCGCTGGCCAGACCATCGTCGTCAAGTACGGCGGCAACGCCATGGTGAACGACGAGCTCAAGCAGGCCTTTGTTCACGACATCATGTTCTTCCACCATGTTGGCCTCAAGCCCGTCGTCGTTCACGGCGGCGGCCCCCAGATCAACTCCATGCTGAAACGGCTCGGGATCGAGTCGGAGTTCCGAGGCGGACTGCGTGTGACCACGCCGGAAGCCATGGAAGTTGTCCGCATGGTCCTCGCTGGTCAGGTGCAGCGCGAACTTGTTTCGCTCATCAACCAGGATGCGCCGTACGCGGTCGGCATGTCGGGTGAGGACGCGGGGCTTTTGAAGGGCCGTAAACGGTACATCGACATTGATGGTCAGAAGGTTGACCTCGGCCAGGTGGGCGACGTTCACGAAGTGAACCCCGCCAGCCTGCACGACCTCATCGACAACGGACGCATACCCGTTGTCTCCACGATTGCCATGGATATTGAGGGCGACGGGATCCTCAACGTCAACGCCGATACTGC
The DNA here is from genome assembly GCF_003971195.1 of Flaviflexus ciconiae. Classification (NCBI taxonomy): domain Bacteria; kingdom Bacillati; phylum Actinomycetota; class Actinomycetes; order Actinomycetales; family Actinomycetaceae; genus Flaviflexus; species Flaviflexus ciconiae. Next base: position 932,081 of record NZ_CP034593.1, on the reverse strand, counting down.
CGCCGCCGCCATCGCCTCCGCACTTGGCGCGAACAAGCTCCTGATGTTGACCGACGTTGAGGGCCTCTACCTTGACTGGCCGAATAAGGACTCGCTGGTCTCCGAGATCAATGCATCCGAGCTGGCCGAGCTCCTGCCGAAACTTGATGCCGGCATGAAACCAAAGATGGAGGCGGCGCTCCACGCCATCGACGCCGGCGTCCAAGCTGCCCACATTATTGACGGCCGCATGGCCCACTCGATGCTTCTCGAGATATTCACCGATGCGGGAGTTGGAACTCGCGTCACGAAGGATGAAAAATGACAGTCTCCGCATATGAATCCGTCTACGTCAACGCGTTCGGCTCGCCCTCGCTCGTCCTCGAGCGCGGCGAAGGCGTGCACGTGTGGGATGCGAACGGGAAGAAATACCTCGATCTCCTTGCCGGCATTGCCGTCAACGCACTCGGCTACGCCGACGACACGATGACGAAGGCAATCGTTGAGCAGACGAACAAGCTCGCGCATGTCTCGAACTTCTTCACGACCCCCGCACAGATTAACCTTGCTCAAAAGCTCGTTGACCTGCTCGAATCCGAGGGCGGAAGGCGCGGACGCGTATTCCTCTGCAACTCCGGTACGGAAGCCAACGAGGGCGCGATGAAGCTCGCGATGCTTCACAAGCCCGGCGGCAAGATCATTGCCCTTGAAGGCGCCTTCCATGGCAGAACCCTCGGCGCGCTCTCGATCACCCACAAGCCCGCGATCCGCGAGCCCTTCAGCCAGACACCGGGGTGCGACTTTATTGAGCCGAGCGTTACGGCACTGGATGAGCTGGGCGACGACGTTGCGGCCATCTTCCTCGAACCCATCCAAGGTGAGCGCGGCGTTGTTCCCCTCGACTCGGAATTCCTCAAGGCCGCGCGGGCCAAGGCCGACGAGATCGGTGCGCTGCTCGTTCTCGACGAGATCCAGACCGGCATGGGACGCACCGGCAGGTGGTTCGCCCACACCGGAACCGTCCAGGCCGATGTCGTGACACTAGCCAAGGGCCTCGGTGGTGGCATGCCGATCGGCGCGATCATCGCAACCGGTCCGGCCGAGAATCTCTTCACCCCCGGCAGCCACGGCTCCACCTTTGGTGGCAACCCCGTTGTGGCTGCAGCCTCGTTCGCGGTGCTTAACAAGATTGAGACGCTCCTTGACCACGTGTCGGAAACGGGGGAGTGGCTGACCGCTGAGCTTCAGTCCAAGGGTTTCGCCGTGCGGGGTGCTGGCCTGCTACTTGGCATCGAGGTCGAGGATGCTCCCGGCCTGGTTGGAGAGATGAGGGAGAAGGGCTACATCGTTAACGCGACGAACGAGAACACGCTCCGTCTCGCACCCCCGCTGATCATCACCCGCGACGACCTGGTTCCCTTCATTAACGACCTTGTCCAGTTGAGAGGATGAGCATGAAGACTACCCCGACGACGCGCGCCGCACGCCACTCGGTGATCACCGAGATTATTTCCAGCAACCAGATCGCCAGCCAGGAAGCACTCCGGCTGGAACTGCTCGAACGCGGCATCGTTGTCACTCAGGCAACGCTCTCCCGCGACCTGGATGATCTGCGGGCAACGAAGGTGCGTTTCCCGGGTGGTCGCCAAGGCTACGTCCTGCCCAATCCAGATGATGTTCCCGACGCGACAATCGCGGCCCGCGACTACCTCGAACGCTGGTGCCGGGACCTGTTGCTCACCGCCCAGGTTGCCTTTAACCAAGTGGTCTTGCGAACCCCGCCCGGTGCGGCGCAGATCCTTGCTGCGTCGGTCGACCGGGCTGTCATTGACGGTGTCCTCGGCTGCATTGCCGGCGACGACACCGTCCTGCTTATCACCAATTCCGGTGAGCGCGCACAGTCGCTTGCCACCTATCTACTAAACATTGCTGAACAAAGACCATCAGAGAAAGAGAAAAACGCATGAGCGAACAGAAGGATCGCGTCGTCCTAGCCTATTCGGGCGGGCTTGACACCTCCGTCGCAATCGGATGGATTGCAGAGCAGACAGGAGCTGAGGTTGTTACCGTCTCGGTTGACGTCGGCCAGGGCGGAGAAGATCTTGAAGTTATCCGCCAGCGAGCAATCGACTGCGGCGCCGTCGAGGCCTACATTGCAGACGCACGCGACGAATTCGCCAACGAATACTGCATGCCGGCACTTGCCGCCAACGGCCTCTACATGGATGCCTACCCGCTGGTTTCAGCGATCTCGCGTCCCACCATCGTTAAGCACCTTGTGACCGCGGCCCGCCGCTTCGGTGCCTCCACCGTTGCCCACGGCTGCACCGGCAAGGGCAACGACCAGGTCCGTTTCGAGGTCGGCATTACCTCGCTCGGCCCGGACCTTAAGTGCCTGTCGCCGGTCCGCGACCTTGCCCTCACCCGTGAATTCGCTATCGAGTACGCAAACAAGCACGATCTGCCGATCGAGACGACGAAAAACAACCCGTTCTCGATCGACCAGAACGTCTGGGGCCGCGCCATTGAGACCGGTTTCCTTGAGGACATCTGGAACGCGCCCACGAAGGACGTCTACCAGTACACGGACGACCCGACATATCCGCCGCTTCCCGACGAGGTCATCATCTCGTTCGACAAGGGCATCCCCGTCGCCATCGACGGACAGAAAGTCACTCCGCTTGAAGCGATCCAGATACTCAACCGGCGTGCTGGCGCCCAGGGCATCGGTCGTATCGACATCGTTGAGGACCGCATGGTTGGCATTAAGTCGCGTGAGATTTATGAAGCTCCCGGCGCGATGACTCTCATTGAGGCACACCGCGAGCTTGAGAACGTCACGCTGGACCGTGAGCAGGCGCGCTTTAAGCGGACCGTTGCTGACCAGTGGACCAACATCGTTTACGAGGGCCAGTGGTTCTCTCCGCTCAAGAAGTCGCTTGACGCCTTCATCGAGTCCACGCAGGAATACGTCTCCGGCGACATCCGCATGACCCTGCACGGTGGTCGCGCCACCGTGACCGGTCGTCGCTCCGACACATCCCTATACGACTTCAACCTCGCAACCTACGATGCTGGCGACACGTTCGACCAGGCATCGGCCCGTGGCTTCATCGAGATCACCGGCCTGCCGAGCAAGCTGGCAGCCGCTCGCGATGTTTCCTTCGGTAACGGCGAGGACCTGGGAGAGTCAGTCCTCAGCTAATGAGCGTCGACCTGAGAGCAGGCCCCGAGGTCTGATTCCCGATGGGCCGAGACGATGGAATCGCGCTTTGGATGCATCGTGCTCTGAGCGAGCACTGACCGGCGTGAATGAGTCAGATACACACGGGTGAGTCCTGGACAGATCATACTGTCCAGGACTCACCCAATGAAGGGTGCTACTCCTATCCACATAGCCTGAGAATCGTGGGGAGAGGTGCTCCCGGGTGCGATCTGGCTGTTGTCCGGCCCGTACTTTTCACGTAACGAAAAGCCATGGTGCAAGAGATTCGCCCTAATAATTGCGATGCTCAGAATGGATTCTGGCCGATTGCACCTGCAGTTATCATTGCCTTCATCGTGTCATGAAGGTTTGATGCCGTATATGAATGGAATAGTCGGATCACGTTTTGCGGCTCCTCCTGCTGGCATTCTCATACCGTTACATCTTTGGGACGTCGAGGTCAGGACTGCTCGGGTGTCGTGGGGTTAACGGGTTCTGGAAACTTGTTCCCGCGCTGTCGAACCACCAGGGGTGCAAGTATTCCGTAGATGATGGCAGTGTGGACGAGAGGATGGTAGGCGGCCTTATAGAGCCAACCCTCTAGACCGGGGAAAGGTGGACGACTCATTTCTTCGATGTAATCCGCTGTGATTCCGAAGTAGGCGATGATACCGACGAGGACCACGATGAGTGCAATAGTGCCGGCGCCAGATCCTTCTCGTAGTGAACCGCGGATATCCCAGGTGATGAAGAGCAAAATTATTGCACCGCACGCGGCTAGGCCCATCATCTGAATCACGGGAGTTTCTGGTTCAGTGATCGCGGTCAGCATGTTATTGAGGTCGAAAACAGCACCACTCTCTGTGGCGATACGCTGAAGTTCAAGGAGGCCGATGAGAGAGCTTCCAACAAACGCAACAGCGAGGCCTGCAAGAATTCTAAGGGCAAGTCTCAATGCCATAATGGTTCTTTCAAATGTGGATGGTTGGTTCTTACAAGAAGGCTTTGCACGTCAAGGGGGCGGTTCCTCCTGACACATTGGGGACGTTAAAACGGCACTTGCTGTGAGCGGTTGGAGTTCTCGCGTGGTACAAGGTATTCACCAAGGAAGTATCAGCAGTTTGGGAAGCTATTTCTGTGTATCCGGGATGTGAAAAATAGCTTGTGATTGTCTGATGCCCCATTGCTAAAATCACGTTGACCGACCCGCCAGATAGCGTTGCTAGTTCTCCCGAAAAACGCTCCTGTCCAATCTGTGTGCTGAGATTATTTGCGTACGTGTATGTGTTGCTCTGAGCGTACGCAACGGATGCGAACACAGCAGCGACAAGCACCGTCACGACAAATACTGGAAGCCAAAGGCTACGATGAAGAATTCTGATCGGACGACCTGACTTTGCCAACAATGCTTATTCCCCAATCGGGTAGAAAACAAAGTCAGAATGACCGGACCTTGCCAAGTCGCGTGGAGTCAAATCTGCATTTTGCTCAGGAGTGAGCGCTACGAAATTCTCGGACTCGGTTCCTCGGCTATCGGCTGTCAGTGAGGTCAACTCAACATCCGAGGGAAAGAGATAAGCGACGCGTGAAACAATATTGCCGTCAATATTACTTCTGAGCTTCAGCTTTAATCCCTTTTGATTGAAGTCAGTAAGAGTTCCACACGTTGATCCTGCGACTTCGTAGCCGCCAGGAATGTACATAACAAGGCAAACTTGAGACCTTTCAGAGAGCGTCACCCAGTAACGTGCGACAGAATCACTCCCGAGACTTCTTGATTCAGCCTGCGCCGCAATCCCTAGCTCCTCAGGCTTGACCTCTGCTGGGAAGGCATCATTCGTACTGGCGGCACTCTGAAACATGGGGAGCAAATTCTCGGGTGTCATGGTTGAGTCGTTAGACGCGGAAACTGATCCTGCAACACCCGCGAACACAAGCGCCGAACAGGCTGCCATTGAGGCCGCGATCCGTAGATTAAACATGGTGTTCCCTTCGATGTTGTGAGTTAATGGGTTGTATTGCAGGTCAGCTTGAGGCTTCCGTTATTTCCGCGTGCCCAGGGTAAGTTCCAAAAGCAATACTGGGTAGCACTTGTGGCCCTCTTGTGGGACATGTTTGCCCACTGTCCACCCTCGCCCGATCCTACAAACTGGTACCCGGGGTAGGAGATATAGGTTTCAATATAGACCGCAGTACCAAACCCGTCTGCGGAGAATGGCTCTACTTCGACCCTTCCACCCGAAATTTCAGGACGGATCCCCGACGATCGAGACTGCAACTCGTCCGTCGGGGTGTTGTAGGCATAAAAGTAGTGTGAAGTTTGAGCCGAACTTACTCCGCCGAAAACAAAAAATGCCGTCGCAACTATAAATATCAGTAGGACCCTAGTGCGGGCTCGATGTCCACTTAATAGGTATTGCAACCAACTCACACTCCTTTGTCCTACGTTTAATGTGACCTACATTTCACACGACGATAACTGTTTTAAAGTTGATGGTCAATGAATGATGCAAAGTTGTAATAATAGGTGCTTCTATGTGTCAAAGTGGAAATGTAAGATTCTGAGAATATTTCTTCAATTCGATTAGTTCTGGACGTATCTCTAATCCTAGGCCTTACTAAAGCGGAAATGTGTCATCCATGGCGTTAATTCCTGGAACTTCGTGGAGAGATGTATGAATCGGCACAGAAGTGAAAGAATCATCATTTTTTGCACGCTGAATGTCTGACTGAGGTTGCGCGGAGGGTAATTGATCGGTGAATACGCGTTACATCCGTGTCCGTAGAGAGAAGGCTAAGGGGCAGTAGTTGGGCAGAGGGATTGTTGTAAACGTGCCCTTCGGGTCAGCGGACTGTCCCTCGATTTGAGCCTCGAAGTGCTAAACCGACGTAGTTGCGCATCTCAGCCACCGAGTTGCGCAAAGACTACCGGGTCCCCCGAAAAGTTGCTTTCCTTGTGTCCACGCCACCGCGAGAGAGAACAGTAAAGTCTGGTGGTAGACAGAATCAGGTGGAGTACGAAATCCTGTGAATACCTGGGATCGCCTCGGGGAGTATAACCGACTGGAAGGAAGTCAGATCACGATTTCTGATCGTGACCCGGTATGGGAATCAGAATATTGCCGGTCTTGGGAATGCGCGCGGTCTACGCGTTGTCAGACGTTGCGGCCCGGTCCACTGTCGGGATATCCATGAAGAAAGCCTGCCAGATTAGTCGTGTCACTGCCGCGGCATGGACAGTCACTTATTGAGCGCGAACAAGGGACTCTGCACCGGTGGCGATCTCATCTGAATATGCGCCGTATTGGCCTGCTGGATAGGTGACGGTCTTGACACGGCCTCCAACCTGAGGCTGTAAATCGGTGCTCGGGCAGATTTTATCGCTGACGCGAGCAACAGCTATGCCTGGAATGATGGTGCCTACATGGTTATTGCTACGTGGTCCTCGTGGTCAGCGGGAGTCTCGTTGACCCAGGCCTGTTCATCGCCCACCGGCACGCGGAGCGATCTGCCGTAGTCCTCTGTAACAATGTAGGGGTTGAAACCTGCTACCCTCACGTGCTCGGCCAGCTCGTCAAGGTCGGGATGTCCGAAAGACAGATCGATTCGCGGAGCCTCGTTCTCGTCACGAACGTGCAAAGCTATGGTTCCGTCTCCTTCTACTTCCGCGTAGTTCTCCGAGTCGCCGATCATTCGAACTTCCATGCCGAGTGATTCAAAGACGGGGATGTTGTCCTTGACCTTTGTCGTCAGGAGCAGGGGAGTGGCCGAGAGCTTTCCGCCCCGCACCGGTTCATATTCGAGGTTGTGGATAAGGAGTTCGGGGAGGTCGTAGCCCAAGACGGTGAGATCCGGGTGGTCGCCGGGCTGAGCCACCCTGACGTAAGGACTGCCCACCTTGTCGAGCCGTTCGGACTCCGAGCTCAGCGAGACTGAACCGGGAGGTTCGTGATCTGCAAGTTCGACCCCGAGGCGTCCCCGACCAAGCCCGTAAACCGACCATGAATCACCTTCGACAATTGGCACAGCACCGCAGGCGAGCATGAAGTCTTTCCACGCGTTCGGGTGGGCGGTGTGGATAATCGGGCGGATGATCATGACAGACCTCCTCAAGGGTCGGTGGATACACCGCCGACCGGCTACCTGATCATGTTCAAAAGGATAAGATCCGACAACCCGCTCTCGCGGGGGTGACATGGTCACCCGTTCCGGCGATGCTCTTGGGCTCACGCTAGCATCCCGTGCGATGAATAATAATGACGTTACCGAACTGAGTCCGGGACCGGATCAGAATATGGCGCCGTTCCTGTCGGTAATGTCGATCCCGGCGGGTAAAGTTGATTCCAAAAGGAGCGCGTATGTCCATCCCCGTTGAGGCTTCCCGGTTTGCACGGGTCACGCAGGCCTATTCCAGTGGAACCCTTCTTACCCACACCGCCGACACCGGGATCCGAATCCTAACGGTCGATCCTGTCTTCGATAGTGCCGGCACCGCCCGAATCACCGGTGTCTACGGTTCTATTGTCCGTGCCGTGAAGGAGAATCCTAACGTTGTCATGATCTGGCAGCCTCGCGTGGAGCAGGGATGGACCTTGATCTACGATGGCGAGGTTCAACTGTCGAGCCCGCGACTGGTTGATGGTGCCTCGGAAAGCGACGAACTGGTCATCAGCTACGTGTCCGGCATGCTACACCGCCCTGTTGCGCACCGTGATGGTCCGGACTGGGTCTGGCCGGGCTAGTGGACGGGCGTGGACTTGTCCACCGGCTGGTGATGGACCTGCCTGGCGGAGACCTATGAACCGAGCCGAGATAGACGTGTGGGGTGGCTGCTGACGAGCAGTCACCCCACATAACTAGCGCGGGCTCGTGGAAATAGTTGAGCCCCTCGCGAGGTACAGCTAGTAGCAGACCGCTCCAATGGAAGCGGACTGGACGAGCTTCGCATACTTGCCGAGCACGCCGTGCAGGCGGTGATTCTCGGGATGGGAGAGATGCTTGCGGCGATCTTCGAGCTCTGCGTCATCGACATGGAGGTCAATGGTGCGTTTCGGGATGTTAACCGTGATACGGTCGCCGTCCTTTACGAGTGAGATTGGCCCGCCGTCAACAGCCTCCGGGGCAACGTGTCCGATGCAGAGGCCGGTGGATCCGCCGGAGAAGCGCCCGTCGGTAATGAGGAGGACATCCTTGCCAATACCAGCGCCCTTGATAGCACCGGTGATGGCAAGCATTTCCCTCATGCCCGGGCCGCCCTTGGGACCCTCGTAGCGGATGATGACCACGTCGCCAGGCTTTAGTTCACCCGCGAGAACAGCGTCCATCGCCGGCTGCTCCTGGTTGAAGACGCGTGCGGTGCCGTCGAAGACTTCGGCGTCGAAGCCAGCGGTCTTCACGACAGCGCCCTCGGGAGCCAGGGAGCCCTTGAGGATTGCGAGGCCACCGGTTGCGTGGATCGGGTTCTTCATCTCGCGCAGGATCTTGCCATCCGGATCCGGCGGGTTCACGTTGGACAGGTTCTCGGCGACGGTCTTACCGGTGACCGTCATGCAGTCACCGTTGAGCATGCCGTTGTCGAGAAGCGCCTTCATAACGACCGGGACGCCACCAACCTTGAACACGTCATTCATGACGTATTCGCCAAATGGCTTCAGGTTACCGAGGTGGGGCACCCTGTCCGCCATCATATTGAAGTCATCGAGAGTCAGCTCAACTTCTGCCTCGTGGGCGATAGCCATGAGGTGAAGAACCGCGTTCGTGGAGCCACCGAAAGCCATGACAACAGCGATGGCGTTGAGGAGGGATTCGCGGGTGATGATGTCGCGTGCGGTGATACCGCGGCGTAGCAGGCCAACAACGGCGTTGCCGGACTCGCGTGCAAACAGCGAACGGTTCCGGTGAATAGCGGGCGGAGCGGCCGAGCCGGGAAGGGACATGCCCATGGCCTCGGCGGCGGATGCCATGGTGTTTGCGGTATACATGCCGCCGCAGGCTCCCTCGCCCGGACACACGGCGCGTTCGATAGCATCAACGTCCTTCTCTGACATCTTGCCTGCACGGCACGCACCGACCGCTTCGAAGGCATCAATCAGGGTGACTTCCTTCTCGGTACCATCCTCGAACTTTGCCGTGCCCGGCATGATCGAACCGTTGTACAGGAATACCGAAGAAAGATCGAGGCGGGCTGCTGCCATGAGCATGCCGGGGATTGACTTGTCACAACCGGCTAGGAGAACAGATCCATCAAGGCGCTCGGCCGACATGACGGTCTCAACGGAGTCGGTAATGACTTCGCGGGAAACGAGGGAGTAGTGCATGCCCTCGTGACCCATGGAGATGCCGTCGGAAACGGAGATCGTTCCGAACTCGAGGGGAAAGCCGCCACCCTGGTGCACGCCTTCCTTTGCGAAGCCCGCCAGCTTCGACAGCGTCATGTTGCACGGCGTGATCTCGTTCCAGGAGGAGGCAATGCCGATCTGAGGTTTCACCCAGTCGTCATCACCCATGCCAACAGCTCGGAGCATGCCGCGGGCTGCGGTTTTCTCCAGCCCATCGGTTACGTCCCGGGAGCGGGGCTTGATATCAATACCGTCAGGGAAATCCTCATTACTCATGAGGCAAGTGTAGGCCCCGCCACAGTCGCAATGTCCAGATTTCTACCTCGTGGACGAGTCGGCGGAGAGGCAACATTGGAACAGGTATCCGTTGCGTTAGTACAGAATCGCCAACGTGTTCATTGCGCGCTCGATGAGTATCCGCGTCGGTAGCTGAGACACTTCCTCGGATGTATCGTTTTGCGACTCACAAGCAACTACGTGTAGAGCGCGAGTTCTATGCATCTGCCCGTTCTGAAACCGGCTGCCGTTATCCGGGCTCTGCCAGAATCGGCTATCCGTCGATCTGAATGGGCTAACCGTCGAACAGAAGTGGCTAACGGTTGAAGTCCCGCGACTGTATGGGCATGCCACGCAGATTCAACCCGAGCCGGGCATAGGTCTTGGGTAGGAGGAGACGGAACCAGACGGCACCGAACAGGCCGAGGCCCGCCGTTGCCCAGAGTCCCGCTGAGATTCCAAGGGCGGCGGTGAGCCCCGAAACGACGAAGGGTCCGGCCGCGCTTCCCGAGTTAGCTATTGCCTGCCAGTACCCGAGGAACGTTGCCCTGTTGGTCGACGGCGAAAGGTCGGCACCGAGGGTCATGAGGATTCCGGAGCCGAAGCCGTTACCAAATCCGAGGAGAGCCGCCCCAATAAAGAATCCGGGAACGGTTCCCCACGACACCATGAGAATGATGGCGGCAGACATGATGGTCAGTGACGGCATGAGAGCCCAGAGCCTGCCCTTCCTGTCAGCAAGTTTTCCTGCCGGATAGAAGAGGACAGTGTCGATCAGGGCGGAGGCCGCGAAAGCCAGAGTGATGAGCTCATTATCGAGCCCCAGGGCAGTTCCCCAGAGGGGAATGATGACGTTCTTGTTGGCTCGCAAAATCGTCAGCGAGGTGATGCCGATGCCCGCAATGACCGTGGCTTTCAGCTCAGGTCGGGGAACACCGCCGGGATGTGCATCTGTGGGCAGATACCGTTTGTGGCTTGTTCCACCAGCGCCTGCCGAGTCCTTGGCCTCGGTCCGAGCAATCTCAACTGTCCCGGATTGAGCTGAACTGGGCTCACCCTGATCTGCGTCGGCGGCGGGAGCCGAGCCATCTTTACCTTGAGATGCTTCTGCGGGTTTGGGCAGGGGAACGAGGTAGCGAACGATGAGCGCGAGGGAGATTGCGACCGTGACGGCATTCATGACGAACACGGATTCCAGGCCCCACAGTGCGATAAGAGCAGTCGAGATCAGCGGGCCGACAAGTACGCCGAGCCTGAGCATTCCGCCCAGGGTCGAGAGCCCGCGCCCCCGCCATATCCCCGGCAAGGCGTCGGCAATATAGGCCTGGCGTGCCAGTGTCCACACGTTGAGTGAGATGGCGATAATGGCGATGCCGAGAAGGAAAGCGGCCTTTGCGAAGAATGTGCCCGGAAAGAACAGTGCCGTGGTCGATACTGCTAGTGCTGCGAGGGCCAGAAGGCTCGCGATGATGAGTGAACGCCTGTCGCTAACGCGGGTGATGAACTTGCCAAGCAGCGGAGCGGTGAACACCCCGATGACGCCGGCCACGCCAAGAACAGCTGACGATCCGGCCTCCCCGAACCCGATGTCGAGCGCCGCAAGGACAATGACAGGTTGAAGGGCCCCGTTTCCGATCGAATAGATCAGCGACGGAATGTAGATTGGCGCGGCCAGCGCCCGCAGGGGACTGCTCACGACAGAGTCGACACCATGACGGCCTTGATGGTGTGGAGCCGGTTCTCGGCCTGATCAAAAACGACAGAAGCGGGGGACCGGAACACCTCGTCCGTTACCTCGAGCTCGGTCACATTGAATGCCTCGTAGACCTCGCGGCCAACGGCCGTTTCCTGATCGTGGAAGGCGGGCAGGCAATGCATGAAGACCGCGTCCGGTGCCTTCTTCATGAGCTCGGCGTTCACCTGGTAGGGAAGAAGCGCGCCAATTCTTTCCGACCACACCTCTTTGGCCTCTCCCATCGACACCCACACGTCGGTGGAGATGGCATCGGCTCCTTCGACGGCGTTGAGGGAATCGGTGATCGTGATCCGGGCGCCCGTGTCCTTTGCAAAACTTTCGGCCAGCTCCACCACATCCGCAGGCGGTTCATAGCCCGACGGCGCGATGATCCTCACGTCCTGGCCCAGCATTGCTGCGGAGATCAGGAAAGACCGTCCCGTATTGAACCGAGCGTCGCCAACGTATGCGGAGATGACATCTGAAAAAGGCTTCTTCACGTGCTCGCGGATCGTCAGAGCATCTGCCAGCATCTGCGTTGGATGCCAGTCATCGGTCAGCCCGTTGTAGACGGGCACACCGGCGGACTCGGCTAGCAGCTCCACATCGGCCTGCCGATCCCCGCGGAATTCGATTGCGTCGTACATGCGGCCAAGCACCCGAGCGGTGTCCTCGATTGACTCCTTGTGACCAATCTGGGAAGCGGACGTATCCAGGTACGTCGTGGCCGCGCCCTGATGAACTGCAGCGACCTCAAAGGCTGCACGAGTTCTTGTGGAGGTCTTCTCAAAAATGAGAGCAATGGCCTTACCGGCAAGACGCTGTTGCTCCCGGCCGGCGGCGCGTTCAGCCTTGAGTTCACCCGCAAGATTAACAAACGAGACCCACTCGGCCGGAGTGAAATCGGCTTCCTTCAGGAAGTGACGTCCAGTCATATGCTCAGTCATGCGCCAATTCTAGACCTGATCATGCCAAGCAACGGCCACAGGACAGAGGCTGGTGCCACGGAGAGAGAAAAGGTCGACGGTGGTTTAATTTGCGCCGGGGATAACGATGTGGGGCAAGATGGTCCCATGACCGATAACCAGCTCGCCCTGTGGGGAGGCCGCTTCGAAGGCGGCCCAGCCGACGCACTCGCACATCTCTCCAAGTCCACGCACTTCGACTGGCGCCTCGCGCTGTACGACGTCGCAGGATCGAAGGCTCACGCCCGAGAGCTGAACCGCGCCGGCCTGCTGACGAAGACCGAGCTGGTCGACATGATCAAGGCACTCGAGCAGCTCGAGACCGATGTGTTGTCCGGTGCCTTTGTCGCAGCACCCGGTGACGAAGACGTTCACACGGCACTGGAGCGCGGCCTTCTTGAGCGCGCTGGCGACCTCGGTGGAAAGCTCCGTGCGGGTCGCTCCCGTAACGACCAGATCGCCACTTTTATCCGGATGTACCTGCGCGACGAGTCCCGCCGCATTGGCGGAAGGGTTCTTGACCTTGCCGAGGCACTCATTGACCTCGCTGAGAAGTCCGGCGATGCGATCATGCCGGGACGCACCCACCTGCAGCACGCTCAGCCCGTCCTCGTCGCACACCATCTCCTGGCGCACGCATGGCCGCTTCTACGGGACGTGGCACGTTTGGAGGATGCTGACCGCAGGGCCGCGGTTTCTCCGTACGGTTCCGGCGCCCTTGCCGGTAACACGCTCTCGATGAACTCGAAGGCGATTGCGGAAGAACTCGGCTTCGATGGCGTGACCGAGAACTCGATCGACGGCACGGCTTCCCGCGACATTGCGGCCGAGTATGCCTTTGTCTTTGCCCTTATTGGAATCAACCTGTCAAGGATCTCCGAAGAGATCATCATCTGGAACACGAAGGAATTCTCCTTCGTGACCCTCGATGATGCTTTCTCGACCGGATCGTCAATCATGCCGCAAAAGAAGAATCCGGACGTCGCCGAACTTGCTCGCGGCAAGTCGGGCCGCATGATCGGTGACCTCACGGGCCTGCTTGCGACCCTGAAGGCGCTTCCGCTCGCGTACGACCGCGACCTGCAGGAAGACAAGGAACCGATCTTCGACCAGGTCGATACCCTCGATGCTCTTTTGCCGGCCATGACCGGCATGATCGCCACCATGGCACTGCACTACGACCGCATGGCCGAGCTGGCACCCCAGGGCTTCTCCCTTGCCACCGACATTGCGGAGTGGCTTGTCAAGCAGGGCGTCGCCTTCCGCGACGCGCACGACATCTCGGGCTCCTGCGTCAGGCTCTGCGAAGAGCGCGGCATCGAGCTTGCCGACATGACCGATGAGGACTTCGCTTCGATCGATGAGCGGCTCACGCCCGAGGTTCGTTCCGTGCTGACAGTCGAAGGCTCGGTTGCATCCCGTAACGGAATCGGCGGAACCGCTCCCGAGCGTGTTGCCGAGCAGCGCGAGAACGCTCGTGCGGAGCTTGCTCGTCTGAGGAAGTTCACCACCCCGCGTGCTTGATCTTTCCGGTGACCCCTGCGACCTCGGTCCGAAGCTGCTCGGTACAGTTATTCGGACCGATGTTGCTATCCGGATCGTAGAAGTCGAGGCATACAGGGGAGAGCAGGATCCCGGCTCCCATGCTTACCGCGGGAAAACGAGACGGAATGCTTCCATGTTCGGTCCTCCCGGACACCTGTATGTCTACTTCATTTACGGCATGCACTGGTCTGCCAACCTCGTGTGCTGGCCCGAAGGCCGAGCGGGCGGACTCTTGCTAAGGGCCGGTGAGGTCGTCGAAAACCACGAGGCAGCTCGAAAGCGCAGGCCCGCCGCTAAATCCGACCGGGATCTTGCTCGCGGCCCAGCCCGGCTTGCCCAGGCTCTCGGTATCGATGGCTCTTTCGATGGCACTGCGGTTCATCAGCAGCGCAGTTCAGTAGACCGGTACGGTCAGAGCAGTGGATTGGGTGAAAACCACGTGGATGAAAGCGCGACCGGCGTTCTTGGTGCAGACACCGCGCTGGTAACGCCGACTGGGGACCCCGTCCGTGTCGAGCTGGAAGTGCCGTCCGTTCGCGCACCGTGGACTCAGGGCCCTCGGGTCGGGGTCTCCGGAGAAGGTGGGAGCGAGGAATACTCGTGGCGGTTCTGGATCCCAGGCGACCGGCATGTCAGCCCCTACCGTCCCGGGAAACCGGCACGCTGATGGCTACTTTTCTCTTTCTTGTTAATCCCGAGCTTGCCTACGATCCCTACCCGGACTGGGAACGCTGGGAGCCGCTCATCGCGGAAGGGAAGTTTCCGTCGTCAACGTGGAACACGGGCATGAGAAGACAGGGGATTGTGCCGGGGGACCGGGGTCTGATCGTCAAAGTGGGGCGGGAACCGCGCGGACTCGTCGGTGCCTGCATTATTACGTCAGAGATTTACTTAGGTCCGCACTGGAACCCGGAAGCACGGTCCGTTGAAACCGGCTATGTGGATATCGAGATGAGAGAGGTCATCGACCTTGAAGATCCGGTGACCCTGGACGAACTGCGCACCGTAGCGCCACATGTTCTCTGGACACCCAGACAATCCGGCACTCGGGTTCCCGACATAGAAGCAGAGACAGTGTGGTCGATTCTGTTCGATGAGACCGGCGATAGCGAGTGAAGTGGCGGCGGCGTGCCGTGGCATACTGTGACTGACCATAGTTCGACAGGAAAGGTAACTAACGTGTCCCACATTCTCGACGAGCTCCAGGCCCGCGGCCTGATTGCTCAGCACACGGACATCGAAGCATTGCGTGCGACGCTGGACGAGGGACCGATTACCTATTACTGCGGATTCGATCCGACGGCAGCGTCACTGCACCACGGCCACCTCGTCCAGGCCATCCTCATGAGGCACCTGCAGTACGCCGGCCACAACCCCCTCGTTCTCGTGGGAGGCGCCACCGGCATGATCGGTGACCCCCGCGATTCAGGGGAACGCACCCTCAACCCTGAAGAACAGGTAGCGGAGTGGACCCAGAAGCTGGCCAACCAGCTGTCCGGATTCCTCAGCTTTGAAGGTGAAAACGCTGCGCGGATCGTCAACAACTACGACTGGACGTCCGAAATCACGGCCATCGACCTGCTCCGCAACATTGGCAGGTACTTCCGTCTCGGCACGATGATCGCCAAGGACACCGTTGCTCGTCGCCTGGCATCCGACGAAGGAATCTCGTACACGGAGTTCTCCTACCAGATCCTGCAGGCAAACGACTTTCTCGAGCTATACCGCAGGTACGGCTGCATCCTCCAAACCGGTGGCAACGACCAGTGGGGCAACCTCGTCGGCGGCATGGACCTTATCCACAAGGCTGAGGGAGCATCCGTGCACGTCATGACCACCCCGATCATCACCAAGTCCGACGGCACGAAGTTTGGCAAGACAGAGGGCGGAGCCATCTGGCTCGACCCGACCATGATGAGCCCGTACGCCTTCTACCAGTTCTGGCTCAACCAGGCCGATGCCGATATTGAGCGCCTCCTCAAGGTCTTCACCTTCATCCCACTCGAAGAGATCGACCAGATCGTTGCCGAGTCCCTCGAGAAGCCGTACCTCCGCCTCGGCCAGCGCCGCCTCGCTGACGAGGTCACAACCTTCGTTCACGGCGCGGAAGCAACGGACCGTGTAAAGGAAGCTTCGGCTGCGCTCTTCGGCAAGGTTGATCCCTCGGGCCTCGACGGTGACACCCTGCAGGATGCTGTCGCCGAACTCGTCTCCGCTCCGGCTGAAGTTGGCATGTCGGTGGTGGATCTTGTGGAAGCACTCGGTCTTGAAAAGGGGAAGGGCGCGGCCCGCCGCACCATTACAGCCGGCGGCCTCTCCATCAACTCCGTCAAGGTGGAAGATCCGGAGGCCACCATCACCGATGATCAGGTTCTCCCGGGAGGAATCATTCTCGTCCGCAAGGGCAAGAAGAATTTGGCGGTAGGCAGGCTTTCCTAGCCAAGAGAATTGGTGAAAGCGCGCCATCTCAACGAAAAGTGACAAGGTGGCGCGCCTCACCGTCAACGGAATTGACCTATCGGTGTCGGATCCGTAAAGTTATATCTCGCCGCGGGGATGCGGAAAACCAATCAGGAAAAACTTCCTGGGTGGAACACGCCCCAAAGCCAAGCGAAGTGCCGGAGTTATCTCCAACACAGATCTTGACGGAGAAATCCGCTGAGAGTAAGCTTGTGAAACGCCCCTTTCGGCCAGATACCAAGTGTTTGTCCGGGTGTGGGTTGCTTGTTTTGAATCTCAATAGTGTGTCGTTTTTTGATTGTTTTTTGTATTTTTTTGTTGATTTTTTGTTTTGTTTTTTGAGAGTCGTTTCTGGCTTGATGCAATGTTTTTTGCGGAGAGTTTGATCCTGGCTCAGGACGAACGCTGGCGGCGTGCTTAACACATGCAAGTCGAACGATGAAGCTGGCAGCTTGCTGTTGGTGGATTAGTGGCGAACGGGTGAGTAACACGTGAGTAACCTGCCCCCTTCTTCGGGATAAGCTTGGGAAACTGGGTCTAATACCGGATATTCTGCTTCCGCCGCATGGTGGTTGTGGGAAAGATTTTTTTGGTGGGGGATGGGCTCGCGGCCTATCAGCTTGTTGGTGGGGTAGTGGCCTACCAAGGCGTCGACGGGTAGCCGGCCTGAGAGGGTGACCGGCCACACTGGGACTGAGATACGGCCCAGACTCCTACGGGAGGCAGCAGTGGGGAATATTGCACAATGGGCGCAAGCTTGATGCAGCGACGCCGCGTGAGGGATGACGGCTTTCGGGTTGTAAACCTCTTTCGATGGGGAACAAGGCCATATTTTTGTGTGGTTGAGGGTACCTGTATAAGAAGCGCCGGCTAACTACGTGCCAGCAGCCGCGGTAATACGTAGGGCGCGAGCGTTGTCCGGAATTATTGGGCGTAAAGAGCTCGTAGGCGGCTTGTCGCGTCTGCTGTGAAAACGCGGGGCTTAACTCCGCGCTTGCAGTGGGTACGGGCAGGCTTGAGTGTAGTAGGGGAGACTGGAATTCCTGGTGTAGCGGTGGAATGCGCAGATATCAGGAGGAACACCGATGGCGAAGGCAGGTCTCTGGGCTATTACTGACGCTGAGGAGCGAAAGCATGGGGAGCGAACAGGATTAGATACCCTGGTAGTCCATGCCGTAAACGTTGGGCACTAGGTGTGGGGCCTTTGGTTCTGCGCCGTAGCTAACGCATTAAGTGCCCCGCCTGGGGAGTACGGCCGCAAGGCTAAAACTCAAAGGAATTGACGGGGGCCCGCACAAGCGGCGGAGCATGCGGATTAATTCGATGCAACGCGAAGAACCTTACCAAGGCTTGACATACACTGCGATGTTCCAGAGATGGGGCAGCCTTCGGGGTGGTGTACAGGTGGTGCATGGTTGTCGTCAGCTCGTGTCGTGAGATGTTGGGTTAAGTCCCGCAACGAGCGCAACCCTTGTCTCGTGTTGCCAGCATGTTGTGGTGGGGACTCACGAGAGACTGCCGGGGTTAACTCGGAGGAAGGTGGGGACGACGTCAAATCATCATGCCCCTTATGTCTTGGGCTTCACGCATGCTACAATGGCCGGTACAGAGGGTTGCGATGTCGTAAGGCGGAGCGAATCCCTTAAAGCCGGTCTCAGTTCGGATTGGGGTCTGCAACTCGACCCCATGAAGTCGGAGTCGCTAGTAATCGCAGATCAGCAACGCTGCGGTGAATACGTTCCCGGGCCTTGTACACACCGCCCGTCACGTCACGAAAGTTGGCAACACCCGAAGCCCGTGGCCTAACCTTTTTGGGGGGAGCGGTCGAAGGTGGGGCTGGCGATTGGGACGAAGTCGTAACAAGGTAGCCGTACCGGAAGGTGCGGCTGGATCACCTCCTTTCTAGGGAGTTTTTTCCCGAAATCCACTTGATGCTTGTAACATGCACTGTTTGTTGGTGTGTGGGTGTGGGGTGGTGGCGATGTTCCTGCCGATGGGATAGCGATTGGTCTGCTGCTGGAGTGCAGGCTACGAGGCAAAGATTTTCTGCAAAGATTTGGTATGGGAAAGTTTTTCATTGAACGGCATGCTGTTGGGGTTTGGGGTTAGCAGCCCTGGTTGCTCTGTCATGGAAACAATTTTTTTGGTTGTTTGTGTGGTGTGGGTGGGTTGTTTGGTAACTGTATAGTGGACGCGAGCATCTTTGGTTTGTGTGAATCGAAGAGTTTTTTAATGATGTGTTTTGTTGTGTAATTTTGTAGGGGCGTTCGGTGGATGCCTTGGCACTGGGAGCCGAAGAAGGACGTTGTAGCCTGCGATAAGCCTCGGGGAGTTGGCAAACGAGCTGTGATCCGAGGGTGTCCGAATGGGGAAACCTGGCCCACGTTATGGTGGGTTACCCGCACCTGAATGTATAGGGTGTGTGGGGGAACGCGGGGAAGTGAAACATCTTAGTACCCGTAGGAAGAGATATTCCGTGAGTAGTGGTGAGCGAAAGCGGATGATGGCTAAACCGTGTGTGTGTGAGAGCTTACGGGCGTTGCGCATGCGGTGTTGTGGGATCGTGTTATGGCCCTCCGTAAAGGGGTCGAGAGTCGTGTGTTGTGGTAGTTGAACCTGGTGGGAAACAGGGCCGTAGACGGTGAGAGCCCGGTAGATGAAACTGCAGCATGTGTTCTTATGCGTCTCCCAAGTAGCACGGGGCTCGTGGAATCTCGTGTGAATCTGCAAAGACCACTTTGTAAGCCTGAATACTCCCTAGTGACCGATAGTGGATAGTACCGTGAGGGAATGGTGAAAAGTACCCCGGGAGGGGAGTGAAATAGTACCTGAAACCGGGCGCCTACAATCCGTCAGAGCCTCCTTTGTTGGGGTGATGGCGTGCCTTTTGAAGAATGAGCCTGCGAGTTAGTGGCATGTGGCGAGGTTAACCCGTGTGGGGTAGCCGTAGCGAAAGCGAGTCTGAATAGGGCGTTTGAGTCGCATGCTCTAGACCCGAAGCGGGGTGATCTACCCATGGGCAGGGTGAAGCACGTGTAAGAGCGTGTGGAGGCCCGAACCCACTTCTGTTGAAAAAGGAGGGGATGACCTGTGGGTAGGGGTGAAAGGCCAATCAAACTCCGTGATAGCTGGTTCTCCCCGAAATGCATTTAGGTGCAGCGTTGCGTGTAGCGTGCTGGAGGTAGAGCTACTGGATGGCTGATGGGCCCCACCGGGTTACTGACGTCAGCCAAACTCCGAATGCCGGTTACGTTTGCGTGGCAGTGAGACTGCGGGGGATAAGCTTCGTAGTCGAGAGGGAAACAGCCCAGACCATCGGTTAAGGCCCCTAAGCGTGTGCTAAGTGGGAAAGGATGTGCAGTTGCAGTGACAACCAGGAGGTTGGCTTAGAAGCAGCCACCCTTGAAAGAGTGCGTAATAGCTCACTGGTCAAGTGATTGTGCGCCGACAATGTAGCGGGGCTAAAGTACACCGCCGAAACCATGGCAACACTTTGTTGAGTGTTGGGTAGGGGAGCGTCGTCATTGTGGTGAAGCCAGGGCGTGAGCGTTGGTGGAATGGTGACGAGTGAGAATGCAGGCATGAGTAGCGAAAGGCGGGTGAGAAACCCGTCCGCCGAATGACTAAGGGTTCCAGGGCCAGGTTAATCCGCCCTGGGTTAGTCGGGACCTAAGGCGAGGCCGACAGGCGTAGTCGATGGACAACCAGTTGATATTCTGGTGACCGGCGAAAAACCGTCCAATGCTGAGGTGAGGGATACTAACCATCCAAACCACTATCAGGCCCTTCGGGGTGTGGTGGTGGTGCGCGTGGGACCTGATCTTACGGTAGGCAAGCGTATTAACAGGGGTGACGCAGAGAGGTAGCCACCGCGTGTCTTATGGCTTGGCACGTTTAAGGACGCAGCCCGTTTCCTAGGTAAATCCGGGGAACATGGAGGGTGAGGTCTGATGATGACCCCTTTATTGGGGGAAGTAGGGTGATCCTGTACTGCCGAGAAAAGCCTCGACGTGAGGTTTGAGCCGCCCGTACCCGAAACCGACACAGGTAGTCAGGTAGAGAATACTAAGGCGTTCGAGAGAATCGTGGTTAAGGAACTCGGCAAAATGCCCCCGTAACTTTGGGAGAAGGGGGACCTGAACCTTGAAGCCATTTTCTGGCTAGGGGTGAGGGTCGCAGAGACCAGGGAGAAGCGACTGTTTATCAAAAACACAGGTCCGTGCGAAGTCGTAAGACGATGTATACGGACTGACGCCTGCCCGGTGCTGGAAGGTTAAGAGGACTGGTTAACTCACTTTTGTGGTGGGTGAAGCTGGGAATTTAAGCCCCAGTAAACGGCGGTGGTAACTATAACCATCCTAAGGTAGCGAAATTCCTTGTCGGGTAAGTTCCGACCTGCACGAATGGCGTAACGACTTCTCCGCTGTCTCGACCACGAACTCGGCGAAATTGCACGACGAGTAAAGATGCTCGTTACGCGCAGCAGGACGGAAAGACCCCGGGACCTTTACTATAGCTTGGTATTGGTGTTCGGTGCGGCTTGTGTAGGATAGGTGGGAGACTGTGAAGCATTCACGCTAGTGGGTGTGGAGTCGTTGTTGAAATACCACTCTGGTCGTATTGCACATCTAACTTTGGACCATGATCTGGTTCAGGGACAGTGCCTGGTGGGTAGTTTAACTGGGGCGGTTGCCTCCTAAATGGTAACGGAGGCGCTCAAAGGTTCCCTCAGCCTGGTTGGTAATCAGGTGGCGAGTGCAAGTGTACAAGGGAGCTTGACTGTGAGACTGACAGGTCGAGCAGGTGCGAAAGCAGGAACTAGTGATCCGGCGGTGGCTTGTGGAAGCGCCGTCGCTCAACGGATAAAAGGTACCCCGGGGATAACAGGCTGATCCTGCCCAAGAGTTCATATCGACGGCATGGTTTGGCACCTCGATGTCGGCTCGTCGCATCCTGGGGCTGGAGTAGGTCCCAAGGGTTGGGCTGTTCGCCCATTAAAGCGGTACGCGAGCTGGGTTCAGAACGTCGTGAGACAGTTCGGTCCCTATCCGCTGCGCGCGTTGGAAACTTGAGAAGGGCTGTCCTTAGTACGAGAGGACCGGGACGGACGAACCTCTGGTGTGCCAGTTGTACCGCCAGGTGCATGGCTGGTTGGCTACGTTCGGAAGGGATAACCGCTGAAAGCATCTAAGCGGGAAGCCTGCTTCAAGATGAGGTTTCCATCCAACCTTCGGGTTGGTGTAGGCCCCCTAAAGACTATGGGGTTGATAGGCCAGATGTGGAAGCACTGTAAGGTGTGGAGCTGACTGGTACTAATTGGCCAAAAGATTACACAACACCAAAAACACTTGGTGAAAAGATTTAACGAGTAAACACTACTGCTGTGTTCGCGTCTACTGTACGGTTACCATCCAACCCACACACGTGGGTGACGTAACCTATAATCAAATATGGTTTAAAGCTGTTGTTACTCCGTGTTTTTGGCGGTGGCTATAGCGGTGGGGAAACGCCCGGTCTCATTCCGAACCCGGAAGCTAAGCCCACCAGCGCCGATGGTACTGCACTCGGGAGGGTGTGGGAGAGTAGGACACCGCCGCCATTATTATTGGATCTAAGGCCCCCACTTCGGTGGGGGCCTTAGTCATATCAGCTGCAAGCTTTTCGGTTGCAGTACCTGACTGCCACCATGATGGTCCTTTCCCTGTCCATTTTCAGCGGCCGGCCTGCCGGTGGAGGATGCTCCTCGTCTCGCGGCTTCCTGGACGGGAGCTTGCGGTGTTCGAGTCAACAGCCGCATATGATTTCATGGACGGCCATCATGAACTAATCTTGTATACGTTGCGTGCCGTATGGGCCGCTTTTTGAGAATTGAATGAGTGGAGATCTCTAATGTCCAACAATTTTGAAGACGGCTCTGAAGACCGTCGTAGCTCCTGGCAGTCGGCGTCTGATCGCCGCAAGGGATCCCGCTCTGGCGGCTCCGATCGGTTCAAGGACGATCGTGGAGGCCGCAAATACCAGGACCGCGGTGGCGACCGGCGCTTCAATGATCGCGATGATCGCGGGCCACGTCGTTTTGAAGACCGAGACAATCGCGGTGGCGACCGCCGTTTTAACGATCGAGATAACCGTGGCAACGAGCGCCGGTTTAATGACCGTGATGATCGTCGTGGTGGCGGGCGCTTCAATGATCGGGATGATCGTGGTGGGCGTAAGTTTGATGATCGTCGTGGCGGGGGTCGCTTCAACGATCGCGATGATCGTGGACCTCGTCGTTTTGACGACCGCGACAATCGTGGTGGCAACGAGCGTCGGTTTAGCGACCGTGATGATCGTCGTGGTGGCGGGCGCTTCAACGATCGGGATAACCGAGGCGGCGAGCGTCGGTTTAATGACCGTGACGATCGTGGGCCTCGTCGTTTTGATGATCGCGATAACCGTGGTGGTGATCGTCGGTTTAATGACCGTGACAATCGTGGGCCTCGTCGTTTTGATGATCGCGATAACCGTGGTGGTGACCGTCGGTTTAGTGATCGCGATGATCGTGGTGGGCGTAAGTTTGATGATCGTCGTGGCGGTGGGCGCTTCAACGACCGCGACAACAGGGGTGGCGATCGCAGGTTTAATGAGCACGATGATCGTGGGCCTCGTCGTTTTGATGATCGCGATAACCGTGGTGGTGACCGTCGGTTTAGTGATCGCGATGATCGTGGTGGGCGTAAGTTTGATGATCGTCGTGGCGGAGGGCGCTTCAATGATCGGGATGATCGTGGTGGGCGTAAGTTTGATGATCGTCGTGGCGGTGGGCGCTTCAATGATCGGGATGATCGTGGTGGGCGTAAGTTTGATGATCGTCGTGGCGGTGGGCGCTTCAATGATCGGGATGATCGTGGTGGGCGTAAGTTTGATGATCGTCGTGGCGGTGGGCGCTTCAATGATCGCGATGATCGCGGTGGTCGGCGCTTCGATGAGCGGGATGGTGGTGACAGTAGGCAGCATGCACCTCGTGCAGGTGCCGGTCGTCAGGATCGTGAGCCGGAGCCGTTTATCCCTGAGGAGATCACTGCAGAGAACCTCAGCAAGGAAGCACGTCGTCACCTTCTGTCTCTCAACAAGGATAATGCCGACCGTGTCGCGCGTTTCCTTGTCATGGCTGGCTCGCTCATGGATGACAACCCCGAGCTTGCTTACGAGCACGCGAAGGCAGCTTACCGTCGTGCTTCCCGTATCGATATTGTCCGCGAGGCCCTTGGTCTCACGGCATACGCAAATGAGAAGTACGGTGAGGCTCTCCGTGAGCTGCGCACCTACCGCCGCATGTCCGGCGACATCTCCCATGCCTACCTTGAGGCAGACTGCGAGCGTGGCATGGGTAAGCCCGACCGTGCCGTTAAATACCTGGAAGACATCAATCTCCAGGAGCTTGAGCCGGCCGCACAGATCGAGCTCGCACTTGTCGTCTCGGGTGCCTACGCGGACCTTGAGGAGTCCGAGAAGGGCCTCAAGCTCATCGAGACACTGAAGGTCGATACTTTTAGTGAAGAGATGAGGGCCCCGGTTGAGCTGGTGCGTGCAGAGCGTTTGCGTGAGCTTGGCCGCGAGGAGGAAGCCGTCGCAGTAGAGGCACGATGGTCTGCGCTGTGGGATCAGGAAACCATCGAGGTGCTCACCGAAGTGATTGAATCAGAGGCTTACGCTGAGGATTCCGACGAGGACTCGTACGGCGCTGGCGACTGGGACGACTCGGCAGACTCGAGTGATTCGGCACGGTCGGTTGAGTCCGCACAGTCCGCCGATGATGCCTGGGATGATGAACGGGCCGACTCCAGCGATCGTTTCGCTGACGATGCGGCTTCCGAGGACCAGGAATCAATGGATGATCCGAAGGATGTCGAGTTTGACGAAGAGAACGTCGAATCTGACGAGGTCCTGGACGATGCCGATGTTGCCGACGATTCGGAGGACACATCCGATCTCGACGAGTCGGTTGATCCGGTCTCCACAGAGGGTGGCGACGCGAATGAAGATGAAGCGGGTGAAGCTACGGAATCCGAGAATCCACTCAATGGTCTTGAGCCCGAGCTGTTCGCGGAGGCTGAAGCGGATGCTGCTGAGGATGTTGTGGAGGACGAGGTTGCTGTCGCTGAGGTAGCCGAGGAAGCCGAGACTGTCGACGAGTTTGAGCAGGATGAGGCGAACGTGGGTCCGGACGAGGTCCTGGATGATGCTCGGGACGTTCTCGAAGACACCGATGAGTCGGACGCTCGCGAGGGTGAGGATGACGATAACCTGGTACTGCCCGGTCTGGAAAACCTGACCGGGGATGCCCCTGAGCAGGACGACCTGTTCTCCGAGTTCGACGAAGGTGAAACTAAATGACTCTGAAGTCATCGACCGCCCCGCTGTCGCAGGCCTACGATGCTGCGATCTACGACCTTGATGGCGTGTGCTATCGCGGTCAGGAACCGATCGAGTACGCCGGTGAGTCAATCACCGCTGCCGTGTCCGAAGGTCAAAAGGCGGTCTACCTGACGAATAATGCGGCACGTACGCCCGCGTCGATTGGTGAGCACCTGCGTAGCCTCAACATTCCTGCGAATGACTCCGAGGTATACACGGCTGCCATGGCAGGGGCTGAGCTTGCCGCGGGGGAGATCCCGGCTGGCTCGAAGGTCTTCGTTATCGGTGGAGAAGGACTCGTGTGGGCGCTGACCCAGAAGGGCTTCACCGTCGTTGACTCCGCGGACGATGATCCGGCCGCCGTTGTCCAGGGCTTTCACGCGACGGTTGGTTGGCAGGTCATGTCCGAGGGTGCGCTAGCGATCCGGAAGGGCGCGGTCTTTATTGCAACCAACCTGGACGCGACACTTCCCCAGGAACGTGGCTTCATGCTGGGCAACGGTGCACTCGTCAAGGCAGTTGAGCACGCCACGGGCGTGGTTCCGCTCGCCACCGGCAAGCCGCTACCGAAGGTTTTCGAGCAGGCAGCAAATGCTGTCGACGCGAAGAATCCGATCGCTGTCGGCGACCGTCTCAACACCGACATCCGTGGTTCCGTTGCGGCAGGCGTTGACTCGTTGCATGTTCTCACGGGCGTGAGCGATGCTCGGGACGTTGCCCTTGCCGTTCCCGAAGAGCGTCCCACGTTCCTCGCGAAGGATCTGCGGGGTCTCAACGAGGCGCACGAGGCACCGGTGACCCAGGATGGCCGGGCAGAGCTTGGCTCGGAGTGGGCAGAGGTTGTTGACGGCAAGCTGACGACCTCCGGTTCGCTTCCTGGGGCGTCGATGGATCTCTACCGCTGTGTCGTTGCCGCTTGTTGGGCGGCGGTGGACGACGGGACCCGCCGAGAGGATCTCTTCGATCAGCTGACAGAACTCGTGGTCGAATAGACGCATGGAAACGACTCCTGGACGCGACCTCGAGGCGATTGTAAACGAACTGACTCCTGAAGAGCCGGTCGATTCTGAGAGCCTCGAGGCCAGCGCCCAACGCTTCGACGAGATCGCGCGTGTGCTATCCGATGCTCTGAGCAAGGCTCAGGGCTGATGGGTCGCCTGCGGCGGATCGACGCGGAACTTGTTCGTAGAAAACTGGCGAGTTCACGCGAAGAGGCGAAGCAACTGATCGAATCGGGCAGGGTCCGTCTCGACGGCGCCGAGGTAACAAAACCCGCACGTCAGATGGACCCGGCCCAGGCTATCGTTGTCGACGATTCCGACCTGGACCACTATGCATCCCGTGGTGCCTACAAGCTTGCCGGTGTTCTCGACGTGCTTGGCGATCGGGCGCCCGTCATCCAGGATCGACGAATCATCGATGCTGGAGCCTCCACCGGCGGCTTCACGGACGTTCTGCTGCGCCGCGGTGCGAAAGAAGTTCTCGCGATCGACGTTGGTTACGGACTTCTCGCGTGGCGATTGCGGGAAGATCCGCGGGTGACCATCATGGAACGCATGAATGTGCGCGCCCTCACTCCCGAGGACGTTGCCCCGGCGCCGGACATGGTGGTGGGGGACCTGTCGTTTATCTCCCTCACGCTGGTTCTCCCGGCCCTCGTGGGCGCCGTTCGCGAGGATGCAGATTTCCTGCTCATGGTGAAGCCCCAGTTCGAGATCGGCAAGGAACGACTCGGTCACGGTGGGGTTGTCCGAAACCTTGACCACCACGAAGAGACTGTGGGAACCGTTGCCAGGTGCGCACTGGAGTTGGGGCTTTCCATTGCCGATGTTGCGGCTTCGCCGCTTCCCGGACCCGCCGGGAATGTTGAATACTTCCTGTCGATGCGACGCGACCATCCGGACCCCGTTTCGGATATGACCGAGGCGATCCACAGCGCCGTGATGAATGGGCCAGCGCCCGGCCTTTTCGGTAGAGTCTGAGCGAAGGAGGCAGGATGACACGCGAGATCTACGTCGTTGCCCACAAATTTCGGCCCGATGCCCAGCAGTCGGCTGCGATGATGGCCGACCAGTTGGAAAGCCACGGATTCACGGTCCGCAAGAGCGGACCCGTTGGCGACGCCGAGATGGTTGTTGTCCTGGGCGGGGACGGAACGATCCTGTCCGCCGCTGAACTCACCCGGGGCACGGAAATCCCCATCGTTGGTATCAATTACGGGCACGTCGGATTCCTGGCCGAAGTGGAACCCGAGGGGCTGCCTCGCGTTGTCGAACAGATCACCGAGCGCCAGTGGACTCTCGATCGGAGAATGACGATCGATATTGAGGTCATGCTTCCCGATGGTTCGCGGGCCACGTCCTGGACTCTCAACGAGGCTGCCCTCGATAAGCACGGTCAGCCAATGATCGAAGTGAGCCTCGGCGTCGATGGTCGAGGAGTCTCGTCCTTTGCCTGCGACTCGGTTCTGATGGCAACGCCAACGGGGTCAACCGCATACACGTTCTCTGCCGGCGGACCGGTCGTGTGGCCCGACGTCGAGGCCATGCTTCTCGTTCCCGTTGCGGCACACGCTCTCTTTACTCGCCCCCTGGTCGTGGGGCCAAACTCTGAACTCCAGGTCGTCCTCGACTCCGATGGTGCGAAGCTCGTCTGCGACGGTAGGCGGGAGCTTCCGGTGGCCGCGGGCAGCATTATTTCCGCACGCAAGTCGGATTATCCCGTGTACCTGGCTAGGCTCAACGACACACCGTTCTCCGGCCGCCTCGTCAAGAAGTTCGATTTGCCGGTGAGAGGTTTTCGGGATCGGGGCCGTCCGTGATCGATGAGGTTCGGATCGAGAACCTCGGTGTCATCGAGGATGCAACGATCGAATTCGCTCCGGGACTCACGGCAATCACCGGTGAAACCGGTGCCGGTAAAACAATGCTCCTCAACTCCCTGGGGCTCCTGCTTGGTAAACAGTCGGACGTGTCGAAGGTCCGAATCGGTGCCGAACGCACGGTCGTCGAAGGAATCTTCGAAGTATCCGAATCCGCCAATGTCGTCGACATCGTTCGCGACAGCGGGGGAGACGTTGACACCGAAGGTGAATCGGCAGGGATAACAATTTCCCGCCAAATACCCGCCGAAGGAAGGTCCCGATGCTTCCTGGGAGGGCGGAGTGTTCCCCGCAGCACCCTGGAATCGCTGGGCGAATCCCTCGTCACGATCCACGGGCAATCCGAGCAGATGAGGCTACGCTCTGCGGCAGCTCAGCTGCGCGCGCTCGATAGCGCAGGCGGGACGAAGGCCGCATCTGCTCTCGCCACCTACGGGGATGCATGGAATGAGTATCGCGAGGCCACGGCCACGCTTGAAGCCTTCCGACAATCCGCACGTGACATGGCGTCGAAGCGGCTCGCACTGACGGCGCTCGTGGAAGCCGTTGATGAGGTGGAGCCGGAAACCGGTGAAGAAGATTCGCTGCGCGAACGCATTGAACGGCTTGACTCGATTGAGGAAACACGGAGCGGCCTGGCCGAGGCCCTCGGTGCACTATCGGGCGACGGTGAAATGATGCCCGGGGCCGCGGACCTCGTGGGGCGGGTAGCTTCAGCGATGTCTGGGCTAAAGGAGCCCGGTGCGGACGATGTTCGCAAGCGAGCAGAGACCGCCGAGGTGGAACTGAAGGATCTGGTCCAGGTGGTGGGCGGGATGCTCTCCGGGCTTGAGACGGGGGAGTCTCTCAACGATCTGCATGCTCGTAAGGCTAAGCTCCGTTCCCTGTCCCGGAAGCTCGGCATGTCGGTCGACGAAGCGATCGTCGAAGCCGAGCACGCCCGGGAAACTCTTGCCGATCTCGAGGACCCCGAGGCACGGGAGGCACAGCTAGAAGAAGAGCTCGCTGCCGCGAAAAAGAATGTCATGACGACGGGCTCTGCTTTGCGGAAGATCCGCCAGGAAACGGCCGGGGTTTTTGCGAAGCGAGTCAATGAGGAACTTGCTCAGCTAGCCCTGGGCAGAGCCGAGATTTCGGTAGCGGTGGAACCAAACGAGCCACGGGCTGACGGGATCGACAAGGTGACATTCATGTTCCGTCCGGATTCCCACGCCCCGCAGGTGCCGCTGGCCAGCTCGGCTTCGGGCGGCGAGCTGTCCCGCATCATGCTCGCCATTGAGCTTGTCTTGGCGAAGCTGGCACCAGAGGTGCCGCCAACCTTCGTGTTCGACGAGATCGATGCTGGCGTGGGCGGTGAATCGGCGAAGGCCATTGGTGCTCGGTTGGCCGGATTAGCGGAACATGCCCAGGTGATAGTCGTCACCCACCTTGCCCAGGTTGCCTCGTGGGCAGACCGACAGGTGGTCGTTGCCAGGGGCGCAACATCGACGGAAGTTCGCGCCGTTTCTGATGATGAACGGGTGCTTGAACTCGCACGAATGCTGTCCGGATCAGCGGACTTGGACTCCGCGCGTAGGCACGCCGCTGACCTACTTTCCGAGTCGACCGTGGGACGATAGTCGAGTGAAGTGGAAATATCGTCGACGACCTGAGACAACCGAGCTGGAAGGGCTCGGGGGTTTTGCGAAGGTTGATTCACGGACGAAGAATCTGACGAAGCGGCTCGACGAGGGCGAGATCGCCGTGATCGATCACGAGGACCTCGACCGGGTCTCCGCAGAAGCCCTCGTTGCCTGCAAACCCGCTGCGGTTCTCAATGCTGCAAAGTCCACGTCCGGTCGCTACCCGAACCTCGGCCCGGGAATTCTTCTGGCCGCCGGCATTCCCCTTATCGACGATCTCGGTTCGCAGATCATGGACGTACGGGAAGGACAGCAGCTCCGCATCGAGGACGAGGGGACCGTCTACACGGGCGACGTGCTTCTTGCCGACGGTGTATGGCAGACCACCGAACTGAACGAGGCGGCTATGGCGGAGGCGTCGGAGGGTATCTCCACCCAGCTGTCCGCTTTCGCTCATAACACCATGTCGTACCTCGAGCGCGAACACGACCTTATTCTGAATTCCGTCGGTATCCCCGACGTCCGTACCGACTTTGACGGTAAACAGGTCCTGATTGTGGTGCGCGGCTACCACTACAAGGACGACCTCCAGTCGCTGAAGTCCTACATTCGTGACTACCGGCCCGTTCTTGTTGGCGTGGACGGTGGCGCGGATGCGATGCTTGAGCTTGGGCTTTCCCCAGACGTCATTGTTGGCGACATGGACTCGGTATCGGACGCGGCGCTGACGAGCGGCGCGGAGATCATCGTTCATGCTTACCGCGATGGGCGGGCTCCGGGCGTGAAACGCGTGGAAGACCTGGGTGTTCCCTACATTGTGTTCCCTATGACGGGAACGAGCGAGGACGCCGCCATGATCCTCGCGGATTCGAAGGGCGCGAAGCTTCTTGTCGCTGTTGGTACCCACTCCTCGCTCATCGAGTTTCTTGACAAGGGCAGGGAAGGAATGGCATCGACCTTCCTGACGCGGCTCAAGGTTGGCGGCCGCCTCATCGACGCGAAGGGCGCGTCACAGCTTTATCAGTCCAGGATTTCCAACTGGCAGCTCATTGCCCTCTTTGTGGCCGGCGTGTTCGCGTTCGTCGCGGCAATCACCACGACGGACGTGGGGCAGACCATTTGGGGTCTTTTCCAGGCATGGTTCTCCGATGCTTGGAACAATGTGTTCAGCCTGTTCGGTTGAGTGAGGAAGTGTCATGGTTGATTTTCGTTACCATCTTGTCTCGCTGATCGCGGTCTTCATGGCCCTCGGCGTGGGTATCATCCTCGGTGCGGGCCCCCTGCAAAACTCGATCGGCTCGGTCCTGACGAACCAGGTCGATTCGCTACGGGAATCCCGAAATGAAGCGTGGGCGCAAGCGGAAGAAGCGGAACGCGAATCCCAGGCGTACCGCGAAGGCCTGGAATCGCTCACCACCGACATGATCACGGGGAGCCTGGACGGCCAGGCCATCGTCATTGTTGCCCTTCCGGGCGCGAGCGATGACGCAATTGCCGCACATTCCGAGAACCTGATGCTCTCCGGTGCCGAAATCCAGGGCGTTGTCGAGATCACCGATAATTTCTTCTCCCCGGCCACCGCTTCCTACCGGAACGCCCTTTCCGGTCAGCTCGGCTCCTACGTTGAGACGTCGGACAATCCGATGGAGACCCTCGTGGCCGGCTTGGAACTGATTCTCATGGCGGACGATGAGAGCGCGGGGGCTGCGACCCTTCTCGAGCTTTACCAGTCCTCCGACAATCCGCTGATCGAGGTCCGTGAATCTCTTGTCAGCCCTTCCGACGCGATCCTCGTTGTGGGCCCCACAGAGGTGGAGGTCCCGGTTGAGGGCGAAGAGGACCCGGATGCAGAGACGATTCTTGCGAACAAGGTCGAGTTCATGACCGCCATCGAAACCCCCGCTGTTCTCGTGTCGACGGGCGATAGTGGAACGCTTCTCGATGCGGTGCGGGCCGACGACAATGGCGTGTCGACGGTGGATTCCCCGGAAGACTCAACGTCGTTTATCAACGTTCCCTTTGCATTGACCCAGGAGCTGTCCGGGGCAACTATTGCCTGGGGTATTACCGACAGCGCCGAGCTCGTGCTCGGTGAACGTGCAGAACTCGAGAACTTTGCAGCAGCCGATCCCTCCGAGTCGGAGGAAGGTGTCACCGAAGGTGAGGCTACCGAGGGTGACTCGGTTGACGGCGATGCTCCAGTCGATGGTGAAACTGTCGAGGGTGAGGCCGTTGACGGCGGCGAAGCCGGAACCGAGGGCGAGGGCACCCTCGCGGGTGTTCTTGGCTCCGAAGATCAGCAGACCGATGGCGATTCGGCCGGCGAGGATCAGCCGGCGGACGGCGAATAATGAAGAGGCTGGCTGCCGGGGTCGCAGGGTTCCTGACCTCGCGTATCCCCGGACCGTCTGGAACCGAGTGGCAGCGAACGAACTTTGCCGGTGATCCGGTGTCACTTGCGGGTGGCGTTCGTGCCGCGATCGGTGCGGGCGTTGCAGCTCTGGTGACCGGGGGCCGCGTTGGCGCGGCTGGTGTCGCCGCGGTAACGGCGGGCGCGGTTGCCGGTTACGTCGATGATCACCGGGAAGAAGAGTTCGAAAGCGGCAAGGGGCTCACCGGTCATCTCAAACAGCTTTCGCAGGGCAATGTCACGACCGGTGTCCTCAAGATCGGTCTGATTGGCGCCGGTGCCGGAGTGGCCGCCCTTCTTCTTTGTGACCGAAGGTCGGTAACCGACTGGGTGGTTCGCTCCGTTGCGATTGCGGGAACCGCAAACCTCATTAATCTTCTTGACCTGCGTCCCGGACGTGCGCTCAAAGTGGCGGGCGCCGGCGCTTTGCTGGCGATGCCGAGGTCTGGACCAACTGCGCCGTTGCTCGCCGGCCTTGCAACCACGGTTGCGGGAAATGCTGGGGAGGACCTGGCAGGTCGGACCATGCTGGGAGACCTGGGTGCGAACGCCCTCGGTGCCGGGCTTGGTGTTGCGATGGCGGGTCACCCGAACCGTGCGGTACGGACCGTTGTTGCTGGCGCCACCGTTGGCCTGATTCTGGCTTCGGAGAAAGTGTCGTTCAGCAGGGTGATTGACAATAATTCCGTGCTGTCGGCAATTGATCGCTGGGGGCGGTAGGTGAAGGCGAGGTCGCTGATGGCGTCGGCTGCAGGAGCGGCCGGCGTTATTGCTATCCTCACTTTGCTTTCCAGAGTTGTTGGTTTTGGTCGGACCGTTGGCGAATCCTGGGTCCTTGGCGCAACACCGATGGCCGATGCATATTCGACCGCCAACAACGTTCCAAATGTGCTCTTCGAAGTCGCGGCGGGCGGTGCTCTCGCGGGTGTTGTCGTGCCGCTCCTGTCGCGGTGCATTGCTCGTAAGGACGCGGAATCAACGAATCGGGTGGCGTCGGCGCTTCTCACGTGGGTGATGGCGGTGGGGGTGCCGATCGCGCTCCTCGTCGTGGTGCTGGCCGACCCGCTTGCTCACGGGCTCCTGGGTGCGCGGGATCAGGTTGTTATCGATACGGCGGCGTTGCTGCTGAGGATTTTTGCGGTCCAGGTGCCGCTGTACGGCATGTCTGTCGTGCTGAGCGGGATCTTGCAGGCCCACCACAAGTTCGTCATGCCGGCGTTGGCGCCGATGCTGTCGTCGATCGTGGTCATCGGCGCGTTCCTCATGTTTTGGCAGACGGGTGGCAGTGACAGCGGTGACCCGGCTGAAGTCCCGGTGGCGGCTCTCATGTGGCTCGGATGGGGAACGACGGGCGGGGTTATTGCCTTCACTTTGCCGCAGCTGCTTCCCGTCCTGAAGGTCGTGAAGCTGCGGTCCACGTTCCGGTTCCCGGACGGGATGGGACGCCAGGCGCTCCGCATGGCGTCCGCGGGCTTTGGTGGGTTGCTTGCCCAGCAGGCCGCGATCGTCCTCATCATGATCGTTGCGAATAATGTGGGCGGTACGGGTGCGTACCCGATCTACAAGTATGCGCAGGCTCTCTACTTCCTGCCGTACGCGATCCTTGCGGTGCCGATCGCTACGGCTTTGTTCCCGCGGGTCTCCGAGAAGGCGGCCCTGCCGGGTAGGCCGGGTCTTGCCGAGATTGCGTCGGGTTCAATCCGTCTGATTGTGATTGTGTCGGCGATCGGTGGTGCCGCCCTTGCGGCAGTTGCACCCGCGGCCGAGGAGATCTTCACGGTCGTGTATGACATGCCGGAGCTGGACCGGGTTGTCAGCGTCCTTGCTATCGGCGTGATCGGCTACTCGCTTCTCTACCACACGTCCCGCGTCCTTTATGCGGTGGGTGAGCCGGGCAGGGTCCTCAGGATTACGGTGTGGGGCTGGATGCTGGTCTGTCTTGGTATTCTCTTTGCTATCCCGCTTGCCGATAGCCGGATGGAGACTCTCGACATCCTGAGCCTCGCAACCGCGGTTGGTATGACAGCGGCGGGGATTGCAGGGGTGGTGGAATGCCGGAAGTCAATCGGAGAGGGTGTCACCGCCGGTTTGCTGAAGACGGTCACTATTGCTGTCTCAGTTTCGCTGTGTTCGGCGATTGTTGGCCGCTTGGCCTGCGGTTTCATTCTAGAATTGGGTGAAGGGGTCGCATCTGCCCTCGGCGGCGCTATTGTCGGCGCCCTTGTGGCAGTGGCGGTCCCCGTGCTCATCACGTTCCGAGCGGACCGGTCCGCGTGGAAGGTGGGGCCTGGGTCGCGGAGGACTAAAGGGGGTGCCATGCATATTGTCCAGGTCGTCCTGTCGGGTGACGGGGCTATGGCAGCGCACGTATCTCGACTTTCCTACCAGCTGAGGCTCGCTGGACATGACGTTGTCGTTGCCGCGGATGCTGGCGTTCTTGAAAGCTATGACATGGGGGATTCGATCGAGATCCCTGCCCGATTGTCGGGTACCCAGGTGCGCCTCATAAAACGCGTTGTCCGCAACTGCGATATTGTCCACGCCCACGGAAACAACGGCGGCCTGCTCGCAGCCACGCTGCTGACGGAACGTCACCGTCCAGGTTTTATTATTTCCTGGCATGCTCGGCCGAGCGAACGGTCGTGGTTG
Source organism: Flaviflexus ciconiae (assembly GCF_003971195.1). NCBI lineage: Bacteria > Bacillati > Actinomycetota > Actinomycetes > Actinomycetales > Actinomycetaceae > Flaviflexus > Flaviflexus ciconiae. Next base: position 897,616 of record NZ_CP034593.1, on the reverse strand, counting down.
ACTGCGCGCTCCGCCGATTCTTTCGGGGTTCGAATTGCCGATGGAGTATCGGGAACCTCGCCTGACCTTGTTGCTCTGGCGAGGCAGGTGGGGGCTAAGCAGACGTGGCTGTCCTACGTGCCCAGCCCCGGCATTCCGGCCCTTCTTGAAACCGGGCGGCTTAGCGCAACCGATAGGCATAATCTTCGTACCGAGTTGCTCTCATCCCTTCCCGACGCGGCAAGCCCAGGCACGGATATTGATCCGAAACGGCCCATGGTCCTCACCGTCTCGTCCCTGATCCCGCGGAAGAACGTCATGACGACGCTGGAGGCCGCCACCGCACTGCGGGAAGAAGTGACCTGGGTGCTTGTGGGCCGTGGAGACATGTCTATCGATGATCAGCTGAGACTCGGTGCTATCTCGTCTCGGGCGCCCCTGGTGCTTGCCGGGGAACGCTCCGATGTGGACAGGTGGCTGGCTGCCTCCGACGTGTTTGTTCTGCCATCTGTGTGGGAATCGCGTCCGCTCGCGGCCCAGGAAGCGATGGCGGCTCAGGTGCCGGTCATCGCTACCCGCACCGGAGGCATACCCGACCTCCTGGAAGGGGCGGGCCTACTCTTCGACGTCGATGATGTTGCGGCCATGGTCTCGAACGTACGCACGATCCTCTCCGACGAGGCCCTGGCCAAGAGGCTCACGCGCGTCGCACGGGAAAGAATCAGTACCCAACCCCAGTCCCCAGACATCGCCGAGATCTGGATCAGCAGATACCAGATGGTGACCAGCGCACGGGAGAACACCGGATCCACATCGATCCAGTCGTAGAACAAGACGAACTCCGTAAGGCAGGTGCTGCTTTGATGACTTGGGCCAGCGGGACGTGCCCGAGGATCGGCATGAGCCTGTCGATGATATGAACCCGAGGAATGGCATAGGCCCGGGGACCGGCACGGTTCTGACGGGTGATCGGCGGGTACCGGCAGGAACGGTATACCAAGCTTGATGCCACGTGCTTGCGAGACGGTGGTGCGCCGGGCAAATGGTCGGGGCGTTAAGCTGGAGTCGGATATAACAGCCACACGGCAGGAGACGACGTGACAGACCGCAAGTATGACGGACACACCCTCATAAATTCCGAGACCATCTATGAAGGCAACGTCTTCTCATTCGTTTCAGACGAAATCCGGCTCTCCGGACAGGACAAGGTTCTCCGTCGCGAATACATTGCACACCCCGGTGCGGTTGCCATCGTTCCCCTCCGGGAGACCGAGAACGGACCGGAGGTGCTCATGCTCTCCCAATACCGCCACCCCGTGGGGGCGATCCTCTGGGAAGTCCCCGCCGGTCTTCTCGACAAAGAAGGTGAAGACCCCCTCCTTGCGGCGCAGCGCGAACTCGCAGAAGAAGCAGGGCTCGAAGCCAAAACCTGGCATGTCCTCATCGACCAGTTCTCCTCACCCGGTTGCCTCTCCGAATCCCTCCGGATCTACCTCGCCCGCGACCTCACCGAGTCATCACTCGAGTACGAGCGAACCGAAGAAGAAGCCGATATGCAGTATCGCTGGATTCCGCTCACGCAGGCAGTCGCAGAAATCCACGCCGGGTACATCCACAATGCCACCACCATCAACGGAGTCCTCGCCGCCGTATCAGCCCTCGCCGGCTACGGGGAACTTCGAGACCCGTCAGCGTCCTGGCTACGCTAGGCCAACGCGCCACGCAAACCACCTCGCGCAGTAGCTTTCACGTGATCAACCCGTTGTCCCAGGCACGGGCTGACAAGAGATGAATTGCTGACACGCAGGCGAATCGGCCGGGGTGTAGGAACGTCAGCCCGGCAGGGACATTCAGCCCGGGCAGGAACATACAGTGAGGCATCGGGGTAGAGGACGAGATTCCGTAACTTAACGACATGGTGCCGTTACCTCTGACTTCGCAATTGCTGCGTCTTCCCAACGCACTGCGGACGATCGAGATCCATGGTGAATTCGGTTGCCGCTAACGAAAGAAGTCGGTCGAGAACGTCCTTAAGAATCCTCGACCGACCGCAGTGATCCGCACGGGGATTTACCGCACGGGTGTTGACCGCACGAAGGACTCTGTTACGAGTACTAGCTGTTCAAGAGAACGCTGTTGGCAATAAGCATGTCAATGCGCCGAACGTCGATCTTCTTGCCAACGCTGATCTTGATATGTCCTGCCCGGGTCCACAACTCAATCTCGGCATTCATGTCTAGTCGCCCGGCGTTCTCGGTCGACCACATATTGATCGACGAATAGGGAACGGAATAGATCTCAACCTTCTTACCCGTCATGCCCTGAGAGTCACGGACAATAAGCCGCTTAGACGTAAAAATCGCGGAATCACGGAAAGTCTTGAAAGCTGCATATGGCTCTTCCCCCTCCACAAGCAACGACGCAACGTCCGAAGGGATCGGAACCTCCTCGAAGAAAGTCCACTGAGTAACCAGAGCAGCATCCATAATAATCTCCTCATATCGAAAATGAACGTAAGCAAGACCGATCATAAGTGATGGAAGCGATCAAAAATTAACCGCACGATCCCTGACCTGCCTACGGCTCATGCAAATCCGCAGCTAATGGAGCCAAGAGTGTGACGATTGCTGGAGGCGAAATGCTCTTCATGATCAGTCGCGATCCTCAGCGGTGAGTCTGAGTGTTACCCACTCTTCGTCTACCACATAGCCTAGGCTCCGATTTGCCTTGAGAATTGCCGTATTTTCTTCGGCGCCTCCGGTACGAAATATCCTGACCCCATCCTTCATAAGTGCAAGAACGGAAGCGGCCTTCACAGCAGATCCCAGGCGAAGCCCCCGAAACTGGGGCAGGACTACCGTAAAGTCTGTATCGGCAGAACTACCGTCGATATCAACATAGGTGACACCCAAAGCCCTCCCTTTGTCATCGAAAATCCCAAAGGCCCGTCTAACTGAGCTGACTTGAGCAGTGGATTCGGTGAGCGGAGTATGCGATGTTGCAATGCCCCCGGGGCAGTCCCCAAGCGTCGCCACGTCAAGTTCAAGGACAGCCGCAACATCGAAATCAGTAATCTCGCGGATGAGACCGTGCCCGGCGCTCCGCGCCACCGCACGATCCATGACATCCAAGTCAGCGCTCGCGGCATCGAGAGATGCAGCCCATGAGCGAGCAACCATGACCCACCCCTCAACCTCAAGCTTCGCGCGACGTGGGTCGTCGGCCCGCAACACAATGTCCTCTCGGACCTGATGCGGTTGAGCTTGTTTAGTCGATGGGCTGTGATCTGCCACGCCACTGGGCGCCAGTGGCTCAGTCATCGTCCTGGGAGTGCTCCGTCTTTCTGGCACGCTGACCGCTCTCCCGGTCCCTCCGATGTTGCTCTCGGCCACGTGGACTTCTCACCCGGTTCTTTCGACCCAATTATCGGCTTCCTTGTTGTCACCCTGCGCCATATCAACGTCACCCACGATCGTTGTTTGTTGTGCCGATCTGTATATCAGCGTGGGCCCGGGAATCATGAACTTCCAGGAGACCCAGTTCCTGGCTTTCCCATTCCTCCCAGTGATCCGACCAGTCGTACGGATCGCGTCGAGCAACGCGCTCGCGGCGAGTATCCCGTGGAGCATCGAGCCAAATGGCCAGATCGGAGTGGATCTGGCCAGAGCCGGAGCCGACCACGAGAATGACAGGCTTGGGCTTGAGAACGATGGGGTCCTCGAGCGTTTCCGTCCACCAGTTCCAGGTTTGGGTTTCGATTGGGCCGCTCTGAAGCCCTTCGACAACGTCGTTGACGCGGCGGACTCCGCCAGCGAGATCACCCCACCCACGCGCCCACAGCTCGACCTCGAGGAGGAGGGTGCCGTAGCCGCGGCCGCGGCTGTTGAGTTCTCGCGCTATTCCTTCGGCGAGACTGGTTTTACCGGAACCGGAGAATCCGTCGACCGTGACAATAATGGGGCGGTTACCCTCACGCGTGGTAAGTTCCGCAATATGGTCGACGATCCCGATCTTCATAGGCGATAGCCTAGCCTTGGATCAGTCAATCGAAGGAGTTGGAAATGGGCGTTGCGCTTCGGGTTATCCCGTGCCTCGATGTATCTGCCGGTCGAGTGGTCAAAGGAGTCCACTTCGAGAACCTGGCGGATGCTGGGGACCCGGTCGAGCTAGCCAAGGTCTATGGCGAGCAGGGTGCGGACGAACTCACGTTCCTCGACGTCTCCGCGTCGGTTGAGGACCGGGGGACAACCATGGAGGTTGTGACCCGCACGGCCGAACAGGTCTTCATCCCCCTCACCGTGGGTGGGGGCGTCCGCAGCGTCGAGGATGTTGCCCGCCTGCTCGGCGCCGGTGCCGACAAGATTTCCGTCAACACCGCAGCAATCAACCGCCCCGAGCTGCTCCGGGAAATATCGACGGAGTTCGGCAATCAGGTGCTGGTCCTGTCGGTGGATGCTCGCCGCGTCCAGGAGGATGGTTCTTCCCCTTCGGGCTACGAGGTGACCACCCACGGAGGGCGCCGCTCCGCGGGCCTCGATGCTCTGGAATGGGTGAAGCAGGCCCAGGATCTTGGGGTTGGCGAAATCCTCCTCAACTCGATGGACCACGACGGCACAACCAAGGGGTTCGATCTGGAGATGACACGCGCGGTACGCGAAATCTGCTCCGTGCCCCTCATTGCTTCCGGCGGAGCCGGAACCGTCGAGGACTTCGTCGCCGTCGCAAAAATCGGCGTGGATGCGGTTTTGGCGGCTTCCGTGTTCCACTTCGGTACTCTCACCATCGCCCAGGTCAAGGACGGCTTGCGTAGCGCTGGGATCGAGGTTCGATGATCGTCTACAACGATGCGGGACTGGTGCCCGCCATCATCCAGGACCACGAATCGGGGCGGGTGCTCATGATGGGGTGGATGAACGAAGAGGCATACACTCGAACGACGGAAACCGGCAGGGTCTGGTTCTGGTCCCGTTCCCGCCAGGAATTCTGGCGCAAGGGCGACACCTCCGGCCACAGGCAGTACGTGCGCGGTATCGAACATGACTGCGATTCCGATACTTTGCTCATCCAGGTGGAGCAGGTGGGGGCAGCGTGCCACACCGGAACCCGCTCCTGCTTTGACAATCGAACCATTGAGGCGGTGACTGACCGTGACGACACGAATCTCTGACTGGGGTGAGATCTTCCCGGGGAGGGAAGACTTCGTAACGCTGGCAGCAACAAGGCGCGTTGTGCCCGTGGCTGTGCGACTACTCGTTGACGACACATCCCCATCCAGCATCTACCGAAAGCTGGCCATGGGCCGACCGGGCTCCTTTATCCTCGAGTCCGCAGAACAGGACTACTGGTCCAACTGGTCATTCGTGGGAGTGTCCTCCTCGGCATCCCTGACGGCACGCGACGGCCAGGCATCCTGGTCCGGAGATGTTCCCGACGGCCTGCTGACCGAAGGCTCGACCATCGAGCTCCTGTCAGGCGCTCTTGCGCAACTCAAGTCGGAACCACTGGATGGCATGCCGCCCCTGACCGGCGGACTGGTCGGCGTTCTCGGATGGGATGTTCTCTACGACTGGGAGCCGACCCTGAAGAAAAACGCTCCGTCCGAGCACGGCACACCCGACGTTGCCATGTGCCTGACCGAAGAGCTCGTCGCAATCGACCACCGCAGGGGCGTCGTCTGGCTGATCGCCAATGCGGTTAACCGCAACGGACGTCCCGAAGGTGCCGAGGCGGCCTACGACCGGGCTCTCGTAAAAATCGAGGACATGAAGGCAGCGTTACAGGCTCCCGTGCCGGCGAGGGCGTACGGACGGGGATCCACCGCGCCATCAGAACCCGTCATGCGAGTGAGCTCCGAGGAGTTCCAGAACGCCGTCCGCCAGGGCCAGCAGCACATTACCGACGGTGATGTCTTCCAGGTGGTCCTATCGCAGCGCGCGGATATTGACTGCACAGCGGATCCGCTCGACGTTTATCTCGTCCTGCGTTCCATCAACCCGTCGCCGTACATGTACTACTTCAACCTCGAAGACGATCGCGGGGGATTCTCCGTCGTCGGTTCGAGTCCGGAGACGCTGATGGCGGTGCGGGAAGGCGTTGTGCGTACCTTCCCGATCGCCGGATCGCGCCCCCGCGGAGCCACGCCGGCAGAAGACCGGGAAATGTCCGAGGAACTGTTGAAGGATCCCAAGGAGATTTCCGAGCACGTCATGCTCGTTGACCTGTCCCGCAACGACCTGGCGAAGGTTTCGAAGCCAGGCACGGTTGAAGTCACCGAGCTCATGGATATCGCCCGCTTCTCCCACATTATGCACATTACCTCCACGGTCACAGGAGAGCTGAGGGACGGCGTGAGCGCCGTTGAGGCACTGGCCGCAACGTTCCCGGCGGGAACCCTGTCCGGTGCTCCGAAGACCCGTGCTATTGAAATCATTGACACGCTCGAGCCGGCACGGCGCGGGATCTACGGGGGAGTGGCAGGCTACTTCGACTTCGCGGGTAACGCAGATCTGGCGATCGCAATCCGTACTGCGATCATCGAAAACGGTCGCGCCTCGGTCCAGTCCGGTGCGGGAATCGTTGCCGACTCCGTACCGAAGACGGAAGACATCGAGACGAGGAACAAGGCGGCCGCCGCCGTGCGTGCCATCCAGATCGCTAACACGCTTGTCTCATAGGCGTGGCGCAGTGGCGACAGCCGAATAAATCCCCGCTAAGCTAAGTTCAGACACCGACAAAGGAGCATGATGTCGACCATGAGCGAGAACGAGACCTACACCCTGCCCCTGCCGTTCCCTACGAGAACCACGGCCGCACGAAGGCCGGATGGACGATGGCGTTGGGCTGCTGTATCGCGGCGCTTGTTATTGGACTTGGCGTCATTTTCTCCGAGCCGCTCGCCTGGGCAGGCGTTGGCGTCCTCGTTCTTTCTCTCGCCCTTTCCTACGTTCTCCTGAAGACGGGCAAGGGCCAGCCCCGTTCGCTCACAGACACCGCCAAGGGCGGCGCCTGGTACGAAGACTGAACCGAGGCACTGCAGGGGCGCCTCGGCGCCCCTCATTTTTTACTGAAAGGTTGTCATGACTGTTCTTGACGAGATCATTGTTGGCGTGCGTGAAGATCTCGCCGTACGAGAGGCCGAGATGCCCTTGGAGCGGGTGAAGGAAGCCGCACTGGCCGCTCCGCCGGCACTCGATGCGAGGGCGGCCCTTCTTGCCCCGGTATCTCCATCATTTCCGAGGTTAAGCGCTCCAGCCCCTCAAAGGGCGCTCTTGCCAATATCCCCGAGCCGGGGGACCTGGCAGTGGAATACCAGTCGGGCGGCGCAGCGGCAATCTCCGTCCTGACCGAGAAGCGCCGCTTCGGCGGATCGCTTGGCGATCTTGACCGCGTACGCCAGAAGGTCTCCGTACCGGTTCTGCGCAAGGACTTCGTTGTCACCGAATACCAGATCTACGAGGCCCGGGCCCACGGGGCCGACATTGTGCTTCTCATCGTTGCGTCGCTGACCGACGAAGAGCTCACCTCCTTCCTGGCACTCACCCAGGAGCTGGGCATGACGGCGCTGGTTGAGGTGCACGATGAGGAAGAGGTTGAGCGCGCACTCAAGACGAACGCCAAGGTTATTGGCATCAACGCCCGCAACCTCAAGACCCTCGATGTTGACATGTCCGTATTTGAGAAGCTTGTGTCGCTCGTTCCGGACACGATTATCAAGGTTGCCGAGTCCGGTGTTTCCGGGCCGGAGGACGTTCTCGCTTACGCGAAGGCCGGTGCCGATGCTGTTCTGACCGGCGAGGCACTCGTGAAATCCGGTAACCCCGCGCAGCGGTTTCCGAGATGATTCGGATCGTGGAGGAAGCATGAAGGCAAGCGAACTGACTGGCCCCTACTTTGGTGAATTCGGCGGCAGGTACATTCCCGAGGCGCTCATGGCGGCGCTGGACGATCTGACCGACGGGTGGGAGAAGCTCAAGGCTGACCCCGCCTTCCTCGAGGAGCTCGCCGAGCTCCAGAAAACGTACACGGGACGCCCCTCGATCATCACCGAGGTGCCGCGCTTTGCCGAGCACTGCGGCGGTGCCCGCGTCATCCTCAAGCGCGAGGATCTCAACCATACGGGTTCGCACAAGATCAACAACGTTCTTGGCCAGGCCCTTCTGACCCGCAGCCTCGGCAAGACCCGTGTCATTGCGGAGACCGGGGCCGGACAGCACGGAGTTGCCACGGCAACTGCCGCCGCCCTTCTCGGGCTTGAGTGCACGATCTACATGGGTGCCGAGGACATTCGCCGCCAGGCCCTCAACGTCGCCCGCATGCGACTGCTCGGCGCCGAGGTCGTTTCTGTCCACCAGGGTTCCTCCACGCTGAAGGACGCGATCAACGAAGCGTTCCGCGAATGGGTGGCTAGCGTCGATACGACCAACTACATCTTCGGTACGGCCGCAGGCCCGCACCCGTTCCCGGCCCTCGTCCGCGATCTGCAGAAGATCATTGGTGAAGAGGCACGCCAGCAGGTTCTCGACCTGACCGGATCCCTGCCGGATGCCGTTCTGGCGTGCGTCGGTGGCGGCTCTAACGCCATCGGCACCTTCACGGCATTCTTGGAGAATGAGGATGTTCGCCTCATCGGTCTCGAGGCCGCCGGTGAAGGCATGGAGAGCGGCAGGCACGCGGCGCCGATCACCGTCGGTGACGTGGGCGTTCTGCACGGCGCGAAGACCTACCTGCTTCAGGACGAAGACGGTCAAACGCTCGCGTCCCATTCGATTTCCGCGGGTCTCGACTACCCGGGGGTCGGCCCCGAACACTCCTACCTGGCATCCATCAAGCGCGCCGAATACGAGCCGGTGACGGATGCTGAGGCGATGGAAGCCTTTGCCCTGCTGTCTCGAACCGAGGGAATCATTCCCGCCATCGAATCCGCACACGCCTTGGCCGGAGCCATTCGCTTCGGTAAGGAAAACCCGGATTCCACGATTCTCGTCTGCCTCTCGGGCAGGGGAGACAAGGATGTAGCTACGGCCGCTGACTGGTTTGGGCTGGACGGTTCCGCGACGCGAGAGGTGCACTGATATGAGGGCAGCAGAGAAAATCGATGCCGCCAAGGCAAAGGGCGGGGCAGCATTCGTCGCCTATCTTCCGACCGGATATCCGTCAGTTCAGGGAAGTGCCGACGCGGCCATAGCCGTTGTCGAATCCGGTGCCGACATCATTGAGCTTGGACTGCCGTACTCGGATCCGAGCATGGATGGCCCGATCATTCAGAAGACCACCCAGGAAGCCCTCGCAAACGGCTTCAAGGTCAAGGACCTGTTCGGAGTGGTCGAGCAGGTTGCCGCCACGGGCGCAGCCGTTGAGGTCATGACGTACTTCAACCTCGTCCACCGCTACGGCGTCGATAGGTTCGCGCGCGACTTCAAGAACGCCGGCGGAGCCGGCCTCATCACGCCCGACCTCATTCCCGAGGAGGCGGGGGAGTGGATCGCAGCCTCGGACGAATACGGCCTCGACCGAATCTTCCTGGTCGCACCATCATCGCGTCCTGAGCGCCTCAAGCTCACGGCCGATGCCTCGACCGGCTTCGTCTACGCCGCGTCAACGATGGGTGTGACGGGCGCCCGCGCGCAGGTCGATGATCGGGCACGCAAGCTGGTCGCCGATACTCGCTACGCAGGCGGGGAACGCGTCTGCGTGGGCCTTGGTGTATCGACGCGAGAGCAGGCGGCCGAGATCGCCGAATACGCGGATGGTGTTATTGTGGGCTCCGCACTAATCCATGCGCTTTCGGAGGACCCGAGCCTTCGGAAGCTCCGCGATCTGGCAACGGAACTCGCTGCCGGATCCCACCGCGAAGGGTGAGCATGCTTTCACTATCAATCCCGTCCCCGTCCGAAGGGGTGTGGATGATCGGTCCGCTACCTTTGCGGGCCTACGCCATCGCCATTCTCATTGGCATCGTTGTCGCCTGGTGGGTGCTGGAAAAGCGCTACCGCCGCAAGGGCGGCCCGGCCGAAGTCAGCCTCGATGTGGCTGTGTGGATGGTGGTATTCGGAATTGTGGGGGCCCGGCTCTACCACATCTTCACAACGCCCGACCCGTACTTTGGTGAGAACGGCGACCTGACAAAGATCTTTCGAGTCTGGGAAGGCGGGCTCGGTATCTGGGGAGCCGTCGCACTCGGTGCCGTGGGAGCCTGGATTGGGCTGAAGCGACGCGGTCTGCGAATAGCTCCCTTTGCGGATGCTCTTGCCCCCGGTATGCTTCTCGCTCAGGCGATCGGCCGACTCGGAAACTACTTCAACCAGGAGCTCTACGGTAAGCCGACAGACCTGCCCTGGGGGCTGGAGATCGACCCGGAGAACATCGTTGGGGGATACCCGGACGGGACTCTCTTCCATCCGACGTTCCTGTACGAACTGATCTGGTGCCTCATTGGCGCCGTTGCCCTCGTGGCCCTGGAACGCAAGTTCAACCTCCGCGGAGGCCAAACCTTCTGGGCCTACATCATGATCTACACGCTGGGCCGCGTATGGATTGAAAACCTCCGCATCGACGAAGCAGAAATGGTTCTCGGGCTCAGACTCAACGTCTGGACCTCGATCATCATCTTCGCTCTCGCAGCCGTCATGTTCGCCTGGCGCACCAAGGTCGTGCGCGAACGCGACGACGCCGACGACATCTACCTGCCCGGGCACGGCCCGCAGACCGATCCGGACGCGGACTCCGCAGACAGCGCGGCCTCGGCAGAAAGTGCGTCGTCTGCTGAAGGTGCCACGGCCACCTCAGCGGACAGTCCTACCGAATCTTCGGATTCCGATAACTCGGAAGCTGAAGCGTTTGGCGAAAGCGATAGGTCAGCCAAGAACGCCGCCAAACACCGGGCGTCCTCCGCGACACGCGCGGAGGCGAAGGATGAAAATACGGAGACTGAGAAGTAGCAACGCGACCTGAGATGAACTCTGGTTTGGGTGCCCGGAAGGCGAGCAATCGTCATCCGGGCACTTCTAATCCGGTGCGCACATAGGTGCACTCGAGTCATCGCCTGCCAGGAAATTTGCCAAATCGGGATAATGCCGGGTGAATGTGGCAGGAATTATCGTGTGTGACTGCAAATCTAGGACTTTAGTTGGGTAATGTTGGTGTCATGCGAAGAGCGAAAATTGTCTGCACCATTGGTCCTGCCACGTCCAGTAAGGAGAAGACGCGCGAACTGGTTGAAGCCGGTATGAATGTTGCGCGCATCAACGCCTCTCATGGAACGCACGCGGACCATGAGGAGACCTACCGGAACGTCCGTGCCGCGGCCGAGGAGACAGGGAAGGCCGTTGCCATCCTCGTTGACCTTCAGGGCCCCAAGATCCGTCTGGGTAATTTCGCCGACGGCTCCGTCATCCTCCGCAAGGGCGATGAGTTCACCATCACGACCGAAGACATCCTTGGCGACAAGGACATGGTCTCCACAACGTTTAAGGGACTGCCCGCCGACTGCAAGCCCGGCGACGAGATCCTGATCGACGACGGCAACATCCTCATCAAGGTGAAGGAAGTTGTTGGCCCACGCGTTATCACCGAGGTTCTGGTCGGTGGCCCGGTCTCCAACCATAAGGGCGTTAACCTGCCCGGCGTTGCCGTCTCCGTGCCGGCACTGTCCGAGAAGGACAAGATCGACCTCGAGTGGGCACTGAACCTCGGAGCCGACCTGATCGCCCTGTCGTTCGTCCGCTCCGCCAAGGACATCGGCGATGTCTACGAGGTCATGGACAGGGTCGGCCGCAAGGTTCCCGTCGTCGCAAAGATCGAAAAGCCCCAGGCTGTAGAGAACCTCGAAGAGATCGTCAACGTGTTTGACGGCCTCATGGTTGCTCGTGGCGACCTCGGCGTTGAGCTTCCGCTCGAGCAGGTCCCCACCGTCCAGAAGCGTTGCATCGATCTAGCGCGCCGCAAGTCGAAGCCCGTGATCGTCGCCACCCAGGTTCTCGAGTCGATGATCACCAGCCCGCGCCCGACGCGTGCAGAGGCATCCGACTGCGCCAACGCGATCCTCGACGGTGCTGACGCTGTCATGCTGTCCGGTGAGACCTCGGTCGGTCAGTACCCGATCGAATGCGTCAACGTCATGAGCGACATCATCTCGTACACCGAGCAGCACGGCATGGAGAACATTGCTCAGCTGACCGGCCTGCGCCAGACCCGCAACGGCATCATCACCCGCGCGGCCCTCGACATTGCCGAGGCTCTCGACTGCCGCTACGCCGTCACGTTCACCACGTCGGGCCTCACCGCCCGCCGCATGTCGCGCCTGCGGTCCCCGATCCCGCACCTCGTCTTCACCCCGTTCGAGTCGACGAGGAACACTCTCGCGCTCTCGTGGGGTGTTGAGGCCGTCATCGTTCCCGAGGTCGCACACACTGACGACATGGTGAACCAGGTCGATAACATCCTGCGCCAGAAGGGTCTCGTAGAGGACGACGAGCGCGTTGTTATTGTCTCGGGTATGCCCCCGGGTACCGTTGGTTCCACGAACTCAATCAGGGTCCACAAGATTGGTGAGACCATGCCGAGTAGGAACATTGTGGGAGATTTCAACTAGAGTATCTTCCTGGGCTCGGTTCGCTGAGCCCTCAGCTCCGGTGGTGGAATTGGCAGACACACCGCACTCAAAATGCGGCGCCGAAAGGCATGCGGGTTCAAGTCCCGCCCGGAGTACCACGCCCTGATCCGTCAGTGAGCCCCAGGCCCTGTGGATCGGGGCATTTTCATGCCCACACGCGGTTCGATACCCATGCGCTAGATCCGCGCATGACCATGCCCGGGTAGGGCCTCACGATTGATCCACCAGTTCGCGCATGATCCGAGGGGACTGGGCGGTCGGGCTTTGCGCTGGAACGCGAAACGACAGCATGGTGCCCCGGCAGGATGATCATCTGCCGGGACACCATACCGCCGCGGCTCCGCACTCAAGGATTGACAGGCTGCACGACGCCGAGACGGGTCTAGTCAGCCGCGTCCGCGGACTCGGGGGAGTCAGGTGAATCCGGAGACTCTGCCGAGACGGGTGAAGCCGTTGGGGCCGGGGTCGGTGCCGAGACGGGACTCTGAGCGGAAACTGGGCTCGGTGCCGATACCTGAATGGGTGCGGGTGCAGGGGCCGGCTTAGGAGCGGGAGCCGGTGCCTGGGTCCGTGCGGGCGCAGGAGCCTGGGTACGCGCAGGAGCTGGTGCCTGGGTCCGAACCGGCGTGCGCGTCACTGCAGGAGCCGGTGTCTGAGCGGATACCGGGGAGGGGACGCTCGCAGCGCCGGTCGGAGATGACGTACTGACAGCCGTCTGCGTTGACTGCGTGGTCACCGTCGAACGAGCCGATACCGTAGACGTCGCGGTTGTTGAGTTGGTCTGGCTTGGCGAGGCGGTCGTGGTTGCGGAGGCAAACTTTACGATGCCGGACGGATTTGGGGTGTCATCGCTTCCCGCGACGGCAAAACCCGTCCCCGCGGCAATCCCAAGAACGCCAAGAGTTCCGGTCGCTACCCAGAGTTTGCGCGACATATCTAATCCTTACCTATTTCCGGCTATGAAGTAGCCGGTTGAGTTACTTAACTATCAGTAAAAGTGCCGGTTATGACATGAAGAGGAGAGAGTTATGGGAGTTCTCTAATCGAAGAACTAAAAGAGTCGGGTTGTCGCACTTTGCATCAATTTGCGGCAAGTCTGCAAAGAATCGGTAATAGAAGAGTATCGAGGATGAATGGCAAATGGAAGGCATGCCTGCTCTGTCTACTGATGGGGCGTACCTATGGAGAGCTGCGACAAACTTCATTGTCGATAGACGTTACTCGCGTAGAACCTTGCTGAATAGGGCTTTTCCCATGTCGGCGCCCGACGTATGTGTCCGTTCCATGTGCACTCGAGTGGGCCCTGTGGGGCCGCTGGACCACGAGCTTGTGAGACACAGTAAGAGGATTCACAAAGTGGTAGTTTCGTTGCAGAAATATTGAAACGACGCGGGTTTCTTAGGCAATTTCCTGTCGAAATATCTGCAAGACCGTGCAAGCGTGCGATTAGATATGACGAAACCTCAGCGGGACCGATAATCTTGGGGCGATAATGTCCATGGGCAATGGATGGCCCAAACGCCGTATCGTGCCAAAGGAGTCCGCGGTGGTAAAGAAAGAAGACAGCTCCCTCGATGACCTCGAGATCAATGCTGACGACGTTGTCGGCGAGAACGAGGAGCGCCACTATCGTGCGCTCGTCGTTGAAGACGAGGCTCTCATTCGCCTCGATATTGTTGAAACCCTGACCGATGCTGGAATCGATGTCGTTGGTGAAGCAAGCAATGGTGAAGAGGCCATTGAAAAGGCCAAGGAATTCGAACCGGATGTTGTTGTCATGGACGTGAAGATGCCGGGCATGGACGGGATCACCGCCGCCGAGCAGATTCTCGCCAACCGCACCTGTGCGGTCGTCATGCTGACCGCATTCTCGCAGTCCGAGCTTGTGGAGCGAGCACGCGATGCTGGCGCCATGGCATACGTGGTCAAGCCGTTCACGCCGGCCGACCTGATCCCGGCAGTCGAGATCGCAGTATCCCGCTTCCAGGAGATCGTCTCGCTCGAGAGCGAGGTCGCTAACCTCACCGAGCAGTTCGAGACCCGCAAGCAGGTGGACCGTGCGAAGGGCCTCCTCATGTCGAAGATGGGACTGACGGAACCCGAGGCGTTCCGCTGGATCCAGAAGACGTCCATGGACCGCAGGCTCACCATGAAGGAAGTAGCCGACGCAGTCATCGACCAGGTCGGACGCGCAGACTAAAACAATCCTCGTGCCGCGAGCCGCTTGCGGTATCGTCACGGCGACATGGACAGAGAAGGACCGGGCCCAGCTTGATGCTAGGCCCGGCCCTTTGAATCCGTTATCGTGTTGGCTTGCCCGTGGTTGGCTTGTCTGCTTGACGTGTCTGTTGCCGACCTGCCCGCGGTTGGCTTATCTCCTCCTGGCTTGGCTCAACCGCTGACGACGGGGTTCAGCCCCGAGCAGTGATGGGTCGAGCGAGCGATGGTGCCCTGCCTTTAGATCCGGGGCGTGACGAACCGGAGGGTGAGCGAGCCAAAGGCGGTGAGGCGCTCACCTGAGAAGATTTTCACGCGGACCCAAATTGAGCCCTTGGATTTCGACTGGAGGGTGGCGACCGCTCGGACCGAGTCGGCGGTTGCGGGGGAGACATGCGAGACGTGTAGGTCGGTTCCCACGGGAACAAGGTCGGGCGGGCAGTGCCTCATGGCGAGTCCGGAGGCGAGGTGTTCAACGAGGAAACCATTCATTCCGCCGTGCAGCAGGCCATATGGCTGCGTGTTCCCTTCGACCGGCATCGTTGCTTCGGCTGAAGTATCGGTCATGGAATGAAAGACGACGCCGAGCTTATCGGCAAGGGGCCCGTGTCCCCGCTTGAGATGATCCATGCGCACCAGGATAACCGGTTACTGAATTTATCTGGACCGCCACGTACTCTAGTCTTGTGAATCAACGACTCCTTCTTCTCGACGGCCACTCCCTCGCGTTCCGCAGCTTCTTCGCACTTCCGAAAGATGCCTTCCGGACCGACCAGGGACAGTACACGAACGGAATCCACGGATTCCTCAACACCCTGCTAAAGCTGTACGCCGATGTTCAGCCCACGCATGTTGCGGTTGCTTTCGATCTGTCGGGAGGGACGTTCCGCACAAAGGAGTACGCGCCCTACAAGGGCGGGCGAGCCGAAACCCCCGAAGAGTTCAAGGGCCAGATCCCGCTGATTCAGGAAGTTCTCGACACGCTCGGGATCGCCTGGATTACGAAAGACCAGTACGAGGCCGACGACATTGTGGCTACGCTTTCGGCGCGGGGTGTTGATGAAGGGATGGATGTGGTGATCTCGTCGGGGGACAAGGACACCTACCAGCTCGTCAACGACAACGTGACCCTGCTGTACCCGATGCCGAGATCGCAGATGTTGGAGATGACACCGGATGTCGTCAAGGAACGCGCAGGTGTCACCCCCGAGCAGTACCCGGACCTTGCAGCCCTGGTGGGCGAGCAAGCCGACAACCTGCCCGGAGTTCCCGGCGTGGGGCCGAAGACGGCACAGAAGTGGATCAACCAATACGGGGATCTCGACGGAATCATCGAGCATGCGGACGAGATCGGCGGCAAGGTCGGTCAGAGCCTGCGCGATAACCTTGACCAGGTAAAGCTCAACCGGAAGCTCAACCACCTGCTGAGGGATATGCCGCTCGAGGTGGGCTTCGAGGACTTGGTGCCCAGGGGCGTGAACCGCGAAGCGGTCCACCAGCTCTTCGACCTTCTCGATTTTACCTCGCTCCGCCCGCGAGTCCTGGCAGAGCTACCGCTCGCCGATGGTGACACCGAGCAGGCCGGGGACGCCATGGAGGCGCTCGAGGCCGCGGCGGCAAGCGCCGGCGACATTGATGACTGGCTCAATGAGTTTGGTTCAGAGACCATCGGACTGTTCATTGAAGGCGCCGGCAGCCCGCACCGCGGTGACATCACCCGGATCTCGCTCGCGCTCGACTCCGGGCAGGCTCTTGTTGCGGACCGCACGGACCTTAGCCCGAAGACGAGAAAGCTTTTGTTGCCTGGATTGAGAACCCCGAGGCTAAGAAGATCATTCACGGCGCGAAGTGGACGTGGCATGCGATCAAGGGGTCGTTCGGTGCAGAGCTTGCCGGTGTTGAGGTGGACACGGAGCTGGCCGCCTACATCCTCCACCCGGACCAGCGCAGCTACGATCTTCCCGACCTCGTGGTCCGCCACATTGGTGTTACTCTGCCCGAGATCGAGGCCGCTGAGCTCGACCTGGGGCTTGGGCTTGGCGGAGCTGGCATGGAAGGCCCGGCAAGCAGAGCATGGTCGCTGCTTCCGCTTTCGTCCGTCCTGCTGGACGAGGTCGAGAAGCGGGGTTCCACGGACCTCCTGCAGGGCATTGAAACGCCCCTCATGACCATCCTGGCGCGTATGGAGGACATTGGAATTGCTTCCGACAAGGCCGTCTTCGACGATCTCTTCAAGGAGTTTGACGGCCGGGTGAACCGCGCCGCTGACTCGGCCTATGCCGCAATTGGCCACGAGGTGAATCTGTCGAGCCCCAAGCAGCTCCAGGGCGTTCTCTTTGAGGAGCTCGGCCTACCCCCGACGCGTAAGACCAAATCGGGATACACGACGAACGCGGAGGCCCTCACGGATCTCTACACCCAGCTCGCGTTCCGCGAGGACGACCAGGCTGTTGCCGGGCGTGAGTTTCTGGGCCAGCTCCTCGAGCATCGCGATGCAATCAAGCTGAAGCAGTCCGTTGAAGGACTCGCCAAGTCCGTCCTGGACGATGGGCGGATTCACACCTCCTTCCAGCAGACCGTGGCAGCCACCGGCCGCCTGTCGTCGACCGAACCGAACCTGCAAAACATCCACGCCCGCACAGAGGAGGGCCAGCGGATCCGCGAGGCCTTTATCCCCGGTCCTGGCTACGAGTCGATCATGACCGTGGACTACTCGCAGATCGAGATGAGGCTCATGGCCCACCAGTCGGGCGACGCCGCTCTCATCCAGGCCTTCATTGACGGGGAAGACCTCCACTCGTACGTGGCCGGGCACGTCTACGGTATTGCGCCCGAGGAAGTCAGCCCGACCCAGCGAAACAAGATCAAGGCCATGAGCTACGGGCTAGCCTACGGCCTGTCCGCATTCGGGCTGTCCCGACAGCTCCGCATCGAACGTAGCGAGGCCCAGCAACTCATGGACGACTACTTCGAACGGTTCGGAGCGGTACGCAACTACCTCGAGTCCGTTGTCGCCCAGGCACGGAAGGACGGTTACACGTCAACAATCCTGGGACGCAGGCGCTACCTGCCCGACCTGACATCCGACAATCGTCAGCGCCGGGATGCTGCGGAGCGGATGGCGCTCAACGCACCAATCCAGGGATCGGCTGCCGACATCATCAAGATCGCCATGCTCGGCGTCGACGAGGCCCTGACGACCGCGAAGCACACCTCGCGCGTTCTCCTCCAGGTCCACGACGAACTTGTCCTGGAGATTGCTCCCGGCGAGGAAGCGGACGTCCGTGCACTCGTTGAGGAGAAGATGGGGGCGGCCGTTGACCTGTCGGTCCCGCTTTCCGTCGGCGTCGGTGTTGGGCCTAACTGGCGGGCCGCCGCGCACTGACAATAAGGGTGCTGGGGAGCATCGCTCCCCGGTCGGGACCCCACCCGCCCCACGTCTCGGCATTGGCCACCGGCCACGCAGGCTCGAGGATGTCGTCGATTGCGAAGCCTGCTCGGACGAGGCCGTTGATGTGATCGGAAAGCGTGTGCGGGAACTCTGCGTAGGACGTGCCTGCACGATCTGATTCGACGTAGGCCTCCCTCTTCCCGTAGGGGCGGATCACCTTGAGGTCATCCGCATAGGGCGAATCGGGGAACACCCACGAGAACGGGTGGGTGACGGAGTAGGCCCACAGGCCGCCGGGGGAGAGGACACGAAAAACTTCCGCGAAGGCAGGGCCGAGGTCAGGGATAAAGCTGAGGGCCCCAAACGACGTGAACACCGTGTCGAAGGACGAATCGCCGAAAGGCATAGCGTCAATGCTGGAGTGGATGAGCGGGAACGCGATCCCGGTCTTCTCGTTGAGTAGCTCCGCGGCCGACAGCATGCCCTTCGAGATGTCTGAAGCGGTGACGTTGTGCCCCTTCGAGGCAAGCCAGCGGGAGCACTGAGCGGCGCCAGCACCGACCTCGAGAATACGTCCCGGCACTGCTGGGAGAATTTGCAGATCCTCTTCCGTCCAGCCTTCCGGCCCCCACTGAAATCGAACGTCACCGAGCGACGGATGTTCGGCGAGATATTGTTCGGCGTTTGCGGACCACCATTTTTCCGCAACCGATTGCGGATCGGGTACGTCAGCGGACGGTCTGAAGGCGGGTTCCATGGTGATAGTTTCCCACGCGCCCGGGTAACGAGCAGGTGAACGGGTCGTAGCCATTGATCCCCCATGGGTAGTTCTCGTCACAGGTCCGGGGAAAACTGGCTGTTTTCTCTGGCAAATGGGCCAACATCGCGTTATTGTTGTTTCTTGGATGTCTTTCGGGATATCCGCAATAACTGTCCAATCTATTTCTACTGTCCCATCGGAGACTACAACTCAATGACAACTACCACGCCCGAGCAGCCGACCACCCCGCAGGTCGCCGTCAACGATATTGGCTCGAAGGAAGAACTCCTCGCAGCTGTTGACGAGACCATCAAGTACTTCAACGACGGGGACATCGTCGAGGGCACCATTGTCAAGGTGGACCACGACGAGGTCCTTCTCGACATTGGCTACAAGACCGAGGGTGTTATTCCCTCGAAGGAACTGTCGATCAAGCACGACATCGACCCCGATGAGGTCGTCGCCGTAGGAGATCGCGTCGAGGCCTACGTCCTCCAGAAGGAAGACAAGGAAGGCCGCCTTCTCCTCTCGAAGCGCCGCGCACAGCAGGAACGTGCCTGGGCCAAGATCGAGGAGATCAAGAACACCGACGGTGTCGTCTCCGGCAACGTCATCGAGGTCGTCAAGGGTGGCCTCATCGTCGATATCGGCCTGCGCGGATTCCTTCCCGCATCGCTCGTCGAGATGCGTCGCGTTCGCGACCTGCAGCCCTACATCGGCCGCGACATCGATGCGAAGATCATCGAGCTCGACAAGAACCGTAACAACGTCGTTCTTTCCCGCCGCGCGTTCCTCGAACAGAACCAGTCCGAGACCCGCAGCCACTTCCTCAACACCCTCCAGAAGGGGCAGATTCGCGAGGGCGTAGTCTCCTCCATCGTGAACTTCGGTGCCTTCGTGGACCTCGGTGGCGTTGACGGTCTCGTCCACGTTTCCGAGCTCTCCTGGAAGCACATCGACCACCCGAACGAGGTCGTCGAGGTTGGCACCCCTGTCACCGTCGAGGTTCTCGAGGTCGACATGGACCGCGAGCGTGTCTCCCTGTCGCTCAAGGCGACGCAGGAGGACCCGTGGCAGGTCTTCGCACGTACCCATGCCATCGGCCAGGTCGTGCCCGGCAAGGTCACCAAGCTCGTTCCCTTCGGTGCGTTCGTCCGCGTCGAGGACGGCATCGAGGGCCTCGTCCACATCTCCGAGCTCGCACAGCGCCACATCGAGCAGCCCGAGCAGATCGCCAAGGTTGGCGACGAGCTGTTCGTCAAGGTCATTGACATCGACCTTGAGCGCCGCCGCATTTCCCTGTCGCTCAAGCAGGCCAATGAGGGCGTCGACCCGGAGTCCGAGGACTTCGATGCATCGCTCTACGGCATGGCTTCCGAGTACGACGAGAACGGCAACTACAAGTACCCCGAGGGTTACGACTCGGAGTCGGGCGAATGGCTCGAGGGCTTCGAGGCCGAGCGCGAGCAGTGGGAGGCCGAGTACAACGCGGCTTACGCACTGTGGCTCGCCCACAAGGAGCAGGTTGCTCACCAGGCCGAGGTCGAGGAGCAGGCTGCAGAGGCCGCTCCGGCACCGGCACGCGAGCAGGCTCCGGCCAGCTACTCCTCGGGTACCGAGTCGACCGGCACCCTGGCATCGGATGAGGCTCTCGCAGCTCTGCGTGAGAAGCTCACCGGCCACTGATCGCACCTGATCTAACCGCGAAGGGGACCGCTACGGCGGTCCCCTTCCGCATGTTTGAGGGGTGATCAGACCCTGTTCACGACCGTTTCTCTTAACCGCGACACAGCGGCAAGTAGGTGCCGAGGGGAGTGCAGGGGGCCCAGCAATCGAGGGCGTTAAGCACGACGAGAACCGCTCTGATGAGCTGAGTGTAAAGCCTGCACAGGGGCCTTTGTCTCACGCACCCGAATGAGGCTTGCTTAGGCTTACCTAATTACCGACAATGAGCGTAATGAGTTTCGAGATACCTACCAGAGTGAAAGTCCCGCGCGAGCTGCGCGCACGCGATCTGAGCGTGAGGGATGCCAAGAGGCTCCCGGGTGGTTTCGTCCGCGTAACGCTGGGCGGCGATGAGCTCGAGGGCTTCGAGTCGACCGGACCGAGCGATCACTGCAAGCTGTTCGTTCCCGCGGCGGATGGCGAGATGACAGGGCGGCACTACACGCCCCTGCACGTCGGCGGAGGCGAGATTGCCTTCGACATCGTGGTGCACGGCGACGGCCCCGTGAGCGCGTGGGCTGATTCCTTGCCGGTTGGATCACCCGTCCGCGTGGGTGGCCCGCGTTCCAGCCTTGAGTTCCCGGTAGGAGCATCCCAGCTTGTTCTTATTGGCGATGCATCGGCATTCCCGCCGATCAGGCGCTGGCTGGCGGCACGGCCTCAGACGCTTCCCACGACTCTTATCCTGCACGGTGAAGGCATCGAATACTTCGAGGATCTGGACGGGGTGGATGTTGTTCGGACTCCATTCGATCCCTCCGGCGACGGGATCGTCAAGGCGCTCAGCGAGCTCGAGCTCGACGGCGGCACCTACGTGTGGGCCGCGGGCGAGGCCGGCACGCTTATCGCTGCCCGCAGGTGGCTCCGCAACGAATCGCCCGTGGCACGGGAAGCGGTGAAGGTCGACGGGTACTGGAAGCAGGGACTGGCGGACCGCGATCACCACGCTCCCATCGATCCGAACGATGCAGAATGATCCTCATCACGGGCTTTGGGCCCTTCGGTGAGAAAGGATCGGTCGCACACCGAGAGAACCCCAGCGAGGCGTTAGCGAACGCAGCCGGGGAGAAGCTCGGTGCCCGCACGGAGATCCTGCCCGTCCGCTTCGATATTGGTGAGAAAGTACCAGAGCTTGTTTCCGGTGCTGACCTGGTTCTTTCCATCGGGGTTGCCGGCGGTCGCACCGTTCCGCGCCTTGAGAAGCTTGGAGTGAACTGGCAAGAGGCACGGACCGCAGACGTCACCGGGTTGACGCCGAGCGGTCAGAAAATCTTCGATGATGGTCCCGACTTTTTAGCCTCCGGATGGGACCTCGATAGGATTGCTTCGGAGTGCGGCATAGAAATTTCCCTCAGTGCTGGGACCTACGTGTGCAATACGCTCTCGTATTCCCTGTATCGTCATCACGGGAACTCGTGTTTTCTCCACATCCCACCCGCTGAGCATCTCGCGCTCGAGGAGGGCGTGGAGCTTGTCGAAAGGATCGTGGAATGCTGTATGTCGGCCTAACTGGCGGTATCGCATCCGGTAAGTCTCTTGTCTCAGCCCGGATGGCGGAGGCGGGCATGAAGGTGATGGATGCGGATGAGATCTCCCGGGATCTGACCTCGGAAGGCGGCGCTGCAGTACCGGCGATCGGGAACACGTTCCAGGGCATGGTACAGAACGGAATTCTCGATCGGCAGAAGCTCGCCAACATGGTTTTTAGCGATCCGGAGCGGCTCGGCGAGCTCAACGCCATCATTCACCCGATGGTGCGGGACCGCATGGCGGAAATGTTCCGCGAGTACGTGTCGGCGGACCCTCGTGCCATCGTGGTTGAGGACTCGCCCCTTCTCATTGAGACCGGCAGGGCCTACGTTCCGCAGTTCCTCATCGTCATCACCTCTCCCGATAATCTTCGTATTGAGCGTCTCGTGCGCGATCGGGGCATGACGGAGCAGCATGCTCAGGCGCGGATCAACACGCAGCTGGAGGATGAAGAGCGCCTGCCGTTCGCCGACGCGGTCATCGAGAACACGGGAACGGTCGAAGAACTTGAAGCGCAGGTCGACAAGATCATTGCTCGCCTCCGCGAGTTTGAAGAGAACGTCGTCACCGAGGCTGTTCCCGAGGCGAAGGGTCGCCACGTCATGAACGGGGAGAGGCTTCTGGGCAAGTTGGCACACACTGGCACGGAAGCCCGCGTGGACGGCATGGATGTCGTTGTTCCGGCAGATACCGAGGAGATGATTCTTCGCCACGTATGCTGCGTTCCCGACGGCGACGGCTGGGTGCGACCCGACGCCGAAGCGCTCGTGCAGGTCCGCCTGGAGGAAACACGCTAGGACACTGCCCGCGCAGGGTACTAGCCTAGGACTCATGCGTCCCGTCTCCGATCTCGTTCGTGCCGAAGCACCCTTCGATGTAGTTTCCGAGTTCACCCCGTCAGGCGATCAGCCAACCGCGATCGCCGACCTGACGGAGCGTATCAACGCGGGCGAGAAGGACATCGTCCTTCTCGGTGCCACCGGTACCGGTAAGTCGGCTACGACCGCCTGGCTTATCGAACAGATTCAGCGACCCACGCTCATCCTTGAGCCCAATAAGACGTTGGCGGCTCAGATGGCGTCGGAGTTCCGGGAGCTCCTCCCGAACAACGCGGTCGAGTACTTCGTCTCGTACTACGACTACTACCAGCCGGAAGCCTACGTTCCGCAGACAGACACCTTCATCGAGAAAGACTCGTCGATCAACGACGAGGTCGAGCGGCTCCGCCACTCGGCAACGAACTCCCTGCTGACCCGCCGGGACACGGTAGTCGTCGCTTCCGTTTCCTGCATCTACGGCCTCGGTACCCCCAGGAATATGTGGACCGGATGGTGCGCCTCGAGGTGGGCCAAGAGATCGACCGGGACGAGCTACTGCGCCAGTTTGTGCAGATGCAGTACGTGCGTAACGATATTGCCTTCACTCGCGGCACGTTCCGCGTCCGGGGCGACACGATCGAGATCATTCCCGTGTACGAGGAACTCGCGATCCGGATCGAGATGTTCGGCGACGAAATCGACGAACTCTCCTACCTGCACCCGCTCACCGGGAGCGTGCTGAAACAAACCGATCACGCGCACCTGTTCCCGGCCTCCCACTACGTGGCGGGGCCCGAACGCATGCAGAAGGCGATCCAATCCATCGAGGAGGAGCTCGATGCTCGCGTTGAGGAGCTCGAGTCCCAGAACAAGCTCCTCGAGGCACAACGGCTCTCCATGAGAACCACCTACGACCTCGAGATGATGCGGAACGTCGGATCCTGCTCCGGCATTGAGAACTACTCCCGCCACATTGACGGCCGCGGACCGGGCACGGCCCCCACACGCTTCTCGACTACTTCCCATCGGATTTCGTTCTCGTCATTGACGAGTCCCACGTGACCGTTCCCCAGATCGGCGCCATGTACGAGGGCGACATGTCCCGTAAGAGAACCCTCGTCGAGCATGGCTTCCGGCTGCCCTCGGCCATGGACAACCGGCCGCTCAAGTGGGCCGAGTTCCTCGAACGCATTGGCCAGACCGTCTACCTGTCGGCAACCCCCGGCAAGTACGAGATGGGGCAGTCCGATGGCGTTGTCGAACAGATCATTCGCCCCACCGGTCTGGTTGACCCCGAGATTGTTGTCAAGCCCGTCGAGGGCCAGATCGATGATCTTCTTGGCGAGGTGAAGGCCCGGGTGGCTCGAGACGAACGTGTTCTTGTCACGACGCTCACGAAGAAGATGGCGGAGGACCTCACCGACTACCTTGCCGAGAGAGGAGTCAAGGTGGAATACCTCCACTCCGACGTCGACACGCTCCGGCGCGTTGAGCTGCTCCGCGAACTCCGGCTCGGCCTGTTTGACGTGCTCGTCGGCATTAACCTGCTCCGGGAGGGACTCGACCTGCCAGAAGTCTCCCTCGTGGCAATTCTCGACGCTGACAAGCAGGGATTCCTCCGTTCCACGACCTCTCTCATTCAGACCATTGGCCGTGCCGCCCGTAACGTCTCCGGCCAGGTCCACATGTATGCGGACACGATCACGCCCAACATGCGTGAAGCAATTGACGAAACGAACAGGCGCCGCGAAAAGCAGATCGCCTACAACA
Organism: Flaviflexus ciconiae; assembly: GCF_003971195.1. Taxonomy (NCBI): domain Bacteria; kingdom Bacillati; phylum Actinomycetota; class Actinomycetes; order Actinomycetales; family Actinomycetaceae; genus Flaviflexus; species Flaviflexus ciconiae. The sequence continues at coordinate 872,816 of NZ_CP034593.1, read as the reverse complement.
AGGAACGCGGGATCGACCCGCAGCCGCTCCGCAAGAAGATTGCCGACGTCACTGACATGTTGGCCCGCGAGGAAATCGACACCGCGGAGCTCCTTGAAGGTGGCTATCGCAAGGCGACACCGGTTCCCCAGACCCGTGAGGAAATGGCAGGTAAAGCTACGGGCGACCTGCGCGGCCTGATCGCGGAACTCGACGAGCAGATGAAGCAGGCGGCCGAGGATCTCCGCTTCGAGCTCGCGGCCCGCCTGCGCGACGAGATCCAGGACCTCAAGAAGGAACTGCGGCAGATGGAGTCGGCAACGTCCTAGACACCTCTTAACGCAGGAGAGTCTTTCATCGCGCAGGGCACGACGCGGTTCTACAGGAACAGTTCGGCCTCCTTCGGCTGGTCTCCACCGACTGTGGCTGGCTGAAGTCGAATTCTCTCGCTAGCCGCGTCCGTTGCACGTTTTTCTACTGCGATGTCCGTTTCTGCTGTGCGACGGTAGCGGTGCGTCCCCAGTTGGGGACGTCGCGAACCTCATAGTGACGTGCCGGGGTCTTGGGTGTCCAGATTGATTCGATTCGCGTATTGTTGCCTGTGAAGCTAGCGAAGGGGAGTATTCCCGCACAACAGTGAGCCGCCATCACGGTGCCCAAGGCACTCGGTTCACGACCGGACATCCGGTGGGAAGAGACCTTCGGTTCAACAACCCGGAGGTATGTTTTGCTGGCATCCCAGCTACCCACCCATGTCATTCTGACGCAGGCAGCGTCCACCCCGGAACAGATGCACGTCGATTTGTGGGAATGGTTCGCACTCGGCGGTATCGCCCTCGTCCTGATCCTCGTTGACCTGTTCGGACACGTCCGCAAGGCCCACGAACCCACAATCAAGGAAGCGGCCACCTGGTCCGCCTTCTACGTTGCTATTGCCCTCCTGTTCGGACTCGTTATCCTCTGGCAGCACGGCGGCACTCTCGCAGGTGAATACTACGGCGGTTACGCCGTTGAAAAGGCCCTGTCGGTCGACAACATATTTGTCTTTATCATCGTCATTGCCTCGTTCAAGGTACCCAGGCTCTACCAGCAGAAGGTCCTTCTCTACGGCATTGTTATGGCGCTCCTCATGCGCCTCGTCTTCATCCTTCTCGGTAAGGCCCTCATCGACCAGTTCGTGTGGATGTTCTTCATCTTCGGTGCATTCCTTCTCTACACCGCGATCGGCCAGGTCCGTCAGGGTGTCGACGATCCCGATGACAAACAGGATGAGATCGAGAACTACAAGCCCAACGGCATCGTCCGCTTTGCTGAGAAGACCTTCCGCGTCACCGAAGGCTTCGTGGGCCAGCGCCTCGTCGTGCGCCGCGAAGGCAAGTCGTGGATCACCCCGCTGTTCCTGTGCATCGTTGCTATCGGCACCATTGACCTCGTCTTCGCACTCGACTCCATCCCGGCCATCTACGGCCTGACGGACGAGCCCTACATTGTATTCGCGGCAAACGTCTTCGCACTGCTTGGACTTCGCCAGCTCTTCTTCCTCGTTGATGGTCTTCTCGAGAAGCTCATCTACCTCCACTACGGCCTCGCCGTTATCCTCGGCTTCATTGCCGTCAAGCTCATCATCCACGCCTTCCACGGCTACGACATGCTCCTCGGTATTCCTGAGCCCGGCATCGGCGTTTCCCTCGGTGTCATCATCGGCGTCATCTTCATTACCGTTATCGCCTCAATCTGGGGCAATAAGAAGCGGGAAGCTCAGAAGGCTGACGAGGCGAAGACGAACCCCGTTGCGGCAACCGACAGCCAGGCTCCGAACGCACAGAATTCAGACCAAGCATCGCCCGCCGGTAAGCCAAACTCGCTTAACACCGAGACCGACAACGGGCGCGGACCGCACGAAGTTTAGGAACTAACTCCTGGAGTGGACTGACAAAAATGCACTCCACGCGGTGACGTTCAAAGATCCAAATACAGTTGAGCCTCGAGGGACATCCTCGAGGCTCAACTGTTTATGGGGACTTGCTAGTGAGGGTCGTGCCACGTCGGCTGGACTAAGCAACGGCAACCAAACGGGTCCGGGCCTTCGGGCACACTACGGCTAACGGAAGTTGGCCAGTGCCTATGAGACGGCGTAGTTGCGGGTGAAGTTTGAGACGACGCGGTGGACGTCGCCGACAGGTGCCTTGGAGGTCTCGGCGATCAGAGAGTCAGCCTCTTCCGGTTTGAAGTACCCGGCATTCTTGTAAATCCTGATCCGCTGGGCGATACCCGGGGCGTCGAGTTCCGGGTGGAACTGGGTGCCGTAGAGATTCTCCTTGATGCGGAACATTTGGACGGGGCACGTATCGGAGCTGGCGAGAAGAATGGCGTGGTCGGGGAGTACCCGGCACGCTTCCTTATGTCCCACGAAGGCAGGGAAGGAGTCGGGCAGGCCGTGGAGAAGGGGATCATTGCGACCTGCCGTTGTCAGATTGATGGTGACGGCACCGACCGCTTCCGAATACGTGGAGTCGATGACTGCTCCCTGGTGGGAGAGGAGGGTGCCAACTCCGTAGCAGGCTCCGAGGAACGGAAAGTCGCGCTCGACAATGATGTCGAGCAAGTCGGAGATTTCCTTCTCCACTCGGCGCTGCGTATCGGACTTGTGTTCGGTTGGGATGGAGCCGGTGAAAGGGCTGCCGCCGACGATAACGCCCGAATAGTCATCGAGGTCGAGACTGGGCAGGGGAGCGGACTCGAGACGGATCCGGTGGAGCTCGTGCTCTTCGAGCTGACCGAACCGCAGGAGCTGCTCGTATTCGGCGTCGGCGGTCTCATCCTCGGGACGGGTCGCAATGAGTAGGAAGGGCTTCATAGTGGAAACGATAGCGCCCCTACCGGGCTACGTCCGACTCTTCACGCCCGAGCCTTGACGCAATAACCGCACAGACGAGTAGCTGGATCTGGTGGAAGATAATGACCGGCACGGCAATCGGCCCGATCAAAGCGGCCGGGAAGATCGCCTGCGCCATGGGCAATCCCGTGGCGAGGGACTTCTTGGAACCGCACATGAGGACGGCAATTTGGCCGGGCCTGCCCACCTTGAGCCAAGCCGATGCATACCAGGTGAGCGCCAGAATAATGGCGAGAAGCACACAGGAAACGGCGATCAGAACAACGATCTGTAGGGGCGTGACACCATCCCACGTGTTGGCAGCGGTCGAGTCGAGAACGGCTCCGAGAACAATGACAACCACCGTGCCCTGGTCGTAGACCTTCAGTTGCTTCGGGTATTTGCGAATGCGGTCGCCCAGCTTGATCTGGAGAATCTGGCCGACAATAAACGGCAGTAGCAGTTGGGTGAGGACGCTCGAAATCGATCCGGCCGAGGCACCCTCAATGTTCATGAAGATCAGAACGTAGAGGGGAGTGAGAAACATGCCAATGACGTTCGAGAACGTTGCCGCGCATACCGCGGCCGCCGTGTCACCTTTGGCGATCGACGTGAAGGTCACCGACGACTGGATGGTGGAGGGCAGGAAGGCCAGATAGAGGAAACCGTTCGCGAAGCCTTCACCAAGGACCGGGGCCAGCAACGGATGGATGGCGAGACCAATAAGGGGGAAAACGATGTAGGTGGAGGCAAAAATGAGCCCCTGGACCTTGACGTTCGTCAGCCCGGCCAGCACCTCGGAGGTTCGCAGGCGCAAGCCGTAGAGGAAGAACAGGATAGCGACAAGGACATCTCCGGCCCACGAGATCCCGGTGCGAACACCGTCGGAGGCGGGCCAGAGAAGACCTAGCGCGAATGCAAGAAGGATCCCAACAATGAAGGGATCAATGCGTTTCACGCCCACGGACCGTAAACGACGGTCCACTCCTTGATGTCGAGTTCGAGGACGATTCCGGACTTCATGAACGGATCGCCGCCAAGAAGATCGATCGCCTGCTGCTCGGAGTCAGCTGAAAGGATGAGAAGGGCACCGTCGCCGCGCGGACCGCTGGCAAGTAGCTTTCCATCATCGAACAGAGTCTTGAGGTACTCGCGGTGCAGGGGGCGAACATCGTGGATGTCATCGCGCTCGGGGTCGTATGTGTATGTCGCTGCGAAAATCACCAGCGCCGTCCTTCCCATTCGGTCAGCTTCGGGCGTTCATCGCCCAAAGTCGTGGAGTTCCCGTGGCCGGGGTGGATGATCGTATCGTTGTCGAAGCGTTCGAACAGGCGATCGCGAACATCGTTGAAGAGCAGGAAGAAAGCCTGCTCTGACGGAGTTTTACCAACCCCGCCTGGGAACAGGGAGTCGCCGGTCAGGATGTGAGACCCCTCAACGACAATCGCAAGGCCGGCGGGAGTGTGGCCGCGCAGAACAATGAACTCGAGCTCAAGATCACCGAAGGACCTAACCTCGCCGTGCTTGAGGGAATCCGTTGCCTCAACCGGTAGGGCTGCGCCCGTTTCCTTGGTCGCGAGAATCTCGGCTTCCGGGAACACGTGGTGAACCGTTTCGAGAGCGCCAATGTGGTCGTGATGCTCGTGGGTCGTGATAATGGCGTGAACGGTCTTGCCAGCGGCAAGCTCAGCCACCCGCTCCGGCTCGGCGGCAGCATCGACAATCACCGCATCGCCAAGGTTGTTCTCGATGAGGTAGACGTTGTTGTCCATGCTCCCCACCGACATCTTCACGATCCTTGTGTCGTCGAGGTCAATTGTTACGGGAGGGAGGCCGGCACCGGTGTGATAGGTCATACTCATGCCCTCTACACTACCGACCCCGCCGGGTTTACGGCTACCGAGCAACGGATTGCTACGAACGTAAGCATTCCGGCTACGGCGGTATAGGGGGGTCCCATGTGCCGAGACACGCAGTGTGTTGAGGGGTACATTTGTTCGAAAGTCTCGTGGAACAGTTACAATGTCCGAGTGACTGAACATATCGTTGTCAGCGGTGCCCGTGAGCATAACCTTCAGAACGTCGACCTCGAGATCCCACGTGATCAGCTTGTGGTCTTCACCGGCCTATCCGGTTCCGGGAAGTCATCCCTAGCTTTTGACACGATCTTCGCCGAGGGTCAGCGACGCTACGTCGAGTCCCTGTCTTCGTACGCGAGGCAGTTCCTGGGACGGATGGATAAGCCCTCCGTCGACTACATTGGGGGACTGTCGCCCGCGGTCGCGATCGACCAGAAGTCGACAAGCCGCAACCCGCGTTCAACCGTTGGAACAATTACCGAGGTATACGACTACCTGAGGTTGCTGTACGCCCGTGCCGGTATCCAGCACTGCCCGGAGTGCGGTGAAGAGATCAGCTCGCAGTCTGCGGAGCAGATCGTCAACCACGTCATGGAGCTTCCCGAGGGAACACGATTCCAGGTTCTTGCTCCCGTGATCCGCGGACGCAAGGGCGAATACGGCGAACTGTTCTCCGATCTTCAGCAGCAGGGTTTCTCCCGCGCCAAGGTCGACTCCGAAATGGTTCGGCTCGACAACCCACCGACGCTCGACAAGAAGCTCCGTCACGACATTGACGTCGTCGTTGACCGCCTCGTCCGGAAGGACTCGACCCGCCGGCTCACCGACTCGATCGAGACCGCGCTGCGCCTGACTGATGGTCTGGTTGTCATCGAACGTGTGGACGTCGATGAAGAGGATCCGCAGCGGTTCCGAAAGTACTCGGAGAAGCGCGCCTGCCCGAACGACCACGTGCTGACCCTCGACGAAATTGAGCCCCGCACGTTCTCGTTCAACGCACCCTACGGCGCCTGCCCCGAGTGTTCGGGTATCGGCACCAAGCTAGAGGTGGATCCCGCGCTCGTTGTTCCCGACGAGTCGATCTCACTACGCGATGGTGCTGTCCTGCCCTGGGCTGGCAACAAGACCTACTTCACGAGGCAACTGACCGCACTCGGCAAGGAGATTGGTTTCTCCGTCGACACCCCGTGGGGTGAACTTTCCAAGGAAGTCCGCGACACGATCGTGTACGGCAAGGACTACAAGATCAAGGTCAAGTACAAGAACCGCTGGGGCCGTGAACGCACGTACGCAACCGGTTTCGAAGGTGTTCTCGACTTCGTCAAAAGGAAGCGGGAAGAGACCGAGTCCGAATGGTCGAAGGAACGTTACGAATCCTTCATGAGGGAGATCCCCTGCCAGGAGTGTCACGGCGCCCGCCTCAAGCCCGAGGTTCTCGCCGTCACCATCGGCGGCCTCTCCATCGCAGAGCTCTGCGATCTGTCGGTCGCCGAAGCGTCCCAGTTCCTCAATAAGCTGGAACTCACGCCCAAGCAGCGGGCCGTGGCCGATGCTGTTCTCAAGGAAACCCAGTTCCGGCTCGGCTTCCTCGTCGACGTTGGCCTCACCTATCTCACGCTGTCCCGCGGGGCCGCCGGGCTGTCCGGCGGTGAAGCTCAGCGCATTCGACTCGCCACCCAGATCGGTTCTGCCCTGGTTGGCGTTCTGTACGTTTTGGATGAACCGTCGATTGGTCTGCACCAGCGCGACAACGCGCGCCTCATTCAGACCCTTGAGAAGCTCCGCGATCTCGGAAACACCCTGATCGTTGTCGAACACGACGAAGACACGATTAAGTCCGCCGATTATATCGTTGACATCGGCCCTGGCGCGGGCGAGCGCGGGGGAGAAATCGTCTACGCAGGCGACTACAACGGACTTCTGGTGGAAGACTCCTCGATCACCGGTGCCTATCTTGCTGGACGCAGGTCTATCCCGCTTCCAACGGGACGCCGCAAAGTCGACAAGAAGAACCAGATCACGGTGAAGGGCGGCAAGGAAAACAACCTGAAGAACGTCACGGTTTCTTTCCCACGCTCCTGCTTCGTGGCCGTCACCGGTGTTTCCGGTTCCGGCAAGTCCACGCTCGTGAACTCGATTCTCTACAACTCCCTTGCCAACCAGCTGAACCGCGCACGAATTGTTCCCGGTCGTCACACGTCCGTGACGGGCCTCGACGGTCTTGACAAGGTCATCCACGTCGATCAGTCTCCGATTGGTCGTACCCCGCGCTCAAACCCAGCCACCTACACAGGTGTGTGGGACCGGGTGCGCAAGCTTTTCGCTGAGGTTCCCGAATCCAAGGTCCGCGGCTACGGCCCCGGCAGGTTCTCCTTCAACGTCAAGGGCGGTCGCTGTGAATCGTGCAAGGGTGACGGCACGATCAAGATCGAAATGAGCTTCCTTCCCGACGTGTACGTGCCCTGCGAAGTGTGCGACGGTAAGCGCTACAACCGCGACACCCTCGAGGTGAAGTACAAGGGCAAGTCCGTTGCCGATGTACTTGAGATGACGATCTCGGAGGCCCTCGAGTTCTTCGGACCCGTCTCCGGAATCACCCGGCACCTTTCCACCCTCGACTCCGTTGGTCTTGGCTATGTTCGACTTGGTCAGTCGGCCACCACCCTGTCCGGTGGCGAGGCCCAGCGCGTGAAGCTCGCCTCCGAGCTGCAACGTCGGAGCAACGGCCGTTCCGTCTACGTGCTTGACGAGCCGACAACCGGCCTGCACTTCGAAGATGTGTCGAAGCTCCTCAAGGTCCTCCAGGGCCTTACCGACAAGGGCAACACCGTGATCGTGATCGAACACAACCTGGACGTTATTAAATCCGCGGACTGGGTGATCGACATGGGACCCGAGGGTGGTGCCGGCGGCGGACAGGTTATCGCCCAGGGTACCCCCGAGGACATTGCGAAGGTGAAGAATTCTTACACCGGACAATTCCTTGCCCCGCTCCTAGGGTAGGTATATGGCTGACCCGTCCGTTTACCGTCCAAAGACCTCCGATATTCCCACCGATCCGGGGGTCTATCGGTTCATCGACGAGGACGACCGCGTTATTTATGTCGGTAAGGCAAAGAACCTGCGGCAACGGCTCGTCAACTACTTCCAGGACCTCGCGCTCCTACACCCGCGCACCAGGCAAATGGTCACCACTGCCGGACGGGTCGAATGGGTGGTGCTGAAGACCGAGGTTGAGGCGCTCACCCTCGAATACTCGTGGATCAAGGAATTCGACCCCCGGTTCAACGTCATGTACCGGGACGACAAGTCGTACCCGTACCTGGCGGTCACGATGTCCGAGTCGATTCCGCGAGCAGGTATCACCCGCAATGCTCATAAGAAAGGTAACCGCTACTTTGGGCCCTACACGCAGGTGTGGGCGATCCGGCACACCCTTGACTCACTTCTCCACACGTTCCCGGTGCGAACCTGCTCACCCGGTGTTCTAAAACAAGCTCAACGCTCGGGGCGTCCCTGTCTGCTCGGCTACATCGATAAGTGCTCCGCACCGTGTGTGGGTCGGATCTCCGAAGAAGACCACAGGGAGCTTGCTCTCGAGCTGTGCAACTTCCTTGATGGTGACACCGGGCGTCACATTCGTTCCCGCGAACGCGACATGAAGAAGGCTGCTACCGAACTCGACTTCGAAAGGGCAGCGCGGCTCCGCGACGATGTCGAGGCGCTCAAGCGCGTTGTCGAACAGAACGCGGTGGTTCTCCCGGACCGAACCGACGTTGACGTCTTCGGCCTTGTCTCCGACGAACTCGAAGCAAGCGTTCAGGTGTTCCACGTGCGCGGTGGCCGCGTGCGCGGCCAGCGTGGCTGGGTGACCGAACGTGTTGAGAACTTGGACGATGCTGGGCTGGTGACCGCCCTGTTGCTTCAGGTCTATGGCGAGCAGGGCGAGAACCGCCTCCTGAAGCCGAGTCGTGAGATGCCGGAGGGGCAGGCACGGTCCGTTGACGACCGCACCCACACCCCGACAACGGCAATCCCGAGAGAAATTATCGTGCCGGTCATGCCGGACGATCCCGATGCAATCCTCGCCTGGCTGGAAGAACGCCGCGGAGCCCGCATCAACCTGCACGTGGCACAGCGTGGCGACAAGGCACGGCTCGCAGAAACGGTGCACGAGAATGCCACCCAGGCACTTGCTCGCGCCAAGGTAAAGCGCTCCGGCGACCTCACGCAACGTGCGAAGGCACTGGAAGATCTTCGGGATGTTCTCGGGCTTTCGGCCGCACCGCTCCGTATCGAGTGTTTCGACGTGTCCCACACGCAGGGCACCCACCAGGTGGCGTCCATGGTCGTCTTTGAGGACGGCATACCCCGCAAGGCCGACTACCGCCACTACATCATTCGTGGCGAGAACGGCGAGGGCGCACGTGACGATACGGCGGCCATGGACGAGGTGCTTCGCAGGCGCCTTGCCAAGGTGAAGGAAGGCTCGCGTGACGTCGACGAAGAAGTAGCCGTATCGGGTGCCGTTGATCCGGACACCGGCAGGGTCAAAAAGTTTGCCTACCGCCCGAACCTCATCGTCGTTGACGGTGGCCTCCCGCAGGTTAATGCAGCCCAACGTGTTGTTGATGAGCTGGGTGTCGATGTTGAAGTTGTTGGCCTAGCGAAGCGCCTCGAGGAAGTCTGGATCCCCGGGGATGACTTCCCGGTCATCTTCCCTCGTTCCTCAGCGGCCCTCCACCTGCTCCAGCATGTGCGCGATGAATCCCACCGCTTCGCCATCTCCCACCACCGGAAGCGGCGTTCGAAGGCCATGACACGCTCTGCTCTCGACGCTATTCCGGGACTTGGCCCTGCCCGCCAAAAAGACCTGCTCGACAAATTTGGGAGCGTTGCCAAGATCAAGCAGGCTAGCCCGAAGAGCTTGCCACCGCCCCCGGGATTGGGCCCGCCTTCGCACAGAAGATCTACGATCATTTCCATCCGAAGCCTGACGGGAGCAGTTAAGTTGAGGACAATGACGACAAAGGGTGTCGCCATGTCATGTTTTCTCGTAGTACCGTACACACCGCGAAATATCGGCATTTGCAGAAAAGGCGACTTCAGATGAATGGTCCCACCGTCAACCGGGAAGGGGAAGTCCTCGAGTCTCTCCCGGCCCTATTCTTCTTCCTTTCCATTAGCACAACGCGGACAGAGCTTCTCGACGGATATTTCGTGGATCCCGAGGAACTTTTGCGCAGCCCGGATCAGTCGGTCATCGACCGCCTCACTAGTGCTGTGGTGGACCGTGGCGTGCCTACCCTTCTTGGGTCGGCGAAGGACACGCTTCTTCATCTCGGTCGGATGGCAACAGAATTGAGCTTCGGTGTTCTCACGCCCCTTAATCGTCCGGGTTACCGGCTTAGCAGATTCGCTGAGTGCTTCCGCCCCTTGCCCGGATTATTGCCACATCACCGGATTTCACCTGGTGGTGGGAAGGTGCTCGATCCCACCGGGTAACCGCAAAAGACATCGGTACGTCCCCGTTCGACGACCTGACTGAACAGAGCCACTGGTCGAATCAGCCGCGAAGTGCGCAGACTATCCAGACAACACCGGGCCCTATTGAGAGTCTGGAGAGTACGATGGCGGTCTGCTTCGACAACGACACGGCTTACGCAGGTGATAATCGGACGCTACCGCTCGCCAAGAATGACCCCTGCGGGCAGGGCCTGCGGATAACGAGCCCATCCGATTGGCAAGACCTTCTGAGCGTAGCGCATACTGTTGTTACCGATGATGGGCGGCTTCACGACTGGTCAGATATGCTGGGCACCCAACGAAAGTGGGTCACGCCTGATTGGCAGACGATTTCACAATCCTTCGACTGGATAGAACTGACGCTGGGCGGATTCCTCATGACGTCCTACCGCACTATCGAATTCGACGGCAGTATGTCAGCGGTCATCGGATGGACTCCCGGTGCGACGATTTTCTTCAATGGAGACCCCGATGAGTACTTAGGCTGGGCATCAATGTCGAGCCGTTAGCTACAGACTAATTCCATCACCTGGGGGAGCGCATCAAGCCTTAGTGGACAGGCTCGTGTTTTCTTGCCGAGATACTAGCCAGAGCCACTCGGACAGGCAGACCGGCAGACGATGCGGCTCGCCCTTGGCTTGTTGCGGTGACTTCAAAATAAGTGTTCCCAGTGCACGTCTACTTAGAGAACGGTTCACGTCCACCTTAATGAGATGAAAAGTGTGTTTGCGAAGCAGTTTTGCCGATTCAGCCACAAGACTCAGTTTCATGACGCCGATAGCCATGCGCTCCACACACGGTCAAATGTCAATCCTCAAAAGTTGCTGACTACGGGCGCTGAGCCTACCCGCGGATGGGACAAACCTGGCACGATAGGTACATGGACGAGAATGCGATTGATCAGACGGACTCCTTCCCCGCCTGGGTGCCCGGGGCAGAGGCTGAAGCTCACGTGCCCGAGCCAGAAGTTCCTGAGCTCATCATCATTTCCGGTATGTCCGGCGCCGGTAAATCCCGCGCCGCGGCCGTCCTAGAAGACCTCGACTGGTACGTGGTCGACAACCTCCCGCCAAGGCTCCTCAAAGCATTGACGGGCCTCATGTCTCCCGGTAGTTCTGTCAACCGCGTTGCTGTCGTTGCGGACGTGCGCGGCGGAAAGTTCTTTGATGACCTCATCGCCGTTCTTGATGAGTTGCGTGACGCCGGTGTTGAGCACCGCATTCTCTTCCTCGACTGTGATGATGACGTATTGGTGCAGCGGTACGAATCCGTTCGTCGTCCCCACCCGCTGCAGGACACCGGCCGCCTGCTCGACGCTGTTCATGCCGAGCGGGAAGCAGTTAAGACTCTGCGGGGCCGAGCAGACGCAATCGTCGACACGACGGATATGTCGGTCCATGACCTGGCCCGCCACGTGCGACAGCTTGTTGCCGCCGAAGGTGAGCTCCAGACTCGAGTCACTGTCATGTCGTTCGGCTTCAAATATGGGCTTCCCATGGATGCGGATCACGTGGTTGATGTGCGCTTTATCTCCAACCCCTACTGGATTGGCGAGCTACGTAACCTCACGGGCCACGACAAGCCCGTCCAGGACTATGTCCTCACCCAGGATGGGGTTACGCATTTTGTTAATGGCTATATAGACCTGATTTCTGGAATCCTGTCCGGATACGAGAGGGAGCTGAAGCCGAATGTCACCATTGCCATTGGGTGCACGGGCGGTAGGCACAGGAGCGTCGCCATTTCCGAGCGGGTTGCCGCCGGCCTGCGGGAGCGCGGCTCCCGGGTAGTCGTCGTCCACCGCGACCTCGGAAAGGAGTAGGCGATGCTACCCACCGGCTCCCGGGGCCCCAACGTGGTGGCCTTCGGCGGGGGGCACGGCCTCTACGCCACCCTTTCCGCACTCCGCCACGTCACCGATAATCTCACGGCAGTTGTCACCGTGGCGGACGATGGTGGATCGTCGGGCAGGCTCCGCACCGAGCTTGGCATCCTTCCGCCCGGTGACCTGCGCATGGCGCTGTCGGCGCTCTGTGACGATGACGAATGGGGGCACCTGTGGCGCGATGTTCTTCAACACCGCTACGTGACAGACGGCCCGCTCAACAACCATGCCACCGGCAATCTGCTGATCGCGGCACTGTGGAACCTTCTCGATGACCCGGTCAAGGGACTTGACGTTGTCGGCCGCCTCCTCAACGTACACGGCAGGGTCCTCCCCATGAGCAACGTGCCAATGGATATTGAGGCCGACGTTGACGACAACGGCCACCACAAGGTTATTCGCGGCCAGTCCCTGGTCGCAGTGGCTCCCGGGCGGGTTGAACAGGTACGCCTCATCCCCGAATCGGCCGACGCACACCCCGAAGTGCTTGGTGCAATCCAGGACGCTGACTGGTGCGTGTTTGGGCCAGGCTCCTGGTACACGTCCGTCATCCCCCACCTGATGCTTCCCGAGATTCGTAATGCCCTCAAGAACTCGAGCACGAAGATACTTTTGGCCCTGAACCTCACCAACGATGTTGAGACGAGCGACATGAGGCATGCTGATCACGTCACGAGCTTCGTCAAGTATTCCCGTGGGATCACGCCCACAGTGGTGCTTGCAGACCCAACATCAATCGATGACCTTTCCGCTCTCGATGAAGCTGTTGATGCCGTGGAAGCGAGGCTGGTTATGCGGCAAGTGAACCAAGCTGGGCGGGGTGATGTGCATGACCCGCTCCGGTTCGCCGCGGCCCTCCGAGACGCATTCGAGGGCACCATCACCGATGTATCGAGAGCCGACTGACCCGATAAAGGGGTAAGATCATTTAGCCCTCTGGGCTTTAATCTCTCAAGCAAAGGATGAGCTACACGAATGTCTGCCCTGACACCCGCCGTGAAAGATGAGCTGGCTTCAGTTGAATCCAGCATGGCCTCCGCGACGGTGGCTGAAATCGCCACGATGTTTCGGTTCGCAGGGGCATTCACATTAACTCCGGCCGCGTTGCCCTCCAGGCTGAACTTGGTCATGCCGGTAGTGCACGCCGCCTGAGAGAACTCGTGCACCGCGTCTACCGGGTTGAGCCAGAACTCCACACCGTGGCCAGCGGAAGCAGGGGAGCCCACCACTACGTCGTCCGCATCGGACGCGACGGTGAACGCATTGCCCGCCGTATTGGCCTCATTGATACGTACGGGCGTCCAGTCCGAGGTCTGCCGCCCACCGTCGTCGGCGGCTCCAAAGCTGACGCTGCTGCCTCGTGGCGCGGCGCGTTCCTGGCCCGCGGTGCCCTTCTTGAGCCGGGCCGCAACGCTTCCCTCGAAGTGATCTGCCCCGGCCTCGAAGCCTCATACGCCCTTGGCGGGCTGGCCCGCAGACTCGACATTACCTACCGCGCCCGCGAGTCCCGCGGTGCCTACCGGGTTGATATCCGGGAAGGCGACGGCATTGCCGCCATGCTTACCCGCATGGGAGCCAACGACGCCGTGATCCGCTGGGAGGAACTCCGCACCGTCCGGGAAGTTTCCGGAACGGCAAACAGGCTCGCCAACTTCGATGACGCGAATATGCGCAGAAGCGCCGACGCAGCGGTTATCGCAGTCATCAGGGTTAAGAGAGCCTTTGAGATCCTCGGTGACGACATTCCCGACAACCTTCGGGAGGCAGGGGAGTTCCGGATGAAGTACCCGGAAGATTCCTTGAACCTGCTGGGGGAGCGGCTCAACCCCGTCGCCACGAAGGACGCGGTCGCCGGCCGGCTCCGCAGGCTGAACACGATGGCGGACAAGAAGGCAGCCGAACTTGGGATTCCCAATACGGTGGATGCGGTTAACGATCTGCATCGCCGCAGAGGCTAATTTGATGGTCCATCGACCATTGCTGTAAGCCCACCGAGAACATTCTCACCAAAACCTATTGGTCCCATATAGAAAATCCCTGAAACTTGTATACTGATTTGTGGATCGGCCGGCCTACGTCGACCGTGAAGGACGAAGCCTCTTGGCTTCCCCAGACCAATCAATATATGTGCGCGAAGGGTCGCGCACGAGGAGGAATAGAGTGACTATTCGCGTTGGTATTAATGGCTTTGGCCGCATCGGCCGTAACTTCACCCGTGCAGTGCTGGAGTCCGGCGCTGACATCGAGATCGTTGCAGTTAACGACCTGACCGATAACGACACCCTCGCCCACCTGCTGAAGTACGACTCGATCCTCGGCACGCTCAAGGAAGAGGTCTCCGCTTCCGGTGACTCGATCACCGTTGCAGGCAAGACGATCAAGGCCCTCGAAGAGCGCGATCCCGCGAAGCTCCCCTGGGGCGAGCTCGGCGTTGACGTCGTCATCGAGTCGACTGGCCGCTTCACCGACGGCGACTCCGCTAAGGCACACATCGAAGCTGGCGCCAAGAAGGTCATCCTCTCGGCCCCGGCAAGAACATTGACGCAACGTTCGTCATGGGTGTGAACGAGAACGAGTACGATCCCGAGAACCACAACATCATCTCGAACGCATCCTGCACGACCAACTGCCTCGCACCCCTTGCGAAGGTCATGCACGAAGAGTTCGGCATTGTCCGCGGCCTCATGACCACGGTTCACGCCTACACCGCTGACCAGAACCTCCAGGACGGCCCGCACAAGGACCTCCGTCGCGCCCGCGCCGCAGCCCTCTCCATCATCCCGACCTCGACCGGTGCTGCACAGGCTGTTGCTCTCGTGCTCCCCGAGCTCAAGGGCAAGTTCGATGGCTACGCACTCCGCGTTCCCACCCCGACCGGTTCTGCAACCGACCTCACCTTCACCGCTGAGAAGGAGGTCTCCGTCGAGGCCGTTAACGCAGCAGTGAAGAAGGCTGCTGAGACCGAGGGGCTCAAGGGCATCCTCGTCTACACCGAGGACCCGATTGTTTCGAAGGACATCGAGGGCCACCCGGCTTCGTCGATCTTCGACTCCGGCCTCACCAAGGTCATCGGCGACCAGGTCAAGGTTGTCTCCTGGTACGACAACGAGTGGGGCTACGCTAACCGTGTTGTCGACCTCGCTGTCCTCGTCGGCTCGAAGCTCTGAACTCTAGGTAGTTAAGACTGACGCCCGCGCCACCCATCCCGGGTACGCGGGCGTCATTCTTGGAAGGAACACTATGAAGACTCTTGAATCCCTGGGCGACGTACGCGGCAAGACCGTTCTCGTCCGCTCCGACTTCAACGTCCCGCTCGACGGCGACACCATCACCGACGATGGTCGTATCAAAGCAGCGCTCCCGACTCTGACCCGCCTCGCAGAAGCTGGCGCGAAGGTTCTGGTCATGGCGCACCTGGGCCGCCCGAAGGGCAAGCCGGACCCCAAGTTCTCCCTCGCCCCGGTTGCTAAGCGCCTCGGCGAGCTCGTCGGCCAGGACGTTGTCCTTGCCGAAGACACCGTTGGCGAAAGCGCCAAGCAGGTAGCCGCCTCCCTCGAAGAAGGCCAGATCGCCCTCGTCGAAAACGTTCGTTTCGACGGCCGCGAAACCTCGAAGGACGACGCGGAGCGCTCCGCACTTGCCGAGGAGTACGCGGCACTTGCTGATCTCTACGTTTCGGACGGCTTCGGTGTTGTTCACCGTAAGCAGGCCTCCGTGTACGACATCGCCCAGAAGCTGCCCTCGGCGGCCGGCGAGCTCGTGTTCAAGGAGATCGACTCCCTGTCGAAGGCAACGAACAACCCGGATCGTCCCTACGTTGTGATCCTCGGTGGTTCGAAGGTTTCCGACAAGCTTGGTGTCATCAAGAACCTCCTCGAAAAGGCTGATCGCCTCCTCATCGGTGGCGGCATGGCATTCACCTTCCTTAAGGCACAGGGCTACGGCGTTGGCTCCTCCCTCCTCGAAGAGGACCAGGTCGACACCGTCAAGGGCTACCTCGAAACCGCCAAGGAACGCGGCGTTGAGATCGTTCTGCCCGTCGACGTCGTTGTCGCGCCCGAGTTCAAGGCAGATGCACCGGCAACGGTCGTTGACGCCGACTCGATCCCGGACGACCAGATGGGTCTCGACATTGGCCCGAAGTCGGCCGAGCTCTATGCCTCGAAGATCGCTGACGCGAAGACCGTTGTCTGGAACGGCCCCATGGGCGTGTTCGAGTTCGACGCGTTCGCAGGCGGCACCAAGGCCGTTGCTCAGGCTATGTCTGATGGCTCCGGCTACTCAATCGTCGGTGGAGGAGACTCCGCCGCAGCAGTTCGCACTCTCGGTTTCGACGAGGCGACCTTCTCCCACATTTCCACCGGCGGTGGCGCCTCCCTCGAATTCCTCGAGGGCAAGGACCTGCCGGGCATCTCAATCCTGGAGGACTAAATGGCACGCACCCCGCTTATGGCAGGCAACTGGAAGATGAACCTCGATCACCTCGAGGCTAATCAGCTCGTCCAGAAATTGGCATGGACGCTGAAGGACATGAAGCACGACTACTCGCAGGTCGAAGTTGTTGTTGTTCCGCCCTTCACCGATCTCCGCACCGTCCAGACCGTTGTCGACGCTGACAAGCTCGAAATCGGTTACGGCTCGCAGGACATCTCCGCCCACGACGGCGGAGCATACACCGGCGAGATCTCGGCCTCGATGTTGACCGCACTCGGCGTCACCTACGCCGTCATCGGACACTCGGAGCGCCGCGAATACCACAACGAGTCCGACGAACTGGTCAATGCGAAGTCGCAGAAGGCCATCGCCGCCGGCATCACCCCCATTATTTGCGTTGGTGAGGGCCTTGACGTCCGCAAGGCAGGCGACCAGGTATCATTCACGCTCGCTCAGGTTGAGGGCGCTCTCAAGGACATCGCTGCGGAGAACGTTGCAAAGCTCGTCATTGCCTACGAGCCCGTCTGGGCCATTGGCACCGGCGAGGTCGCAACCCCGGCTGACGCTCAGGAAGTCTGCGGAGCGATCCGCGAAAAGATTGCTGAGCTGTACGACCGGGAGACCGCCGACGCCACCCGTATCCTCTACGGTGGTTCCGTCAAGTCGTCGAACATCGCTGACATCATGGCCGAGAAGGACGTTGACGGTGCACTCGTTGGTGGAGCATCGCTCCAGGCTGACGAGTTCGCCAAGATCGTTCGCTACAACGGTTAGGCTGACCCGTTCGGGTCGTCTACACTAGACTCGGACCGAAAGGACATCGTGGACATTCTTAAAACGATCATCACCGTACTTCTGGTGATCACCTCACTGTTGCTTGTACTCTCCATCCTGCTCCACAAGGGCAAGGGCGGAGGCGTCTCCGACATGTTCGGCGGCGGAATGTCGACGGCCATGCGTTCATCGGGCGTGGCTGAGCGGAACCTTAACCGCATCACGGTCGGCATCGCAGTCACGTGGGGCGTCTGCATTATCCTCTACGGTCTCATCGTCAAGTTCCTTTAGACGACCAAGACATGAAGTTCCTCCCGGGCATTGCCTGGGAGGAACTTTTTGGTACGAGTGCGGGTAACAATGTGCGCGGAGGGTTGCTGAAGAGACCGAGCTCCTCGATAGGATCGCTATCCATCCCTGGATCCCTGTGTTAAGACTGTTGGCTCCGCCTTGGGATGTTTCAAGCAACGGTAGGTTGTCGTACGCGTGCGATAACAAGGCTGATAGTGATGAAAGCTACGCCGATGTTATGTCCTACAAGACAGCGATGCGGTTAGCAATGCGCAACCGTAGTCCACGACCTGATTCAGTTCAATGATGAGGTGCCAGCGGCGAGCGGATCTAGGAGGTCGCAGAGGCCTGGGTGCTACTCGGATGACGATTATCGCTTTAGTTGTGCTTCGCACGGCATATGCGGCACTAATCGGTGCGGTTCTCGGTGTTGTTGTCATAGGAAGCATTATCACCGGACGCATGAATGCTTTGCCCCCGGTCGATTTCGTGATTGGAGTCGGGATTTTGTCGGTTATCGCAGCCTTAGTGTCAACCCTTCCACCCGCCGTATATGCGGCACACCGCGATCCCGTTGGAGTACTACGGACGCCATAATCGAAACCGGTTGATCTTGATTACCTCACCTTTGTATCAGCAAAAGATATATCAACAAGTTAACGGGAAAGCTGCCCGGGTTAAGACAATGCCTTACTAGAAGAATTTGTCACATCTTCTATGCGCTCTAGTATTCCAGGCGATCCGAGGGGCTTACTGATGGAACTTCCTTCACGCAAATTGGTGCGTTCCGAGTCATCTTTTATCCTTGGCGGGTCAGTCCAGCCACCAGGTGTCCGCGTCGATCAACCAATGGCTCCTAATTGTCAGTGCACGCTCAAGCGCGGCAAAGATGCCCGCAACGAGGAGCGTGCCGTTGAGCCAGCCGGGAAGATTTATTGGGGAAACGAAGGTTCCGATGTTCTCGGCAACCCATTCAATCTCTGAAATCCGCTGCACGAGCAAAGGTATGAATACGGCAAGGCCGATGAGGAGGGTTGCTATGGCGGTCCAGGAGATGATGCGGGATGCGAGCGGATGTCGGCGAGCAAATGCCGCTCTCAAGCCTTCGAGGGAGTTTCTATGTGGTTTGAGTAGGACAGGGTCACCGACGCCTGGCTCATAGTGCATTCGCTGGGCACCATAGAGGGAGAGGTCCGCGTGAATGAGCCCGCCCGGTACAGGGAAGCGAACAGGATAGGACCCGACGGCGGTTTGAACTCCGTCTGTATAAAGGCGAATGTCCCAGTCAAAGTAGTCGACGTCGACCGTGTACTCGCGAAGTTGATCATCCTCGTGGTCACCGTCCTTCAGAGCAATCGAGAACGTCGAGCGCCATAAACACTCCCACCGCCGATAGGGCTTCAGTGCGCTACCGTTGCCTGCGCGGATCTTCTTTGATGGCTTGCGTCTCCTGCTCACTCGATCCAGGCTACCGGAGCACGTACCCGAACGCGCTCGGGCACAACCAAACCTTAGAAAAGAGTGCCAGCGATCCTGCCCACCCCTCTTCTATCTCGAACTTGGAAGCGTTAGGTGTTTTCTGAATGGATTTCCATCTGGAGTTCGGTTTAGCGCCAAAGTTTGTGCATCACACGTTTTGATGGCGTTAGCGCTAATGTGGTGTAAAGCAAAGTCTTAGGCCACTGCGTCAGTGTTGACGCTTCTCAAGTGACGGGTAATCGAAGGGTGACGGGCATGTTTGCTGGCTTAGGAAACTCCCGGAGCACGGGGGCGAGGGGCAAAGTTGTCACTCTTGGCCTTGCTGTGGGGTTCTGGCTTGCCACTTGCGGAAGTAGTGGTGACACTTCGCAACCGGACGACATGGAAACCCTGACGACAGGTCCGGTTGAGAGCGAGTTGCCCGAGAACGAGACCGGTACGCCGTAAACCGATGACGATCCAACACAGGGAGAGCCAGATCGGTTAACTCCTCAAGTTGTGGTTCCCGCATTGGCTTCCGGCGAACCGACGAAACTATCGGACAAAATGCATGCGCCTGCCCTGGTTGATGGAACAATACGCCTGATTGGTGAAACCGAGCTCGCACGTATGTGGGTGGCTCGTTCCATACCGGCACGAGGTCTTTCTGGGGCGAGCGACGTGTGTCATTTTGTGGGCTTACCGAATAAGCATGGCGATCTGGAGAAGTTTGCCGGGGGATGTTCGCCGTCGGAACAGATACACCGTATGGGTGTTGGTGGGACACTTGATGGCCCGAACGTTCGGGGCCTGTCCTATGTTCTGATTCCGGCGGATGCTGACGGCACTCGGGTGACCACCAGATCTGGCGAGCCTGTCGAAGGTTTTGAACTGATCGAAAAGGACGGAACTCAGATATTGTTGTGGCCTTTGGACATGCAGGAGGATGTTGACGAGCCACTCGTGGTGCCCCGAGATAATGGTGGGTTCCAGCTACCCGACTGGTAGCCCACTCTATGACCATCAGTGCATTCCGCAGCATCGTATTGCGCTTTGTGAACTGTGCTTTGTCATGGACGAGCACGGGGTGGGGCGACCGTGTGGCCGCCCCACCCCTACCGATAGGCTACGTGTTCTTAGGGTATCTGGTCCTTAGCTAAGTGTTAGCAACCGGGAATGATGCCGTTCCCAAACGCCTCGAGGACATGGCCGTAGGAGATGTCCGGGACCATGCGCTGGAGTTCCTCCGTGAGGCGGTTCTCCTGAGTACGGGTCTCGAGACGAACTCGCTGGGTCTTGCGACCGGGACGAATCATCTCGGCGGTTGTCTCACCCACCTTGCGGTGAAGGACGAGATCGCCGGATGCTCGGCTCAGCGTGATCTTCTCAAGCCCGTAACCCTGCGAATCTTCCAAGGTGACGGGAGCATCGAGTCGAAGTGCCAACCAGGACGCCATCAGGTACGTTGAGGCGTGCTCGAGCGATCCCTGGACCCTAGCCGATTCAACAGCCTCGAAGGGTGGCTCGTCGAGCATGGCAGCGAGGTTGCCGCGCCACAGCGTACATCCAGCCCAGCTCATGTCAGTGTCGCCAGGGGTGTAGTTCTTTGCGAGATCCTTGAGGAGCGGAACGGGATTCGTGTGAGCGATCGTGTTCGTGATCCGTCGGTTCGCAAGACGCCCGATGGGATGCTCGGCCGGGTTGGCCGGAGCATCCTCGGACCACCAGACGACGACCGGTGCCTCGGGAAGGAGGAGGGGGAGAAGCAGGGAGGTGGGGTTCGCTCCTGCGCCACCGAGGGGACGCAGGATGATGATCTCCGAGACTCCGGCCTCTCCACCGACGCGTAGTTCGGCACCGAGGCTTGCCTCGTTGACGTCTGCCTGCGTGTCCGGCAGGTAGGCGATGATGCGACACGGGTGGGAGAGTGATGCTGCGTCCGCAGCATCGAGGGCTGCCTCGATCGACTCGTTGTTGCGAGCAACAACGATGAGGGTAAGGACCTTGCCGAGAGTGAGGGAACCGAACTTGTCACGCAGGTGGTCAAGTTCAGCGGCCACGTCGGCGGATGTGGTCGATGACAGGTGAAGAATCACTACGCTCTCCTCCAAGCACGACCGTCACGGGCCAGCATGTGGTCCGATGACAGTGGTCCCCAGGAACCCGGGGGATAGGTGTCGATCGTGTCGAGCGTGTCCCAATACTCGAAGGCCCTGTCCAGGATCTTCCAGGACTCCTCAACTTCCTTCTGCTGTGGGAAGAGCGGTGGCTCGCCCAGCAACACGTCAAGGATGAGTCGCTCGTACGCCTCCGGGGTGTATTCGGTGAACGCGTGACCGTAGGAGAAGTCCATCGTCACGTCGCGAACATTGAACGACGCACCGGGAACCTTGACACCGAAACGGAAGGTCACCCCTTCATCCGGCTGGATCCGGATGACAAGCGTGTTGTTGGACTGGCCCGCGGTCACTCGCTGCTCAAAGGGTAGGAAGTGGGGACGCTTGAACACGATCGCAATCTCGGTGACACGGCGTGCGAGACGCTTGCCGGTACGAACATAGAACGGGACGCCCTGCCAGCGGCGCGTACGCACCGCTAGGCGAAGGGCCGCGTACGTGTCGGTCACCGAATCGGCGGGAATGTTCTCTTCATCCAGGTAGGCCTTGACGAACTTGCCGCCCTGCCAGCCCTCTGAATACTGGGCGCGGATTGCCGACTGGTCGACCGGACCAAAGAAGTCGAGTGCGGACAGCACCTTCTCCTTTTCCTGGCGCAGATCGTGCGGGCTGAAGGAAACGGGTTCCTCCATGGCGGTCAGTGCGAGTAGCTGAAGGAGGTGGTTCTGGATAACGTCCTTGGCCGAACCGACGCCGTCGTAGTAGCCGGCGCGGGAACCAATACCGATGTTCTCCGCCATCGTGATCTGCACGTGGTCGATGTGGTCGGAGTTCCACAGCGGCTCGTACAGTTCGTTGGAGAACCGGAGGCTCAGAAGGTTCTGAACCGTTTCCTTACCCAGGTAATGATCAATGCGGAAGACATCTTCGGGCGCAAATACCTCGGTCACCAGATCGTTAAGCTCCTGGGACGACTCGAGGTCGTGACCAAAGGGCTTCTCGATAACGACCCTCCGCCAGCCCTCCGGGTGCTCCGACAGCCCAGCTTCGCCAAGCTGTGTCAGCACCGTGGGGAATAGATCCGGCGGCACTGCTAGATAGAACGCGTGGTTGCCACCCGTTCCCTGCTGTTCGTCGAGTTCGTCCAGCTTGTCGCGCAGGTCCTGGAACGTCTTGGCCTCGTCGTACTGACCCATGACCACGGAAATAGAACCCATGAACTGGTCGAAGACGCGCTGATCAAAAGGTGTCTGAGCAAAGTTGCGGATGGACTCCTCGACCAGTTCCTCCAACGGAACCTTGAGCCGCCGCGCCACGCCGGTAATGGCGAAGGAGGGCGGCAGGAGACCGTGGGAGGCAAGATCGTAGAGCGCTGGCAGGATCTTGCGGTCCGAGAGGTCGCCGGTAATGCCGAAGAGCACGAGGCTACAGGGCCCCGCGATCTTCGGCAACCGGCGATCCTCCGGATGTCTTAACGGATTCGTCACGAGTCCAGTTTGTCCTTCACGGTGTCGAGAAGTGAGTTCCAGGACTCTTCGAACTTGACGACGCCCTCATCCTCGAGCTGCTGGGTGACGTCACCGAGGTTCACGCCAACGCGTGCCAGGTCCGCGAGGACCGAGCGAGCATTGTCGTACTGGTCGCGTACCGTGTCACCACGAACAACTGAGCCCTCGAACGCCGCGTCGAGCGTCTTCTCCGGCATCGTGTTTACGACGCCTTCGGTGACGAGCTCGTCGACGTAAAGGGTGGGGGAGTAGTCGGGGTTCTTCGTTCCCGTCGACGCCCACAGGGGACGCTGCACGTGAGCGCCCTTTTCCTTGAGAGCCTCGAAGCGAGGCGAAGAGAAGATCTCCTCGTATGCCTCGTACATGAGGTGGGCGTTAGCAAGAGCGACCTTGCCCTGAAGCTCGAGCGCCTCTCCACCGATCTCGCCGAGTCGCTTGTCTACCTCAGCGTCGATGCGCGAGATAAAGACGGAGGCCACGGAATGGATCGTTGCGAGATCAATACCGGCTTCGGCGGCCTGCTCGAGACCATCGATGTAGGCCTCGGCCACCGCACGGTACCGGTCGAGCGAGAAGATCAGGGTCACGTTGACGGAAATGCCTGCCGCGATCGTCTGGGTGATAGCGGGCAAGCCTTCTACGGTTGCCGGGATCTTGATGAGAGCGTTCGGGCGGTCAACAGTGTCCCAGAGTTGCGTGGCTTGGGCGACCGTCGCATCGGTCTCCTTCGCAAGGCGAGGATCGACCTCGATGGACACGCGTCCGTCATAGCCGCCCGTTGCCGAGTAAATCTCAGCGAACAGGTCGCAGGCCTCACGAACGTCGTCCGTGGTCATGGCCTCAACTGCGGCCTCGGCGCCCTTGCCCTTAAACGAGGCAAGCTGCTCCTCGTATCCATCGCCGGACGAGATAGCGGCCTGGAAGATCGACGGGTTCGTCGTGACACCGACAACGTTCTTCTCGGCGATCAGTGATTCGAGGTTACCGCTGGTCAGTCGCGACCGGGAAAGGTCGTCCAGCCAGATCGACACACCCGCGTCAGATAACTTTTGAAGGTTAGTCATTTTGCTTGTTCCTTACTTCAGGGAGTCAAGGGACTCGCGGGCTGCATTGACAACCGCCTCGGCGTTGATACCGAACTTCTCGAAGAGCAGTGCGCCGTCGGCCGATGCACCGTAGTGGTCGATACCAACCGAGCGGCCGTGATCGCCGACGATGCCGGCCCAGCCGAAGGTGGCGCCAGCCTCAACGGAGACACGTGCCTTGACATCGGTCGGGATGACCGAGTTGCGGTATTCGGCGTCCTGCTCATTGAACCATTCGAGCGAAGGCATGGAAACGACGCGGGCGCCGATGCCTTCCTTCGCGAGCTCCTCGCGTGCCTTCACAGCGTGCTGGACCTCGGAGCCGGTGCCGATGAGGACAACGTCAACCGCGCCGGTCGGGGAGTCAGCAAGGACGTAGCCGCCCTTGAGAACGCCCTCGGCCGAAGCGAACTCGTCGCGGTCAAAGACCGGGAGGCCCTGGCGTGAGAGGACCAAGCCGGCGGGGCGATCGTTGCGCTCGAGAATGCCGCGCCATGCGTACGAGGTCTCGTTTGCATCTGCCGGGCGGACAATGTCGAGGCCCGGGATTGCACGGAGTGCCCACAGGTGCTCGATCGGCTGGTGGGTGGGGCCGTCCTCGCCCACACCGACGGAGTCGTGCGTCCACACGAAGGTCGACGGTGTACCCATGAGAGCGGCGAGGCGAACAGCGCCGCGCATGTAGTCCGAGAACACGAGGAAGGTACCTGCGTAGGGGCGAGTGGTTCCTTGCAGGGCAATACCGTTGGTGATGGCACCCATGGCATGCTCGCGAATACCGAAGTGCAGGGTACGGCCGTAGATGTTGCCCTGGAAGAGCTCCGACTGGCGATCCTCGGGGAGGAACGACGGCTCGCCCTTCATTGTCGTGTTGTTCGAACCGGCGAGGTCGGCGGAGCCGCCCCACAGCTCGGGCAGAACCGGAGCAAGAGCGGTCAGGACAGCGCCGGAGGCGGCGCGAGTGGCGAGACCCTTCTCGGTTCCGAAGACGGGAAGTGCTTCCTCCCAGCCTTCAGGAAGCTCACGCTTAATGAGCCGGTCGAATAGGTCGGCACGCTCACCGGCGTTCTCACGCCATGAGTCAAAGGCAGGCTGCCAGGCTTCCCGAGCCTCAGCAGCACGCTTAGCGGCGTTGCCACGGGTGTAGTCGATGACCTCGTCATCAACCTGGAAGTCCTTCTCCGGGTCGAGGCCAAGGTTTTCCTTCAGACCCTTGATCTCGTCGGCGCCGAGGGCGGAACCGTGCGCAGCGCCGGTGCCCTGGGCCTTCGGTGCGGGCCAAGCAATGATCGTGGAGAGGCGGATAATCGACGGCTGGTCGGTGACCTTCTGTGCCTCGACGATGGCGTTGTAGAGGGCCTCGGGGTCCTCCTTGTAATCCGAACCACCGTTGGTCCAGTCCACCGTCTGGGTGTGCCAGCCGTAGGCCTCGTAGCGCTTGAGGACGTCCTCGTTGAACGCAATATTGGTGTCATCCTCAATCGAGATCTGGTTATCGTCCCAGATAAGGATGAGGTTGCCGAGATGCTGGGTGCCAGCAAGCGACGAAGCCTCGGAGGTAATGCCCTCCTGGAGGCAGCCATCACCGGCGATGACGTAAACGAAGTGGTCGAAGGGGGACTCACCCTGAGGGGTCTCCGGATCGAACAGGCCGTGCTCGCGGCGAGCGTTGTAGGCCATACCAACAGCGGAAGCCAGCCCCTGGCCGAGCGGGCCGGTCGTGACCTCGATGCCGTCGGTGTGGCCAAACTCGGGGTGTCCGGGGGTAATCGAATCCCAGGTGCGGAGAGCCTTTAGGTCATCAAGCTCAACGCCGCCGCCCGTGAGGAACAGCTGGTTGTAGTGGGTCAGCGAGGAGTGACCGGCGGACATGACGAAGCGGTCGCGACCAACCCAGCGGGGCTCGGCCGGATCAAAACGCATGACCTTATTGAAAAGAACGTAGGCGGCAGGTGCGAGAGAGATCGCGGTGCCGGGGTGTCCGTTACCAACCTTTTGAACCGCATCAGCGGCAAGAGCACGAGTCGTGTCGACAGCCCGCTGGTCGAGTTCGGTCCAGGTAAAAGATTGGGAAGCCATATGTGTCTCCTTGTAGATGCGTTGAATGTGGGCGGATGAGTCCGAGTCTAGTCTGCAAATGGTCACGACTTCACGGATATCTCAGAAGTTTCGCCAAGCGGGTATTTAGCGCGGGTAAAAGTGCAGGGACAATGCGCGCGGCAGTGTTGTTGGACACGCATCGGGTAGCACCTTTGCTCGTAAGCCGGGGCATAACGGACCGAAAGTCCTAGTTCACCACATTTTCCTTCTGGTACTAGGTTTTCCGCCATACTAGTGGGATAGACTGTGGCACCAACGGTCGTGAAAAGGTGGTTTGTGTGAGTCAGCGGTCAACGTCAGATCTCGAATTCGAGAACGTCGATTCTCCTACCGAGAAGGCCCCGCAACCCCTCCACCCGAGGGGAAAGAAACGGTCTATCGTCGCAGCATATATCGCTCTCACGAAGCCCCGTATCATTGAGCTCTTGCTGACCACGACGGTTCCCACCGTTATTCTTGCCGCGGATGGATGGCCGACGTGGCAGGTCATGATTTCCTGCATTGTCTTCGGCTACCTTGCATCCGGCTCGGCTAACGCCTACAACATGGTTCTCGACCGGGACATTGATGCCGTCATGAACCGGACCAAGCAGCGTCCCCTCGTGACCGGTGAGATCAGCCCGCGTGCCGCCACGATCTTCGCCACCGTTATCGGCATCATTTCGATTATTGGATTCGGTGTCTTCACGAACTGGCTCGCTGGCGCTCTTGCGGCCGTGGCGATCCTGCTGTACGTCGTGCTGTACACGATCATCCTGAAGCGCCGCACCGACCAGAACATTGTCTGGGGTGGAGCCGCAGGCTGCATGCCTGTCCTTATTGCTTGGGCAGCACAGACCGGCACACTCGACTGGCCTGCTGTCATTCTCTTCCTTGTGATCTTCTTCTGGACCCCGCCGCACTACTGGCCACTATCCATGAAGTTCAAGAAGGACTACCGCCGCGCCGGTGTGCCCATGCTTGGTGCCGTTGCCGACGATCTGACCGTTGCGAAGCGCGTCCTTGTTTATGCCGCCGCTACGATTATCGCAACCCTTGCTTTGATCCCGGTTGCGCCGATGGGCTGGATCTACTCGGTCGCGGCAATCTTGTCCGGCACCTGGTTCATGTGGTCCTGCATTGACCTCTTCCGTCATGCCCGCAACCCTGAGCTCGGTAAGCCGAAGGCCATGAAGGTTTTCCACGGCTCCATCTACTACCTCGCGATCGTCTTCATCGCAGTGGCAGTCGACCCGTTCTTCGTGTGAAACCACAGCGCGCTGTCGCCGGTTATCTGAACTCTATTGCCGTCGAGCGCTCCCTGTCCGACAACACCGTCTCCGCATATTCGCGAGACCTCGACCGTTATCTCGCGTACCTCGACACCCTCGCCATTGAGAACCTGTCGGACTTAACGGGGGAGCAGGTCGCGGGCTTTGCCGAGTACTTGAGCGATGAAGGGCTGGCTCCGTCATCTCTTGCCCGCACGCTGACGGCAGTGCGGTCTTTTCACAAGTTTGCTCTCGGCGAGGGCTGGACCGAAGACAACCCGGCCAAGGACCTCAAGTTACCCAAGCAGGACA
Organism: Flaviflexus ciconiae; assembly: GCF_003971195.1. Lineage (NCBI taxonomy): Bacteria > Bacillati > Actinomycetota > Actinomycetes > Actinomycetales > Actinomycetaceae > Flaviflexus > Flaviflexus ciconiae. Next base: position 845,363 of record NZ_CP034593.1, on the reverse strand, counting down.
AGCGGCTCCCCAAGCCCATCAGCATTGAGGAAGTCACGGCACTGATCGACGCGGCGAGCATTCCCGATCCGCCCATCGGTCCCCGCGACCAGGCACTTATGGAAGTGCTTTACGGGACCGGGGCACGTATTTCCGAGGCAGTTGGCCTGGCCATTGATGATGTTGATCTGGAAGGCCACGCGGTACGGCTGTTCGGTAAAGGCCGAAAAGAGCGAGTCGTTCCCCTCGGCTCCTACGCAATCGACGCCATCGAGGCATACCTGGTTCGGGCCCGGCCGGAACTTGCTTCCAAAGGAAAAGGCACTCCCGCACTGTTCTTGAACACCCTCGGTCGGCCGCTGTCGCGCCAGTCGGCCTGGGCCGTTATCCAGGCCTGTGCGGATCGTGCCGGGATTACTTCCCATATCTCGCCCCATACTCTCCGTCACTCGTACGCAACACACCTCTTATCGGGTGGTGCGGATGTCAGGGTCGTTCAGGAGCTCCTCGGGCATTCATCGGTCACGACGACGCAGATCTACACGGCTGTGAGCATTGAGACCCTGAAGGAAACCTTCGCCACATCGCACCCACGTGCACGATCGGCCCGCTAATTCGCTATTGTTGAGGGGTGACTGAAAACCCGAAGCAACCACCGCTCATGAGCGACCCGGAAGGAAACGACTTCCCGTACCCTCCCGAGCTTGATGGGCACGGCCCCGCCCGCATCATCGCCATGTGCAACCAGAAGGGCGGTGTCGGCAAAACAACGACATCCATTAACCTTGCGGCGGCCCTTGCAGAATATGGGCGCAAGGTTCTCCTCGTTGACTTCGATCCCCAGGGAGCCGCCTCCGCCGGCCTGGGAGTCAACGCCCGCGGGCTTGAGCGCACGATCTATACGGAGCTGCTCGCCGCGAAGCCGAACATCGAAGAGATCATTCACCACACCTCCGTCGAAGGCCTCGACGTTGTTCCCGCCAACATCGATCTGTCGGCTGCCGAGATCCAGCTCGTCTCCGAAGTAGGACGAGAACAAACCCTGGCACGCGTCCTACGTCCCGTCATGGATGACTACGACGTCATCATCATCGACTGCCAGCCCTCCCTTGGCCTGCTCACCGTCAATGCCCTGACGGCCGCCCACGGTGTCATCATCCCGCTCGAAGCAGAGTTCTTCGCCATGCGTGGCGTAGCCCTCCTTGTTGAGCAGATCGAGCGTGTCACCGAACGCCTCAACCCGAAGCTCCGTCTCGACGGCGTTCTGCTAACCATGGTCGACAACCGTACGTTGCACGCCCGCGAGGTCATTGCTTCCGTTGAGGAGGGCTTTGGCGACCAGGTGTTCGACACGAAAATTTCCCGCACCGTGAAGTTCCCGGATGCCACCATTGCGGCCGAGCCGATCACGACGTACGCACCGAGCCACACCGGTGCCCTCGCATATCGCCGGTTAGCACGTGAAGTCATCGCACGCGGTCACAGTGCGTGATGAAGGGGCGCCAGGAGTCGCTCTTCGACACGGAGAGCTCGCTCGGGTTTGACGTCACCCTTGATGTCTTCTCGGGCCCATTCGACGTACTCCTGTCTCTCATAGCCAAACGACAACTCGACGTCACCGACATCGCTCTAGCCGAAGTCACTGACGAGTTCCTGGCCCACGCGCGCGCCCGAGCCGAAATGGACCTGTCCCAGGCCAGCGAGTTCCTCGTCATCGCCTCCACGCTCCTGGCCCTCAAGGCAGCGCGTCTCCTGCCCTCGACCGAGGACGACGAGGAAGACCTCGAACTCCTCGAAGCACGCGATCTCCTGTTCGCCAAGCTTCTGCAATACAAGGCCTACAAAGATCTCGCCACACTTATCGCCCGCACCCTTGCGGAGAACTCGCTGTCGGTCGCACGCGACGTTCCCCTTGAACAAGAGTTTGCGAACCTCATGCCCGAGGTTCAGCTGACCGTTAGCCCCGAGGGGCTTGCCGAACTCGCACGGCAGGTGCTTGAGCGCGACACGGCAGAACCGACCATCGGCCTCAGCCACCTACACGACCCGCTTGTTTCCGTTGAATCCCAGATTGATGTCCTCGCCGTCAAGCTCGCCGGGGGCAGATCAGTATCTTTCCGTGAACTCTGCGCCGACGCACCCACCGCAGCAACTGTCGTCGCACGTTTCCTTGCCGTCCTTGACCTGCTCCGCAACGGCCGTATCGCTATCTCCCAGGAGCAGGCACTGTCCGAACTGGAGGTGGCATGGACCGCGTAAACGCTCAGCACGGTGAAGTCGAAGCTGGGAAGCATGATTCTGAGCTTGGACAGAATGTGCCCGAGATTCGGCAGAACGATGTCGAGACTAGAAAGAATGAGCCCGAACCCACAGAACTGATCGATGAAGACTTGTTTGCAGGCGGAGAGGGTTCCGGCCTAGGGGAGGCGGACAGCTTTGACTTGCAGGCAGACAGATCCGACTTCCAGTTGGACAGTTCCGACTCGGGGGAGGTTAGTACCGTCTTGGATGGTTCTGAAACGGATCCAACAGAATCGGATCATACAGAAGAGGACTCGTCTTTCTTGAACAACGTTGGTCAGGAGTCGTTAGAAACAGACAGCCCTGTCCGGGATGGTTCTCATGGCATCAGTCCTGAAGACATACGCGGTGCTCTTGAGGCGATCTTGATGGTCGTGTCAGAGCCCGTGTCCACGAGGTCCCTTGCTCAGGTTCTCGGTATCTCTGAGGCAGTCATTGATTCAACTCTTCGTGGACTTGCTGCCGAGTACCGGGGTGAGACGGGCCCGCGGCGCGGCTTCGAACTGCGGGAAGCGGGGGAGGGATGGCGGATGTACTCCTCGCCTCGATACGCAGAAATCGTGGGGAGTTTCGTCACCTTTGGCCATACGGCAAGGCTTTCAGGCCCCGCTCTTGAGACACTTGCTGTGATTGCCTACAGGCAGCCAGTTACTCGTGCCCAGGTTGCCGAGATCCGCGGAGTGAACGTCGACGGCGTTGTCCGCACCCTCATGACTCGCGGCCTTGTGGAGGCGACAGGCCAAGAAGGAACCGGTGCTGTTCTGTATGGTACAACTGGATATTTCTTAGAAAAGATGGGGATGACATCGCTTGCGGAGCTTCCGCCTGCCTCCCCGCACCTGCCTGAGCTCGATGAGCTCGACGACATAGAAAAGGATCGACAATGAGTGAACAGGGCGAGCGCCTTCAGAAGGCCATGGCGCATGCTGGCGTGGGATCTCGTCGCGCCTGCGAAGACATTATTGAACAGGGACGAGTCTCGGTTGACGGCAAGACCGTCACGCGTCTCGGCACCCGCGTACAACCCGGCCAGATCATCCGGGTCGATGGGGAAAGGGTCACGTTCGACGAGTCGAAGGTAACGATCGCCCTGCACAAGCCCGCCGGGATCGTCTCGACCATGGAGGACGAGATGGGACGGCCCTCGCTCGCCCAGTTCGTGGGGGATCGCGATGAGAGGCTCTACCACGTGGGCCGCCTCGACCAGGAAACAGAGGGCCTTATCCTGTTGTCGAATGATGGCGACCTGACGCACCGCCTTACCCATCCCTCCTACGAGGTGCCGAAGACGTACGTGGCTACCGTTGAGGGACAGATCAACAAGGGTGCAACAAACCGCCTAGAGAAGGGCGTCACCCTCGAAGATGGTGTGGTCAAGGCCGACAAGGTTAAGATCATCGAAATGGGTCTGCCCAACTCGATCGTCGAGATCACCCTCCACTCCGGAGCCAACCACGTTGTGCGCCGCATGCTCGACGCCGTGGGTTTCCCCGTTGTACGCCTTGTTCGCACCCAGTTTGGAACGATCGGTCTCGGCCGGCTCAAGCCCGGCAAATCCCGTATCGTCGGTGGTTCTGAACTCGCGGTCCTTATGAAGTCGGTCGACCTGTGATCATTCGGATTGTTGGATCGGGCCTGCTCGGCACATCGCTCGGGCTGGCCCTTTCCAAGGACCATGAAATCCAGCTCGTTGACGCGAGCCCGATCATGGCGGCACTCGCCGAAGACCTCGGTGCAGGTAAACAAGCATCCGAAGAATCCACTGCACCGGATCTCGTTATCGTTGCGACACCGCCCGACGTTGCGGCTGACATGGTTAACGATGCTCTGTCGTCATTCCCGCAGGCAATCGTTACCGACGTTGCCTCGGTCAAGAACATTGTCGTTGCCGAAGTGGAAGGCGGTAAGGAACGCTACGTCGGCTCCCACCCCATGGCAGGCAGGGAGCGCTCCGGTGCCATTGCCGCCGACGGTGACCTGTTTATTGGTAGGCCCTGGGTGGTTGTCCCGCACGAGACGACGATTCCTTCGGCCGTTGCTCTGATCAAGCAGATTGCCATGGAGGTTGGGGCATTCCCGGTGGAGATGACTGCGGAAGCTCATGATGCTGCCGTTGCCCGTGTCTCCCACGTTCCGCAGCTCATGTCGTCCCTGCTCGCCGCAACGCTGACTGAAGCCACTCCGACGAGCCTGGACCTGGCAGGTCAGGGACTACGGGATGTGACGCGTATCGCGAGTTCCGATGCGAAGCTCTGGTCAACGATCATTGCCGGCAACCCCGGCCCGGTTTCCACCATCCTTAAAGACATTCGCACCCGTCTCGACGGCCTTATCGACGGTGTTGACCGGATGGTCACCGAGGACTCGTATGCGGGTGTTTCCGAGGTCGCCAAGGTCGTTTCCGACGGCAATGTCGGAGTCTCCCGGATCCCGGGTAAGCACGGCGGCGCCCCCATGCGGTACGCAACCGTGACCGTTCTGGTTCCCGATAAGCCGGGCGAGCTCGGGCGCCTCTTTACGGAGACAGGCGAGATTGGGGCTAACATCGAGGATCTGACCCTTGAACACTCGAGGGCTCAGCCCGTGGGCCGCGCAGCGATTGCCGTCAATCCTTCCCAGGCACGTCCGCTTGCTGACGGGCTGGAAGAGCGGGGATGGACTGTTGCTTCGGTGGAGATGGAGGAAAACTAGTGGGCATCACAATCGCCATTGACGGGCCGTCCGGCTCCGGCAAATCAACCGTGTCGCGCGAGACCGCACGCAGGAACGGCCTCGCCTACCTCGACACCGGCGCCATGTACCGCGCCGCTACCTGGTGGGTTATGCACGAAGGTGTTGACCTGAATGACGAAGAAGCCGTGATCGAATCCGTTAAGAAGCTTCCCGTTACCGTTCCAGTGGACCCGGACGATCAGACCCAGATTTGCGCCGGTGAGGACATCACCGAAATTATCCGCACCGCGGAACTGTCGGCGGTCGTCTCGACCATTTCCTCCTACTACCCCGTGCGTGACATTCTCATCTCCCTGCAGCGGGACATCATCGACGCTGAACTGGAAGCCGACTCGTATTCGGGTGGTAAAGGCATTGTTGTTGAGGGCCGTGACATCACAACGGTGGTCAAGCCCGATGCCGATGTACGTATTCTTCTCATCGCTTCCGAGGAAGCTCGTCTCGCACGCCGTGCGAAAGAGATTTCCGGCAAGGTAGATGAGGAAACCATCGAAAAGACCAGGGACATTGTGTCCCGCAGGGACCGCGTTGACAGTGCGGTCACAAAATTCATGACAGCCTCCGATGGTGTGCACACCATCGACTCTTCGTCGATGAGCATCGACGAAGTTGTGGAAGCCGTCGAAGACCTCATGAGGAGGGCGACATGATCGACGATCAGTCGACGGAAGCGCTACGTAGCGCACTCGACCAGTACGACCTGACCGAGGAGGACCTTGCCGATCTTGAATGGCAGGGCGATGCTCCCGCGGCCAAGGAACGCCCCGTCCCTCCCGTCCTCGCGGTGGTCGGCCGCCCCAATGTCGGCAAGTCCACCCTTATCAACCGCATCCTCGGTAAACGAGTAGCGGTTGTGCAGGATACTCCCGGAGTCACCCGTGACCGCGTCCGCTACGACGCAATTTGGAACGGGCGCCCCTTTATTGTCGTCGATACGGGTGGATGGGAATCGAAGGTCAAAGGCCTTGACCTGTCGGTAGCCCAGCAGGCAGAGCTCGCTATCAACGAAGCCGATGCCGTTGCTTTCGTTGTTGACGCCACTGTTGGAGCAACCTCAACCGATGAGGAAGTCGTCAAGCTCCTTCGCGGTTCCGGCAAGCCCGTTGTTCTGGTGGCCAACAAGGTGGACTCTGACATGCAGGAGGCGGACGCTGCCTACCTGTGGTCTCTCGGCCTTGGCGAGCCCTACCCGGTGTCGGCGCTGCACGGCCGCGGCTCCGGTGACCTGCTCGACAAGATCATGAAGATCCTGCCGCAGACATCCCTTGTGAACTCGCGCTATCGTTCCGAAGGTCCCCGCCGGGTTGCTCTCGTAGGCCGCCCGAATGTCGGTAAGTCGTCGCTGCTGAACAGGCTTGCAGGGGAGGAGCGGGTCGTTGTGAACGAGCTCGCTGGAACCACGCGCGACCCCGTCGATGAATTCATCGAGCTGGATGGCGAAGCCTGGACCTTTGTTGATACCGCCGGCATCCGACGCCGCGTCCACCAGACCTCCGGTGCCGACTTCTACGCATCGCTCCGCACCCAGAACGCCATCGAAAAGTCAGACCTCGGTCTTGTTCTTCTCGATGCTTCAGAGCCCCTGACGGAACAGGACGTGCGGGTTATCCAGCAGGTGGTTGATGCTGGTCGGGCTCTCGTGATCATCGCGAACAAGTGGGACCTGGTCGATGTTGATCGCCAAGAAGAGTTCAACCGCGAACTTGAACGCGAGCTTGTCCAGCTGTCCTGGGCTCAGCGGGTGAATCTCTCGGCGCTGACCGGTTGGCATACGAATCGTCTCTCGTCCGCGATGAATAACGCGTACGAGAACTGGAACCGCAGGATCACCACCTCGAAACTCAACAACTTCCTGGGCGAACTCTCTGCCGCGCACCCGCACCCGGTGCGCGGTGGTAAGCAGCCGAGGATCCTATTCGCCACCCAGCCGAGTGCGGCCCCGCCCAGGTTCGTCATCTTCTCGACCGGATTCATTGAACACGGCTACCGCCGCTTCATTGAGAACCGGCTTCGCGAAACGTTTGACTTCTCGGGAACACCGATCGAGATCTCCGTCAAGGTCCGTGAACGCAGAAAGAGGAAGTAGTCGATGAGGCTCGTCAAGGCACTTGTTCGGAAGCCTTCACCCAAGCTTGAGAACGGGCTGCTCACCCACATGACCCGCCAGGGGGTAGACGCAGACTTGGCACTCGCTCAGTGGGAGGCTTACGGCGACATCCTCCGCGACTGGGCAGAGGTTATCGAAGTCGAACCAGCACCGCACCAGGCTGACTCCGTCTTCATCGAAGACACGGCTGTTGTTTACGGCGACACCGCGGTTATTGCGAAGCCACGATTCCCGTCCAGGCAACCGGAAACGGTAGCGGTCGAACAGACTCTGCGGGAGCAGGGACTGAAGATCAAGCACCTAGCCGACTGGGGCTACCTCGAGGGAGGCGACATCCTCAAGTACGATGGCACCATCTGGGCCGGCCTCTCGACCCGCACGGATCTCGATGGACTCGACTGGCTAAAGCGTGGACTCTCCGCATACGAGCCGACGGTTGTCACAGTCCCGATGCAGCATGCTCTGAACCTGAAGTCAGCAGTATCTGCACTTCCGGACGGCACCTTCATTGCTCACCCGAAGGCGGCTCCGCCGGAATCCTACTTCCCGGGATATCGCAGGGCACTCGAGCCACAGGGCTCCCGTGTTCTCATCCTCGACGGTGAAACGATCCTCATGTCGGAGACCGCTACCGAAACCGCAGCGATGCTTAAGGCAGAAGGCTTCAACGTCATCACCACTGCCATGACCGAATTGGAGAAGTGCGAGGGTGGGGTCACGTCACTCTCTATCCGAATCCGGGAATAGTGGCATCAATAACGCTTTTAGCGGCCGGTCTAATTGGAGTTTTAACCTTCCGTTGGGCTAATCTTGAAAAGTCGCAAACGCGAACGGGCTGTGGCGCAGTTTGGTAGCGCACTTGACTGGGGGTCAAGGGGTCGTGGGTTCAAATCCCGCCAGCCCGACCACGTAAAACGCTGGTATATCAACGTAAAGTTGGTTGCCAGCGTTTTCTTCTCGGTAGAAACCCAACAAAGTACCTATAGGAGAACCCGGGAACACGGCTTCCGGATTCGTTCCGAATGGTATTGCAAATGAACGGACCAGCAGGAGGCCTTCCAAGGAGGGTGTGGCGACCGCTCGCAAACGAACGGAGCAAGTGATGATCCGCGACGACCTTGCCGAATGGTTGCACGATTCTGACCCAGCGCTACGCTGGCAAATCCAACGCGACATCCTGGGTGTGCCTGAGAAGGTATGGCAGGTGACTCGGACACGGGTAGCGACCGAGGGGTTTGGCGCCGAGCTACTTGCCCGGCAGGATACTGATGGGCAGTGGGCGGGCGGTGCGTTCTTCCCGGCAGGATGGGAGTCTGACACCGATGAGCCACAGCCCTGGACAGGTACCACCTGGGCGCTGAAAGACCTTCGCGAGTGGGGTGTTGACGCCGCCGACTTAGGGAACACCGCACAGTGGCTGAAAGCGAATCCTCGCTGGGAGTATGACGACCTGCCGTACTAGGACGGTGAGGCGGACTGCTACATGAACTCCTGGACCCTGTCCAACGGTCTCTGGCTAGGGGCGGACGTCGATGATATCGTCGACTGGTTCTTGGAACACCAGCTCGACGATAGTGGCTGGAACGCGAGTGGGTCGAAGGAGCGACCGTCTCCTCGTTCCACTCCACACTCAACTCCCTCATTGGGTTGCTGGACCATCAACTCGCCACCGGGGACGCAGACCGTGTTCGCGCGGCCCGACACCGCGGGGAGGAATACGTCTTATCCAGGGGGCTTGTTCCAAAAGCTCTCGACCGGGAAACCCTTCAACGACTGGACGTTGAGCCTCGCACCTCCGCGCCGCGCCTACTAAGCGTTCTCGCTGCCGCGGATGACTTCCGTACCGCCGCTATCGCCGATGGCACATCACCGGATCCTCGGAGAGTGGGCGATCGAGCACATCCGCGCGCAACGACAGCCAAACGGCAATTGGCTCCAAGGCCACCAGCTACAAGGAAAAGTCTGGTTCCACATGGACGCCCCACCGGCGAGCCATCCAAATGGGTCACCCACAAAGCGATCCGCGTCTTCGACTGGTGGGACGCGCAAGCCTGACAACATTCCGCCAGTGCGCCACAAAAGTGCTGCGATCCTTTAGCAGTGACGAACCATACCGGTACATTTATCGTGAATACTTCGATTAGTTCGACTAGCAGGGGTGGGGTAATGAGTGACATTGCGAAGCCGGTGCCCGAGCCGACAGACGCAGAGCTAACCACGCAACGGGCAGCGGACGTGCTGAACGTGTCTCGCTAGTTTCTGATCGGGTTGCTCGATAACGGGCTGATCGCCTACCGTACGGTCGGCACAGACTGCCGTATCATGGCCTCGTCCTTGGTTCGCTATCTGCAGGAGGACGACGCGCGCCGCTCGGCTGTAGCGAACGAGTTGGCGGCGGAGGCTCACACGCTCGGACTGAGCTGATAGCGCTGGTTGTCTGTGACGCGAACGCGCTCTACCCCTCTACGTTTTGATATGTGCTGATCCGGGTTGGGCTGGCACGGCTAGCATTGGAGAAGAGGACGGGCCAGATTCTCGATGATGTGTCCGGTAACCTTTGAACGAACCGGTCCGGCCGCGATCCGGCCAGCCTGGAGCGCGCCCGGAGGTGTTGGACGGGATCGCCCTTCCTGTCGACCATCTTGCGGACCATGTGGACTTTGGCTACGCGATCACCGGTGGGATTGGCGGACGGATCGATGTATCTGGATCTCGCCGAGCATGACAGGCACCCCTCGCATACTGTGGACCTCAACGAGCAGGTGATGGTGTCTGCTCAAGATTGAGGAGCACGCGATGACTCCAGAACAAATCGCACTGGTAGAGAAGATTCGAGATCTGATTGCAGATGAGCCGGACGTGCGTGAAGTGTCGATGTTCGGCGGTAGGTCCATGATGGTCAACGAAAGGATGATCGTTAGTGCATTGAAGGACGGTGGGCTGCTGGTTCGGGTTGACGCTGAGCAACATGACAAGTTGCTTGAACGTCCTGGGCCATGCAGGCGGAAATGGGTAAGGGGCGTGACTTGGGGCCGGGATGGATTGAGGTATCGGCAGATGTCATCGCTGATGACCAGCAGCTATCGGACTGGGTTGAGATTGCCATGGTCCACAACCGGCAGGTGACGAGTAAATAGATTTGGAAATGCCGGGGTCGGAGCTTCGAGAGGTTGAAGATGCTTGCTCATGGGTCGGTGCCTGCGGCAAATGGATTAGTTGCGCTAGCCCGAGTCCCCGCTGTTGCATCTGTCTTGTGCTTTCAAGAATCGCTGACTGTTAGCATTATTGGGAATCTTTGAAAGGACAGCAATGGCGCGCGGCAACAGAGATCAGGAGTTTCACGAGGCTATCTGGGAGACTCTTGGTCCAGTGGATGACGAGATCTTCTATGCTGTCGGCGCTAGTACTCCTGATAAGAAGCAGATAAGTCGAGTGGAGTCGCTGCTACCGGTTGAAGTCCCGTCCGAGTTTGTTGCTCTTACGAAGCGGACCAATGGTGTCTCGATCATTGCCAGGCCTGAAGCATGGCCGGAGCCTGAACTGTTCTCCGTGGCTCCCGCGTGGACGTTTTGGCGGGGCGTTGTTCTTCTCGGCTTCGATGTTGAAGATTTACCGGAATGGGCCAGTATCCTGACCGCAAGCGAAAAGGTAGCCGAGTGGGGCGTAGGAAGCGTTGTCCCTCTCATCATGGTTCTTGGGGATGGATCCAGGTTCTGGGGTGTCGATGCTGATGGAACTTCGGTTCTGATCACCGAAGGTGAGGTCGAGAAACTCGAAGCCACGATTCCGGAGATCTATGCCGAGCAGATTGCTGACCTCGTTGAACGCCAACGAGAGATAGCGACGCCCACAAACAACTGAGCAACGCTCGTGAAGGAGTGTGCCGTTCGCAATGAATGCTCCGTGGAAGCGAAGGTAGAAGTCGTTGTTACAACCGATGTGAGTGAGAGACTTACGGCGGCGGCTCCGGCATATGAAAATTCATCCAGACCGAGAAGCCGATGATCAAGAGTCCGCTGATCCGGGTCATTATGAGGGCGAAAGAGGACGGCTCGTGATACTCGGGGTCCCGATAACGAAGCGTATTCATGATCTCGAACTGGCTGCCGGGGGCAAGTAGCGACCAGGCTCCGAAGGCGGCTAAAAGCAGGAAAAGAAATTCCACGGTTGCGCTCCTGTGTGGGCTGCATTTTAACGAGTGTAAGAGCTGGCACCGAAGGTCGACGGGCTAACGGGTGGTGCCTGGTCCCCACCTGCGGGCGAAGGAAGTTTCCGATGGAACAATGCCGCTGTCGTCGATAAGTAGAATATGGGAGCTAAAATGCTCCGGAGCAGGCGTGGCTTCACCGATATAAGTTTCCTTCCTTTCACACCATTGAGTACGGCTCATGGACAATAATGGTGTGTGCAGGACGTTGCCAGATGTGTGGGATTGCCAAAGGAAGCTATTGTGTCGGACGAAGTTGAGCTGATCGCGGACGGCAATGGTGTCGCCGTTATTGGCGAGAAGACAGCCGTTGAGCAGTTTCTGGCGGGTGCCGGTATGGAAGCAAAAGAGCTTGACCTCAGTATGCTCCGCACGGGGATGAGTCGGGGAGCGGCTCTCACTCAGGCTGGAGCTGAGGTCACCGCTAATTTCGGCAGGTGGCTGAAGCTCACCGAAGAGTCGGCGGAGGCGCTCAAGAAGGGAACAACACTGAAGGGTTCCTCGAAGACAACATTTCGCGGGACGCTCATAGAGGACGGGAAGTTTGCTCAACACCTTCAGTTTCTGAGAACACCGGGTGCGGCCCTGACTAATCCGGCTCTACTGTCGGGCGTGGCCGGGCTCATGGCGCAGCAAGCCATGGAGCACGCCATGGAGGAAATTACCGATTACCTCAGAACAATCGACTCCAAAGTGGATGACGTCCTTCGGGCACAAAAGGATGCTGTCTACGCCGACATGATCGGCGTTGGTCTCGTGCTCGACGACGCATGCGTGACAAGACAGGAAGTCGGACGCGTTTCCGAGGTGACTTGGTCGAGAATTCAGGGCTCTCATCAGATCATTGCGAAAACACAGGCCTATGCACTCCGCCAGATCCAGTGGCTTTCAGAGAAGATTGAGAAAGAAAACCGGGTTGATGAACTCGCCGAGCTTGTACGCGACACCGAGAAGTCTGTCGTGGAATGGTTGGCTGTCCTCGCCCGGTCTTTCCAACTGCAAGACGCACTCGGGGTGCTCGAGTTGGATAGGGTGCTTGATGCGTCCCCGAGGAACTCGACGCCCACCGGAGGTCGCTGGTCAGGGCGCGGGAAAAGCGCAGGACCGAGATCGCTCAGACAACCGCCAACCTCATCGAGCGGATCAACGCGGCTGCTGCGATCGGCAAGGCCGGCGTCCTGTTCAATCCAGTGAACGGAAAAAGGATTGTGGAGGCCGGGAACGAGACCCTCCACGACATCAGTGCTTTTGAGCAGAGTATTGGGATCGAGTCCTCAGCAACCGAGATCGAAGGACGTGGCTGGAAGGAAGCCGTCGGTGACCTCAAGGATGACATTGTCGATAAAGGTAGTGACGGCCTCAACGCAGTAAAAAACGCCAGCGGAGCGGCTCGGGACCGAGCAAGGGACGTGAGCACCGGAGCGATGGAACGTGCTAAGAGTGTTGGAAGTGGTGCAGGTGACCGGGCTCGAGATAGTGCCGGCAGACTCCGCTCAGGCATGTCCAAAGGTGTGAACCGGTTCCGTAGGAGAAAGGACGACGGAACCGGTGAAGGTAAGGAAGTTCCCGAGACCAGGGTCTGATAACGAGGGTCCAGTTTGCCTACTTCGTGTGGTCGGATTTTCCGGCTGCGCCGGTGAACGATGAGTAATGCCTTCCATTTTGATTGGATGGGAGACTCAACGGTGCCGCGGTCTGTCTGGTTATCACGGTTTGTATTGCAAGATGTCGGGAGCAGTGGATGTCATGAAGGTTGATCATAAGAAGGAACCGCACTACCGGGCGAAAATGGGTTTACTCGACTACCTGACGGTTCCTCCCATGGACTTCCTGAAGATTGATGGCATGGGCGACCCGAATACCTCCGAGGAGTACCGGGATTCTCTCGGGGCTCTGTACCCGCTTGCTTACCGGATAAAGTTCTTCAGCAAGAATGAACTGGGTCGCGACTACGTGGTGATGCCATTGGAGGGCCTCTGGTGGGCAGATGACATGAACGCGTTCGCCTCAGGGCTCGACAAGACATCGTGGCGGTGGACGATGATGATCATGGTTCCGAACTGGATCACGGCAGAGACGATTGAGCGGTGTCGAGTTGATGTTGTGATGAAGGCGGATGCTCCACGGCTCATTGAACAGGTTCGCTTTGAGAGATTCGATGAAGGAGACGCACTGCAGACCCTCCATGTTGGTCCCTATTCTGAGGAAGGTCCCGTCATTTCAGCAATGCACAAGAAGATCGCTGGAGATGGTCATGCCCTGTCGGGAACACATCACGAGATCTACCTGAGCGATCCACGCAGGACACATCCAGCGAAGCTGAAGACGATCCTTCGGCAGCCGATCAGATGTTCATATCCCTGCGGCGATAGCCTAGGAAGCCCACTGTCGTGAAGACAATGGTGATGAGCGAAAGGACGGTCACCCCGACGAAGTCGGGATCGGCCACACCGACGTTGGGCAAGTGGTAAAGGGGAGAGATCGCTAGCGCCCAGTTCCACAGGTTGAACGTCGGGCCAAGGATCGTGAGGGCAAAAGTCGCAACAATACCTAACCAACCAACGAGCCTTCGTGATGGCACTGCGCCTACCGCAAGGAGAGCGAGCCCGACCAGCACCGAGGCTCCGGGGATCGTGACCAGGGCCTGGTGAAGCACCTGCCAGGTGTTAATAGTGGGTTCGCTGGCGTGGGCGACGATCCCAAGGAAGAGTCCACCGACGAGAAGTGCAAGAGCGGTTCCGGCAAAGGCAATGATGGCGTGGGAAGCCAGATACTTCTGTCGAGACAGTGAACCAGCAAGTAGCGGCTCCGCCCTTTCGCTCGCCTCTTCGGAATGAATCTTCATGATCACCTGCACACCCATAACCGCGGCGATGATTGCGAGGATCTTGAGGATCATGCCGAGGAAAGCGAAGGACATGGTCGCCGCAAGGTCGCCTTCCCCTCCCTGGAGGAATGGAATACCAGGGCTGTTCGCCATGATTTTGTCGATAGTGGTTACCAGTGTGCCAAACAGGGCGCCAAGCCCTACGAATGCGATGAGCCAGCCGACGATGCTCGGCAGGTGGAGTTTCAGGGAATGGCCCCAGATCGTGCGGGCAAGACCGGCGCGGGGCCGACCGGGACGCTGTGGCAGCATGCCGAAACCAAAGTCGCGTTTGGACTGAAGAAGGAAGGCTACGGAAATAAGAAGGATGGCAAAGCCGAGTGCCAACAGAAGTGGCCAAGGATTATTCGCGGTACCCGGCCTGATCTCACCGAGCCAGCCCAGGGGAGTGGCCCAGGATGCCCAGTTGCCCAGATCGCCAGTGTCGGCGTACCCACGCAGGACGTAGATGATGCCGAGAGTTGCTATCGATAGGCTGGTCGCTCCTCGAGCATCGCCACTCAACTGTGAGCCGAGCGCGGCAACGCCGGCAAACATCAGGCCAGAGGCCGTGTAGCTAGCGCTCAGCAACACTGTTGGGATAACCCCGCCGCCACACAGGACGGTGACAACGAAGCAGACGACGCCAAGTGCCAGGGAGGCGATTGCTGCCATGAACACTGCGACGGCTAGCCGAGCACCCCTGCCCATAACTCCCGATGCCAGCAGTTCTGCCTGCCCGGAATCCTCTGCGGCCCTCGTGTTACGGACAACGATAAAGATCGTCATGAGACCCGAGAAGAATGCGCCGAGCTGACCGGCACGCCAGGCATTAAACCCGTCGGAGGTCAGCATGTTGTGGGCCGGGCCGAAGACTAAAGACAGGGCGGGATTGGACCCCATGGCATTCGCCAGTGCCATGCGGTCCGCCTGATCCGGAAACACCCAGAGATAGGCGAGGATCGAAGAAGCGGAGAGAACCGTGATCAGGGCAATCCACGGAGCAATGAGAAGGCGGTCCTGCCGGAGGGACACCACGAGGAGGGGTTTGATGCCGGCGGTCCGGTTGGACTGTGTGGATGCCTCAGCCGTCACCGAGCCTTCTTGGCACCGGCCGTCCACGACGTTCTGAGAGTCTCTCCCGATCATCGCGCGCCCTCCGGGTCGGCAATGTCTGTTTCACGCGAAGATCCAATGGAGTAATGGCTCAGGAACAGGTCCTCGAGAGAGGCCGGTGAGACTTCGAGCTGATCGAGGCCAAGGGCCGACAGCTTGGTCATGGCCTGCGTGAGATTCTCGGGAGCAACCGATGCGTTGAGCAGATGGTCGTTTAATACCGGATTGATCAGTGGCCCCAGTTCGGAAGGCGAGCTGGGAAGCTTGCGAACGGTAGCGAAAATGGAAATACGCTCGGAGCCGCGCAGATCGGCTAGGGTACCTGTCTCGATGATCTTCCCCTGTCGGATAATGCTGACCCGGTCGGCGAGTGCCTCGACCTCGGACATGACGTGACTCGACAGGAGAATGGTTCGCCCTCGCTCTTTCTCAGCAGCGATCTCCTCCTGAAACACCGCCTCCATAAGCGGATCCAGTCCCGCGGTGGGCTCATCAAGGATCAAGAGCTCAACGTCGGAGGAGAGCGCGGCAATAATGGCCACCTTTTGACGGTTGCCCTTCGAATACTGCTTGCCTTTCTTCGTCGGATCAAGTTCGAAACGCTCGATAAGGTGCTTGCGTCGAGTCTCGTCCAGTCGGCCTCGTAGATTGCCCAGGAGATCGATGGCCTCCCCGCCCGATAGCCCCGGCCACAGCACCACGTCGCCCGGGACGTAGGCCAGCCTGCGGTGCAGTGGGACAACGTTCTTCCAAGGATCCTGCCCTAGCAGGCTAACGTCCCCAGCATCTGCCTTCAGCAGGCCAAGGAGAACCCTGATGGTGGTGGACTTACCTGCGCCGTTCGGGCCAAGGAAGCCGTGGGTTTCACCCCGAAGGACCTCGAGATCGAGACTGTCAAGAGCGGTGGTGCTACCGAACTGTTTGACGAGACCACGGATAGCGATTGCGGGTTCGGATGCTACTGCTGGAGTCGTTGTCATCAAAGCCTTCTTTAGTTGGCGAGAGCGGTGCGGTCGGGTTCGCGGGCTTTACCGTGAATGTTGCACACTCGATCTTGCGAAGAGTTCACATGCTTATGAGTGTTCCCCGGCGGAGGTGTCGATGTCGCCGAGATCGGCGAGCAGGTATCTGCGGAGCGTGGGTTCCAAGTATGTGACGATTTCTTCGTGTGTCATGCGCTGCAGGGAATCCAACCCAACGACGTAGCGACCGAGCACAAAGCCGAGCATTTGGGACACAACGAGAGAAATACGAGCGCGCGCCTCTTCCTCGGGAACATCTTTCAGAGCGGGGGAGAGGGATTCAATGATGAGTTCGCCCATGAAGTCACGTACGAGGTTGAATGAATCCGGTTCGCCAAAGACGCGGCGGACAATTGCTTGCATCGCTTCGCCCGTAACCGGACCTTCCCACACGGCCAGGAAGGTCGTGATGATCCGCTCCGGCAGTTTCTCCCGGTCGCCTTCGATGACCTTACTGAGAATTTCGCGGGGATTAACGGGCAACTCGAGAGCCGAACGGAACAGGCCCTCCTTATCGCCGAAGTAATGCATGACGAGAGCGGGATCCACTTTTGCTTCGCGGGCTATTGCCCGGATGGATGTTCCCGCAAAACCGCGTTCAGCAAACATTGGACGAGCGGCGTTGAGGATCTCCTCACGAGTGGCGGAACGACCCGCCCGCCGGCCGACGCGGCGTTTCCCGCTATCGCCTCCCTGCTGCTCCGGGGAATTGGCGGCAGGTGGTGGTGCGGATGCTTGGCTTGCTGATTCGGTGTTGGAGGTGGCACGCGGTTCTGCCGACTCGTTTTGCTGATTCACGACCGGGCCCACGCTCCCTTAACTCAACGACTGTTGAATTAATCGTAGACCCGTTCTTCTCGCCCGGCAATGGCATTGAAAAACGCGCCGCTCTCTTTTGGTGTCTGCGTACATTGAGCTGAATGGATCGACGTGCCTGGGGTTTCCTGGCCGAGTGTTGCTCGTCGCGGTTACTGTTGCTGGGTCGTGCTCCGCCTGCGATTGCCTCGTGAATTGTTTTGTGGAAACAGAAGGTCCCCGAACGGGATTGCGGTCGGGGACCTGTGGTGCCGGGGCCGGAGTCGGCGCCGGTCGGAACGCTGTGGTTATTAGTAGCCGTTCCGCCTCATGGGTAGCGTGCTTGTTGCTTTGTGGGTGCCTCCAATAGTCACGGTCAGGATGATGGCGAGCCAGATCCAGGTCCAGATCTCCCACCCGTTAACGCTGAGTTGCACCAGGGTGAAGACCGAGAGGAAGATGATGGGGAGGGTGGCTGCCAGGGCGAGCAAGATCGTCAGACGCACGTGCATGAGAGCAACGAAGTAACCGAACTCGTGGGCGAGGAGGAAAGCTCCGGCAGAGGCCAGTGCAACGATAGCGAACTTGGACCAGGAGACATCATCCCATGCGCTGTCGAGGGCAATGCCGAGCAACTGTGAGGCTGTTGAGAAGATGACAAGGACGATGGTGAGGGCAATCGCATTCTTGCGAGCATTCGTCCATATCGACATGCGGGTGACGCCGGCACCCAGGTAGGTGCGGAACTCGCCGGCGGTAATGATGCCGACAACGAGTGCAACAACCGTGAGGGAACTTGTCACCATGTCGGCGGCTCGGACAAATTCCAGGTCCCTCCCTTCGAGACCAATCCGGGTGGTCTGCAGGATCTCCTGAGTTTCCTCGTACCACGCGGTGGGGAAGATCCCGGCAACGACAAAGATGACGGCGACCATCCCGGTAGTCCAGCCCAGTGTGGTTCGCAGGCTACGACTATCGGCGGGCGCGTACCTCGCGGCTAGCTGGGCGTGAGTCATGATGGTGCCTTCCTAACGGGGCGGAAAATTCGTCGGTGCGGTGTTGGATGCGAGGAGAGAGTGTCGATAGGGAGTGACCGGGCGGCCACAAGGATGGTTGACCGGAGTCGTGTGGCTGGTGTGGCGGGGTCCTGCCATTACGAGCTGCGCCTCATTGGAAGCGTTAACAGCATGTGGCGTGAGGCCGCGAAGGCGAAGGTAACAAAGGCGATGGTGGCGAGCCAGGTGTACCAGGCCCAGTCCGCGGGAAGTTCGCCCCGCTGCATGATCATGATGAGAATGCCAACGGTGATGCCGATACCGGCGGCGATGAGTGCGCCGAACCAGTGGTAGCGGCAGAACAGCATCGAGATGGCATACCCGAGTTCAAAGGCGACGAGCAGGGCCGCGTAGAACGTGAGCGAGCTCTGCACCATGATGCCAACATCGAGGTTGGTGAACCCACCGTCGAGAAGAACGGCTACCGCGATGGCGATCGTCCAGAGCACGTAGATCATGGTCGCGATACCAATGTTTGCTACCCGTCCATCAATCCAGGCGGCCTTGCGGGTCACCCCGGCACCGAGCATTGTGCGGTTCTCTGCCGCCGTGACGATCCCGTTGACGAACAGGATGATGACGAGAGTCGAGGTAATTGCTTCGGGAATCAGAACGAAACGCGGATTATCAATCGCCTCGGGCGGAAAGAAATTGTTGGTTCTATCGCCTCCGTAGTTTTCCAGCCACGACTCGGGAATGAAGGGAAGGACGGTGTACATGGAGGTGATAATCGCCGCGACGATCAGCGTCATCCAGTAGAACGCCTTCAGGTCCTGGGTGGAAATCCTGTTGTAGAGGCTCCTGTGGGTCATGGTTGTGGTCGTCATTTCCCTATCCTCTTTCCGGTCAGGTTGATCAGAACATCGGTGAGCGATGCCTGAGCACCGTCCTGTCCGTGCTCTTCGCGAAGATCATCGGCGAAGCCGGCTGCAATGAGCTTGCCGCGATCAACAATGAGAACTTCCTCGATGAGGTTCTCGATTTCGGACACGAGATGCGACGAGAGAATGATGGTGCGGGGCTTCTTGACGAAGCTGGCAAGCATGGCGTCGTAGAACTCTTGGCGAACCACCACATCCATGCCCAGATGGACCTCGTCGAAAATCGTGAGCTCACCCTGAGACGCAAGGCCAAGAGCGGCAACGAAAGCCGACTGCTGCCCGCGGGATAGTGAAGAATAGGTGTCCTTCTCGGACAGTTGCCACATGTCGAGAAGCTCGTTGTAGAGGTCCTCATCCCAGTTCGGGCGGCTGTTTCGCCACAGCTCGGACGACCTGCCGAGCTTGTTATCGAGAAAGATTGAGGTCGAATCCGATACGAGGACCGTGTTCGGCATGATCTCCGGATTCTCCCAGGGAGAGGTTCCGTTAACGAGAAGCTCACCCTCCGCCTTCATCTGACCCGCAAGAAGCATTGCCAGCGTGGACTTCCCGGAGCCGTTGCGACCGAGTAGGCCCGTAATGGTGCCGGCCGGAATCTGTGCGTTGATGCCGCGAAGAGCTTCCTTCTTGCCGTACGCGTACGACACGTTCGTCATAGAAATGGAGTAAGTCATGATGCGTCCTTGAGAAGGTCGGTGGTGAGTTGAATGATCTGCTGAGGGGTAAGGCCGAGCTCGAGGCCGGCTGCAACGGCGGGGAAGAGAGTCTCCTCCCGGTACGTTGCACGACCAGCGGTTGTCAGAGTTTCGTGTGCATGAGGAGTGATAAACATGCCGATTCCACGGCGCTTCTCAACGAGGCCCTCTTCAACCAGAGTGGCGAAAGCCTTATTAGCGGTTGCCGGATTGATCCGATACGTCGTGGCGTACTGAGTGGTCGACATAAGTTGGTCACCTGCCTGTAGTTCTCCGGTGACAACACGCCTCCTGATGTCATCCGCAATCTGGATGTAGATGGGAGTCTGGGCTGAGAAGTCCATGACCACCTCCTTGGTTAATTACATGACCAACTAACCAGTTAACCGGGTGCCTGTCAAGGGGTGAGTCACCTAGTCTTTTCAAGGGCATTGCTAGAAAATCCCGAAAACGCCGATATGTCGCCACAAACTCCAGGTAAGACAATTCTGAAATTATGGATGTTCAAGGCAATGCAGGTTGACCATCAGGTTGCTTACTCCGAGTAGTTCATGGGCCGAGTCATGAACCTCAGTGGTCGGGTCATGCCCCTGGGTGTGGTAATGAACCTAGGCAGGGTGGTGAACATCGGCACGGTTGTGAGCCTGGGCCGGGTAGTCGGTAAACCCCGTGGCCAGGCAATGAGCATCGGGATCAAGCAATGAGTCCCAGGAGAGGATAAGTGAGGGCTGTCCGTAGCTGGCACGTTGGAGTACCTGCGACTGGGTGCGGAACGTAGAATTACAGTGTGCTCGAATCTGTTATCTCTCACCTCATGTCCTACTCGTCGATCGACCCTTTCCAGAAGCAACTGAAGGAGTCATATCTCGTCAAGGTGGGTGCCGACGGTGAGGCCATGCTGTGGAAGCCGTTTGGCGATCAGCACATCACGGCGAGCTGCTTCGTGTTCTCACCGGACCGCAGCCAGATTTTGCTGACCTTTCACAAGAAGGGTCAGTTCTGGGTCCAGTTCGGCGGACATCTCGAAGCAGGCGACGACACGCTTGAGGCCGCCGCGGTTCGTGAAGCCCGCGAGGAAAGTGGGATCGAAGATCTTGAACTGACCGGGGGAGTTGTTGACCTCGATCGGCACGACCTGCACGGCGGTTTTACCTGTTCTCGCCACTGGGACGTTGGGTTTGCAGCGATTGCAGATCCGGATGCAGAGTTCTCCGTGAGTGACGAGAGCGAACAGGTGCAGTGGTGGCCGGTGGACGACCTGCCCTCCGGTGTTACACCCGACCTACCCCTGCGAATCAGACGGGCACGCCTCTACCTGGAAAACGTGGTCGAGGGTAACTAACCGCCTAAGGGATGAGGGCTTAAACTGTACCGGCATGCTCACGGGAGAGTTCACATACTGAATAGTCTGAGTTTCGCGGTCTAATTGCCGCTTTAATATGAGATATGCCGTCAGGGGCGGGAGTGAATTGTGTGTTCTTCTCTCGCCCCTGACGCTTTACTATCCGTGATGGCCAGGGATTATTCCTTGACGAAGCTGAGGATTTCCTCTGCTGCATCGGCGATCGCGGTGACGAGTTCGGCATCGCCGCTGAGCTCGGGTGCCACATAGTTGAGAACGACTTCGGCATTCTTCGTTGCGTTGTCGTTCAGCTGGCTGGCGACCTTGTCGGCGCTCTTGTCGACAACAGGTGCGCCATAGCCCTGCAAGTGGAGCATCCAGGCTGCAACGGCCTTAACTGCGGAGACCGGGAGCTTACCCTGCGTGCGCTGATTGATCAGCGTGGGTGCGATGCGGACGGGGATCTTCTGGGAACCGTCGTGTGCGATCTGTGCCAGCAGGTGACGAATGTTCGGGTTCTCGTAGCGAGCCAGGAGGGCTGCCGCGTAGTCCTCCCATTCGACCTGAAGTCCGGAGCCGGCTTCCTCCCACCACTTCTGAACCCAGCCCCGCACCACTTGGTCGCCGATGGCGTCGGCCACGGTCGCATGGCCGAAGATCGGTGCTGCGTAGGCCATGAGGGAGTGGGAGCCGTTCAGCATCCACAGCTTGCGCTGCTCGTAGGGCTCGACATCCTCAACGATCTGAGCGCCGGCGACTTCCCAGTCGGGGCGGCCCGCGGGAAAGTCGCCCGAGATAACCCATTCGCTAAAGGGCTCGGTCGGAACCGGTGAGGCATCGGCGTAGCCCTGCACCTTCTCGCACTCGTCTCGATCCGCATCGGAAGTTGCGGGGGTAATGCGGTCAACCATGCACGTGGCCCAGGAGACGTTCTCAACCATCCACTGCACAATGCTGGGATCGACCTCGCGGGCAGCATCGGCCACAACGCGTGCGAATGCTGAACCGTTGTCCGGCAGGTTGTCGCACGGCAGGATCGTGAGCGGTCCAACCCCGGCGGCCCGACGGGCAAGAAGACCGGCAAGGATCTTCGCGGGCGCCGTGGAGAGCTCGGCAGAGCCCAGCTCCATTTCTTTACCGACAAGTTCCTTGAGTGCCTCCAGGTCGGCTGCCACCCTTGCGTCCTCCAGATCCAGGGAGCCGTCGGGGCGGCGGCAGTAGCCGACCTCGGTCACCGTTGAGGTGACGATCGACAGGTCCGAGGACTCAAAGTAGCCAATGAAGGAAGCGAAGTCGGAGGCGGGATGGACGGCAACGATTGACGAGATGACCTCGTAGGAGTTACCGGCTGCCTCCTTGGTGATCAGAGTGTAAAGACCATCCTGGGGCGCCAGCAGCTCCGCCATCAGAGGCCTGCGGCCCGTGAAAGCTGCAATTCCCCACTCGTCGGCGTTACTGGCTTTTTCCGTGTACCAGGCCTGGTGGGCTCTCATGAAGTTGCCCAGCCCCACGTGGAGAATCCGCACGGGTGCGGCTGGCCTACCGTGGGTGGAACGGGTCAGTTGCGTGCTCATAGCTTGAATACCTTTCGCGGCTGGGTGGTGACAATATCGATAGCGGTCTCGACGGCCTCATCCATGTCGAGGCGGTGCTCGGCAACGAGGCCACCGAGGAAGGCGGAGTCGATGCGGCGGGCCAGGTCGTGGCGGGCCGGGATCGAGCAGAAGGCGCGGGTGTCATCGATGAACCCGGATGTCTTGTAGAAGCCTGCGTACCCGGTGACGGAACGGCGGTAGCGCATGATGGCGTCAGCCTCGTCGATGAACCACCAGGGGGCGCCAACGAAGAGGCAGCGGTAGTAGCCGGCCATGGGGGCCAGCTCGCGGCTGTACACCGTCTCGTCCATGGTGAACACGACCAGCTGGAAGCCGTCAACGTTGCCGTAGGAGTCAAGGATGGGCTGAAGTGCCTTCGTGAACTCAATGGCGTAGGGAACGTCGCCGCCGACGTCGGCACCGTAGCGCTCAAAGGCCTGCGTGTCGTGGTTGCGGTACACGCCCGGATGCAGGGTCATGACCAGCCCGTCCTCGGTGGCAAGCTTCGCCTGGTCGTTGATCATGTGGCGGCGGAGCCTGTCAGCATCCGCCTGTTCGATCGTGCCCTGTCTTGCTTTTGCATACAGCGCTTCGGCTTCCCGGTCGGAGAGCCTCTCGCATCCAGCATCGGCGTGAGAGTGATCGGAGGAGACGGCGCCGTGCTCCTTGAAGTACTGGCGGCGGGTCCTCATGGCTTCCAGGTTGCCGGCGTAGGTGTCGACATTGACGCCCGTAACCTCACCCAGGTTGTTTGTGAGCTCATTCCAGTTGGACCGGCCCGGCTCGAGGTACGCATCGGGCCGGAACGTCGGGGCCACCTTGCTGTCCCATGTCGGATCTGCCAGCAACTTCGCGTGACCGGACAGGTCGGAACAGGGATCATCGGTCGTGGCAATCGCCCCGATATTGAACCGCTGGTAGAGAGCGCGCGGCCGGTACTCGGGGGTGGCGAGCTTCGCGGCAATCTGGTCGTAGATCTCGTCCGCAGTGTCGGCACTGGGGCGCACCCGTACATCGAACAGGTCGTAGAACTCCTGCTCGAACCAGTAGCGAACCGGGGTGCCACGGAAGTACTTCCAGTTCTCGCACAGCTTGCGGAACGCATTCCGGGACTGTTCGGGTGTCATCTCGCTTCCCACGGGAACGCCGAGTTCGGATAGCTCAACGCCGCCCGCGCCATGAAGCATGCGGTTCGTGTAGTGGTCCGGGGTGAGAAGAAGGGAGGTCGGGTCGGTGAACGGAATGTCATCGGCAAGCCATTCGACCGGCACGTGACCGTGCGGGGAAATGATCGGCAGGTCAACAATCTGCTGGTAGATCTTACGCGTGATATCGCGGGTGGTCGGATCGGCAGGGAAGAGCCGGTCCGGGTGGAGAGTGAGCGGCGCGCGGCCGGTACGTGGCGTTGTCATCACGAATCCTTCGTTGGTGGTGGTCATCGAGCCGGAGATTCCTAGGCTGGTGTTGGAA
Organism: Flaviflexus ciconiae; assembly: GCF_003971195.1. Lineage (NCBI taxonomy): Bacteria > Bacillati > Actinomycetota > Actinomycetes > Actinomycetales > Actinomycetaceae > Flaviflexus > Flaviflexus ciconiae. The sequence goes on along the minus strand of NZ_CP034593.1, from coordinate 821,199 downwards.
CGGGCCCCACGGATTCCCGCAGGAACACGTTCATGGGGACCGTCACGGTCTTGGGTTGTTGCTTCGACCGGTTCTGCAACTGATAGATGAGAGTGCGAGCAGCCCGCACACCCAGCATGTTCGGGGAGTAGCGACGGTCGTGAGTGTAGGAGTGGTTAGTGCGGTCGTGATCGTGTTGTCCATGCCGATGACGGACACGTCGCCGGGAACGTTGAAGCCAGCGTTCTGAACGGCCTTCATGAACCCGATGGCAAGGAGATCGTTGTAGGCCATGACAGCCGAGGACTGCTGCCGGATCCACACCCGGGAAGCAGTAATGCCACCCATGAGCGAGGGCGGATAGGGCCCGATGCGCTTGAGAGTGATATCCAGTTCATCGCAGGACTCGGCGAGCGCCCGCCACCGTACGCCGTCGGCCCAGGATGATTCTGGGCCAGCCAGATAAAGCAGGCGCTTGTGATGATGGCTGGCAATCAGCTCGACGGCCTGGCGCACACCGCGGTCAGTGTCGGGAAGAATGGAGGGAACCCCGCGGACCTCGCGATTAATGGCGATCACGGGCTTGACCTTCATGATCTGGCTGATCGTCGAATCAGACATCCTCGATGAGGTAAGAACAACGCCGTCAACCAGGTGAATGATCTTCTCAATAGAGCTGCGCTCTGCGGAATCGGACTCCTGAGAGTCAATCAGTAGGGTGGTGTAGCCCTGCTGGCTGGCTTCCTGCTGGAAGCCCCGCATGATGTGAGTGAGGAACGGGTTATTGATGTCGGAGACGACAAAGGCGAGAATCTTCGAAACCTTCCCCGTATCCAGGCGGGCCGGTGACTGGGAACGGTAACCGAGTCCTTCGGCAACCTCGTAGATCCGGCGGGATGTCTCGGCATTGACACGACCCGGTCGAGAGAAGGCTCGCGACACGGTTGAGGGAGCGACTCCCGCGACTTTAGCGACATCGTAAATGGTGACACGCTTCTTTGCGTCCGTCACGGCATACTCCTTCCGCAAACGAGTCCGGCCGACCAGGCAACAGACTCACACATTGACAGTGCCTCGCGCTGCGGAATATCGAGAGAACGAGCCACCCGAGCGACGTCATCAAATTCGATGCTCACGTGCGTGATCTCGTCCTCGGACCCCGAGACCTTGACCCGCACCATCATCCCGTCAACGTCGATCGGAACAATGCTGCGGTTCAGGACCCTCCGGTGCGAGGGCGCAGAAACGCGCACGCCGATCGTCGAGGTGTGTGCCACCATCGCATCAACGACGGCCGACAGGCTATTCTCATGCGAGAGCGCGGAGACAACGTCGGCGGGCCGGCCCTTCTTCATAACAATCGGTGTCAGCCAGGCATCATTCGCACCGGCAGAAATCAAGGCATCAAGCACACTCGGCCACAGGCGCGGATCCATATCATCCACATTCGCCTCGACCGTATGCACCCGATCGTCCGGCTCAAAGGAGGGTTCAGTTACCTGATTATGCGAAGAATCTAAATCAATGGCGGCACCGGCCACGGAGTGAGCTGGTGTCCTATCGTGCGCCGCGGTGCCGACCACCACTCGAACAACGCCTGCCCGGTCCTTGCGGATTCTGGTGCCGGCACCAACACCAATCTCCTCAACCACCATCTCCGGCATGTTCCCGTGCCTAGCGGACAGCGTGCGAATCAGAGTCATCCCCGTTGGAGTGCAGAGCTCGCCAACATCCCCCGGTCCGCCGGCCTCGACGGGCCAGCCCTTCGCCAGCTCGGCAACGGCGGGTGGTGGAACCGTCAACACACCATGCTGGGTCTTCACCGTTCCCGCACCGACCGCAACGGTTGAGGTGACGACTGTTTCCACCCCGAGGGTCCGGATTGCCTCGCAGACGCCGACGATATCGCCGATCGAGTCGAGAGCGCCCACCTCGTGGAAATGAACCGACTCGATGCTTGCGCCGTGCACGTGAGCCTCGGCCTCCGCGAGCAGGTGGAACGCTTCCTTTGCTAAATCCCGGGTTGCCGGGGAACTCCCGGAGCTTCCAGAAGCTCCTCGACGTCGGAGAGATGACGGGCGGGGGGATTCGGCTCGTCGGCAATGACGTCCACCTTGACCGCGCGGAACGGACCGCGGACCACGTGCCGCGACTGAAGGTGGAGCAGGCCCGGTGCGATGAGCTCAAGAACCTTCGCAACAGAACCAGCATCGGCACCAGCATCAAGCAGAGCACCGAGCAACATATCGCCAGAAGCGCCCTGGCTCGCATCGATCCACAGAGTCCGGTCTGCTTCACCTTCCCAAAGGTCGGTTGCCTCAATTTGCTGACTCTCGGGTACGGGTAGGCCGTCGGCAGTCGAAATCTCGCGACTGTACTCGCCGTGAGAATGAGAGTACCCACCGTGGTTGTGGGGATGACTACCGTGCAAGTGACTTCCGTGAGAAGCCCCGTCATGAGAATGACCATGAGAGTGGGCGTGCTCGCGGTCGGAATGTCTGCTGTGGCCGTGATCATGCGGTGCCATGCGTGTCTCCCTGGGGTTCTGCGATCTGCGCTGCGAGATGTCCGGCTCCGTAGCCGTTGTCGATATTGACGACGGACACGCCGGGGGAGCAGGAGTTCAGCATGCTGAGAAGGGCAGTGATGCCTCCGAACGACGCTCCGTAGCCAACCGACGTTGGGACGGCAACAACCGGGCAAGAAACGAGTCCTGATACAACGGAAGCAAGTGCCCCTTCCATTCCGGCCACTACCACGATGACCCGGGCGGACTGGAGAGTTTCGCGGTGGGCGAGGATCCGGTCCAGGCCGGCAACCCCAACATCAACGAGTTCGGTCACGGACCTGCCGAGGTACCGTGCGGTGAGCGCTGCTTCTTGGGCGACGGGAAGATCGGACGTGCCCGCGCAGGCAACAATGACCTTGCCTCCGCTTGGCTCAGGTACGTCCCCCGGCCACGCCACCATGCGGGCTGTCTCGTGCCAGATCGCACCATCTAAAATGTTGGTGACCGCCTTGGCCTTGTCCTCGGTAATCCGAGTGAACAGGACCGTGCCCAGGTTCAGGCCCTCATTGGCCTTTGCTCTCCAGGTGCGTGCGATATGTACACACTGGTCAAGGGACTTCCCGTCGCACAGAACGGCTTCGGGATAACCCCTCCGCTCGTATCGACCAAAGTCAAGGTTCGCGATACTGCTCATGCTTCCTCCGGTCTGCGGGAGAGAATCTGCATGGTGAAAGCACCGGACTGGATGCCGTTGAGATCGAAGGCGACGTGGCTAAAGCCCGCCTGCTTCACACCCTTGAGAACGTGTCTACGAAGCTCGTCATTGGCGATCCTGCCGATCTCGTCCGTCGGCACTTCGATACGGGCAACGGTGCCGTGATGGCGTACGCGGCAGTCGCTGAAGCCCGCGCCAAGAACAACATCTTCGGCTACGTCAACGGCATGAAGCTTCTCGGCCGTGACTTCCTGGCCGTGAGGAATACGGGAAGCCAAGCACGGGGCTGCCGGCTTCAGCGCAGAGCTCAGGCCAAGAGCAGAGGCAATCTCCCGGACCTGGACCTTCTTGATGCCGGCGGTGGCGAGGGGGTAAAGAACGGAATGCTCTCGAGCAGCCCTGCCGCCGGGACGATCCGGTCGCTTCGAATCATCGGCATTCTCGCCGTAGGCGATTACGCCAAGATCATGAGCCTCGGCCGCGCTGTCATCCAGCGTCGTGAAGAGCTCGTCCTTGCAGAAGTAGCAGCGGTCAACGTCGTTCTTGCGGTACTCAGCGTTTTTGATCTCTTCAGTGGGAACCTCGATCACCTGTAGACCCATTTCCTCGGCCTGCCTGTGGGCGAGGGTTCGTTCACGTGCTGCCAGCGATGGAGAAATGCCGAGGAGAAGAACGGTTCTATCGGGGCCGACTGCGCGAGCGACAAGGGCGCCGAGAACAGCGGAGTCTACGCCGCCGGAATAGGCAACCCCGATTTTGGGCCGCGGTGCCTTGCCGAGAGCATTCTTAACCTCGGCGGCGACCCGTTGGGCGAGCTCGTCGAAGTGCGGTGGAAGATCGCGGGCGAAACCGGGCGTTGCCGCTATCTGACTAGTCATGCGTTTCCTCCTCGACGGTGAGCCCGAGGGAAGCGGGCAAACCTGGCGCAGTCAGCATTCCGCATCGACAACGGTGTCCATTCGGCCATGTCATCGCTCCCTTGCGTGAAGTCAAGCTCTCTTGCGTCTATTTCATCAATGTTCGTTGCCACGATGACAACATTGCCAGTTGTTGCCATCGCCCAATCTGCTTTTATGGATACTGGCCGGTGTAGTTGCTCGTCCTAGCGGTGCAACTGGTTGCCGTCTCGGACAGATTGCTGAGAAGTTTGCCGGCACCTATTCTCTTGAGTACTACCTTTCGCGTGCTTCGACGCGGTGCAGGAGTTCACCGGCGTGCGGGACGACGAAGGTATCGGGATCGGCTTCTAGGGCCTCGAAGTCGAGGTCCTCGGGATCCATGTAAGACAGGTTGATGGACTCGACGACATCGCGAGGGATCTTCGTGGCGAGGGTGACGGTCACGCGGTTCTCTTCGGTACCGGTTTCGGGGTCGAAGGTGCCCTTGCCCCGCAAGTGTGTCGAGTGGGCGAGGTCACCCCAGGGCTTGTCTTCGAACTTGTCCCACTGCTTCACGAAGTAGTCGCGGTTGTGATAGCCGATCTTGACGATGTCGGGATGCATGTGGGAGATCGTGTCGATGTGCGGGGCGTATATGATGAGCTCTCCGCCGTCGGCGACGATCGGTTCGAGCTTGTAAAAGCCCTTCGCTGCCGTCCACATGTCCTCGTACATGGTCGGCATGATGGACACGACCCGCCGATATGGCTTCTCCACGTACTTGACGTGCACGTCCGCAGATACTTGTGCGCAGGCCTCCCAGGCCGCGTGAACATCGCCGAAGGCGACGTAGTGCAGGTCGTAGCCGCCGCCCGGTTTCACGATCATGCCAAGCATGATCTTCGTTGACGGGACAAGCGATGCTGCCGCGTCGATCATCTGACGGACGGGGGTGATTCCGCGAGAGCCGATCATCTCAAAGGATGTGATGAGAGCACCCACCCAGTGCGACATGTTGATGACGTCGTGACCCGAAAGCCCGGGAAAGAGGTACTTGTTGCCGCCAGAGATACCAACAACCTCGTGGGGGAGCACCGGACCGAGAATAAAGGTGATGTCGGTGTCAACCACCATCTTGTTGACGTGCACAACCATTTCACGCTCGAGACGTCCGCCCGATAGTTCCTTGATCTTGTCGGCGGGAATGGTTCCCTGATTCGCGAACGTGTCCTCATCCCACCATTCGTGATTGAAAATCTGCCAACCCGGGAAAGAGTCGTTGAAATGCCCGGGTTCGTAGCCCATGAGCGCACCGATAGCCTCTTCACTCATCTTGTCGTGGGTGCCAAGAGCGATGACAACGCGAACGTCCTTTGGGCGATTGCCAAGAGCATCGCGGATCATATGGGCGAGCTTTGCAACCGGGGCATGCCTGGTACCGTCGGGGACAACAAGCGTCACGCGCTTGCCATCGAAGTCGTAGTCACCCAGTTGCTCAGTAACGAAACTGCGGATCTCATCATCCGTCAACGTCGTATCGGGACCACCGATGCCAATCGCTTCGGGGATACCGGGATAAAGCTTCGTCATAATGCACCTCTCTGTGCCTGCCGGGTAGGCCGGTTCGTATGGGTATTCGGTTTGTTTGGGTAGCCGGTTTGTCGAGTTGGCCGGTTTGTTTAGGAGACCGCTTTGTTTAGGTGGCCACCCTGTCTAGGTCGTTGCCGCGGGTGGCGCGTGGTGGTCCAACCCATTCTGGTCGCGGATCTGGTTCGAAGGGCGGGCCGCTGTTGACCGGGGAAGGCACGATACATGTTTGATTGCTGAACTCGCCTTCACCTACGGCCCGGAAACGAACCATGATGGGAACGATTTGCGGGGCTGGGACTGCGACGGACGGAAAACCGTGGTTGACGGAGGCCCATGGTTGACGAAAGTCCGTGGATGATGGAAGTCCGTGGATGATGGAAGTCCGTAGGGTGGAAAAGAGGGGTGCCGGGGCAGCGCCACGGGACCCCTCCTCTTCCTGTTATGTCAGCCTCTGGTTGATGTGTGCTTACCGCTTGACGCGTGCGTTGCCGGACCAGATGGCCCAGACCTGCTCCTCGTCGGCCGGTGCGCCGAAGTCGGTGATTGACGTTGCCGCAAGTGCGCCCGTCGCCCATCCGAACTGCATGCACTTCTCCGGTTCCCAGCCCTGCAGGATGCCGTAGAGAACGCCGCCGATCGAGCCGTCGCCGCCGCCAATACGGTCGAGGACGTCAATGTCGCGAAGGTGCGCAACGTTGAACTCGCCCTCGCCCCAGAGGATCATGCCCCAGCGGTGGTGGTTCGCGGAGACGACCTCACGGAGCGAGGTGCCAATGTACTGCGCCTTCGGGTAGGCCTCCTGGATGCGGCCGATCATCTGCTTGAACTGGTCGATCTCCTCATCGATGTCCTTGCCTCCCGCCTCGGGTCCCTTGATGCCCAGGCAGAGCTGGAAGTCCTCTTCGTTGCCGTAGAGAATGTCGCACTGCTCGGCGATCGCATGGAACGCTGCGGAGAGCTCTTCCTCGCGGCCCTTCCAGAAGGAAGCGCGGTAGTTCAGGTCGAAAGAAACGGCAGTGCCGTGCTCCTTGGCCTTCTTCGCAATCTCGACACAGAACTTCGAGGTCTTCGGGGAAAGAGCGGCAACGAGACCGGATAGGTGGACCATCTTCACGCCCTCGTCCTTGAACATGCGATCTAGATCGAAATCTGCGGCATCGAGGTCGAGTCCGACCTCGCCCGCCCGGTCGTTCCAGACGCGGGGGCCGCGGCCACCGAAACCGGAGTCGGCAACGTTGAACTGGTGGCGGTACCCCCAGGCGTCGCCCTGCGGCAGCGAGGGGCCCTCGAATGCCATGCCGCGCTTACGGAGATCAGCCTGAATGAAGGCGGAGATCGGGGAGCCTTCGACGAAGTTCGTCAGAACCTTCGTGGGCTCACCCAGGTACGACGACACGGACGCAACGTTGGTCTCTGCCGACGTCGCATGCATGAAGAATCGGTCGGTGGTGTGGACGGGCTGACGGTTTTCGGGTGTGATCCTGACGCCGATCGATGTCGGTACGACGATGGACCAGCGAGCATCTTCACGGAGTTTCATTGAATACCTCTACATGTTGGGAAGTGGATGTGCAGATAGAGAATGGAAAAATTTATAAGTCCCGTTGAATAAAGCTCCCGAGCTTGAAATAGCGTGCGGTGCAGCTGAACCCCGGGTGGAAGCCGAGCGTGGGTTTTCCTCTTGGAGCTATTTAGTTGAGATTCAACGGAATGGGGTGGTGGGCCGTGCGGCCCACCACGGAGAGTCTTAGGATTCGACTTCGCCCCGTTCTTCGGTGGCCCACAGGGTGTGGAACGTGCCTTCCTTGTCCACGCGCTTGTACGTGTGCGCGCCAAAGTAGTCACGCTGACCCTGAATGAGGGCAGCCGGGAGGCGGTCGGCCCGCACCCCGTCGTAGTACGACAGGGAGGACGAGAAGACCGGTGCAGGAACGCCGTGCAGCGCTGCGAGCGAAACAACCCTGCGCCAGTGCGGCAGTGCCGTCTTCACGGCGTTGTAGAAGTACTCATCGGCGAGGAGGAGCGGAAGTTCCGGGTTCTTGTCGTAAGCCTTCGTGACATCGCCGAGGAAGCGGGCACGGATGATGCAGCCATCCCGCCAGATCCGAGCCATGTCGGCAAGGCTAATATCCCAGCCATACTCGGTGGCCGCGGCCTGGATCTCGTTGAATCCCTGCGAGTAAGCAATGATCTTCGACGCGTAGAGAGCCTGGCGAACATCCTCAATGAAGGCGTCGCGGTCCGCAATATTCCATTCGTCGGCAATTCCTTCGAAATCGGCGGCGGCGTCGCGCTGTACAACGGCGGAGGACAGGCCGCGGGCGAAGGTTGCTTCACCGATACCGGTGACGGGAACAGCAAGATCGAGGGCCGTCTGGACGGTCCACATGCCGGTGCCCTTCTGGCCGGCTTGGTCAACAATGATGTCAACGAGTGGCTTGCCGGTTTCAGCATCCACCTGGCGGAGAACCTCCGTGGAGACCTCCATGAGATACGAGTCAAGATCGCCCTTGTTCCACTCCGCGAAAATCTCCGAGATCTCTGCGGGCGTGAGGCCAAGGCCGCGGCGGAGCAGATCGTAGGCTTCACCAATGACCTGCATGTCCGCATACTCGATACCGTTGTGCACCATCTTGACGAAGTGACCGGCACCGTCCTCACCGACGTGGGTGCAACACGGTTCGCCGTCGACGTGAGCGGAAATCGACTCGAGCATGGGGCCAAGCCGCTTGTACGAGTCTGCGGAACCGCCCGGCATAATCGACGGACCCCAAAGCGCACCCTCTTCACCGCCGGAAACACCGCAGCCAACGAAGTGCAGGCCGCGCTCCTTCAGGGCGGCCTCGCGGCGGCGAGTATCCGTGAACAGTGCGTTCCCGGCATCAACGATAATGTCGCCTTCGTCCAGCAGGTCAGCCAGATCATCAATGACAGCATCGGTTGCTGCACCCGCCTGGACCATGACGATCGCGACGCGGGGCGGGGTCAGCGACGAAACAAAATCCTCGAGAGATTCAGAGGGAACGAAGGTACCTTCGTCACCGAACTGGTCCATGACATCTTCGGTCTTGGAGGCGGTGCGGTTGTGGATGGCGACCCGATGTTCGTGCCGGGCAAGGTTCCTGGCGAGGTTACGGCCCATCACACCCATACCGGTGACACCGATATCGGCGGAAGATGGAGCAGGTTTAGAAATAGTCATGTCCGGACTCCTTTGTCGTAGGTCTTACCAAATAGCGTGGTTTAGCACACGAGTTTCTGCAACAAGTTGCCATGTGTTGCGGCGTAATGGCAATGCTCTTGCCATGTGCGGTATGCACCATTGTGCCAGGTCGGTGTAGCCGCCACCGCAACTCGACGCCGACTCACCGCGGGAAACGGTCCAATAACGGGCCTTTCGTCCTAGGATGGTTCGACCACAACGTTGTTTTACCAAGGTGCTACATGTCCCAATCATTACCGCGCAGACTCGGCCGAAAGGTCGCAGTTGCCATCCTCGCTTTACTCGTTGCCCTCGTCGTCTTCGGCGGAGGCTTCCTCATTGTCACGCTCAACAAATCGCTTCCCACCCACGGGGGCGAGCACGTTATCAAAGGTGCCGATGGCACCGTCGAGATCATTCGGGATGAATACGGAATCCCGAACATCTATGCCACGACGGATGCGGATCTGTTCCGAGCCCAGGGCTACATCCACGCCCAGGACAGATTCTTTGAAATGGACTACCGACGCCACATGACCGGAGGCCGCCTTACCGAGCTTGTTGGTGACGTGGACGAAGCGAAGCAAGCCGACGTCGTTATCCGTTCGATGGGATGGCGGAAGCTCGCCGAAGAAGAGTGGGACCTCATCACCGAGGAGTCGCGGTCCTACTACACCGCATACGCCGATGGTGTGAACGCCTACATTGCAGATCGTTCACCCGGTGAACTCGGCCTTGAATACACGGTCCTTTCCCTGTCGGTTCCGGTGGCCGATATCGAGCCCTGGACTGGCATCGACTCCCTTGCCTGGTTGAAGGCCATGGCGTGGGACCTGAAGAACAACCTCGATGACGAGGTTGCCAGGGTTGTCGCCTACGACAGCATTGGTGACACCGAGCTTGTCGAGGAGCTCTTCCCCGCCTTCTCGGCAGGCGACCACGATCCCATTCTCACCGGTAGTGACGACACGAATCTGCAACCGCGAGACACCTATCCGCGAGCGCAAGCTCGTCCGCTCGTCGCTGGGGAGACGGCAGGTTCTGACACTGCGGATGGAACGGATTCGGCTGATGTTGCAGATCCAGAGGCATCGGCCGATGAATCAGGTTCAGATGCCTCGGCCGATAAAGCTGGAGATTTATCAGCAGGGGGCGCCGCCGGAGCGGAATCGGAGGCTCAGATCTCTGCGCTCGTCTTCGAGTCTCAAGAGACCCTTGATGCGATGCCGATCATGCTGGGCAGGGGGAGCGGCGTGGGCTCGAATTCGTTTGTGGTTTCGGGCGAGTACACAGAGTCGGGTATGCCGATCTTGGCGAACGATCCGCACCTGACTATTTCCTATCCGTCGGTCTGGTACCAGGTTGGATTGCACTGCGTGGAGATTACGGAAGACTGCACGTACGATGCGACCGGCTTCTCCTTCTCTGGGATGCCCGGCCTCATCATTGGCCGCAACTCCGAGCTGGCTTGGGGCCTAACTAACCTTGGCGGGGACGTCACAGACTTTGTTGTCGAGAAGAATACGGGGGAGACAACGTACGAACGTGACGGCGAGGATGTTGAGTACGAGATCCGGACCGAAACGTTCAATGTTGCTGGTGGAGACTCATTCGAGGTTGAGGTACGCGAGTCCGTCCACGGACCGATCGTGTCCGATCTGCTGATCTCAGATGATCGAACCGCCTCCCTGCCGGATGCTCCGCGTGACTTCTCGATTGCACTCGAGTGGACTGCGTTAAAGCCCGGCACGACGGGCGATGCGATCTTTGCGATCAATCGAGCGAGTAATGCGGACGAGGTTGCGGAGGCCGCGGCAGCCTTCGCGGTTCCCGCACAGAACATTGTCTTCGCGACGAACGATGGTCATATTGGATACCAGGCGCCGGGTCTGTTCCCGATCCGCCCTGAGGTCAGTGACGCCGATGGTGACCTAGAGCAGGCGCAACTGCCCGAGAACCTGGGTGCCGATGGCAGGTGGCCGCGGCCGGGCTGGGATTCGTCCTATGACTGGCAGGGCTACTACGGTGCGGACGACATGCCAGCTTCGCTCGACCCCGCGGAGGGCTTCATTGTTCCTGCCAACCAGCAGGTGACGCCCCCCGATCTTGGCCCGTACCTCGGTAGCTATTCCGATGGTGGATACCGTGCACAGGCGATTCGTGACGCCATCGAATCAGACATCGAGGCGGGTACGCCGATCACGGTGGATCGAGCAAACGAAATCATGCTTCTCGACCAGTCCCCGTACGGCCAGGAGCTTGCCGAGCACTTTGCAACTGTTGATACTGATAGTGAACGGCTCTCCGAGGCGCAGGGCATTCTGTCCACCTGGCTCGAGAACGGTGCGCATGCGGCTACGGACGAGGCCGGTGCCGCCATCATGTCATCCGCCTACTCGCATTTGATGGACCTCACTCTCGGTGAACGCATCGATGGCTTTGGTGCCACAAACTCCACCAGGTACCTGATCTTCTTTGCCGGACTGGAAGCCGATAGCGAGTGGTGGGACAACCCGTCAACCGAGGCCGTGGAGGACCGCGATGCCATCATGGTCGCTGCCCTGGAAGCCATGGATCACGACCTGAGCGAACAGATGGGAGAGGACATGGACGAGTGGGAGTGGGGCAAGATTCACGTCGAAACCCCGACGCACTCCGTCATGGGAGGCGATGCTATCCCGAGCATTGTTCGCAACTACTTCAACGGCGATCCGCTCCCCATTCCGGGTAGCTCCTCCATTCCCAACGCCAACGGCTTCTCGCCTACGGTGGACGAGAATGGCCTCGTTGACTACGAAGTGGGTCCGGGTCCCTCCATGAGAATGGTTGTTGACCTGTCCGACCTGGACGCGGCCACCTGGATCATTTCCTCGGGCACTTCGGGTCATCCCCGGTCCCACAATGTCGACAACCAGTTTGCTATGTGGGCGGAAGGTGAAACCCTGCCGTGGGCCTTTACCCGCGAACAGGTCGACGAGACCGGCGTTAAGACCATGACAATCACCGGCGGATAGCTGGCCAGTATCAGCGGCGATTCTCTGTGCCTGTGAGTAACGATGTGCGGGGCAGCTAAGAGAGCTGGCTGATGGTCAGCGAATCAGAATATGGGCGAACGAGTAGGGCCAGTCCGATCGGACTGGCTCCACAGCTATTGCCTCCTCCGTGGCGCTGGGTGCGGGCTTTGCTTATTGGGCGTACCTGCCCAAGCAAGTTGCACTCGATTTCGCTGAGCGAATGACCCCCGTGCCAACGCGATGACTTGCGCCTAGGCTGGGTGGCGAGGGAAGGATCACCATGCTCAAGCCGCTCGATACGCCCACTCGTGAACGCAAGGACCTCTCGGGCTTGTGGAGGTTTAAGGCCGATCCGGATGAGGTAGGGGAGGAGCAGAGGTGGTTCGGTCGGCCGCTCGACGATGCTTTTCTTATGCCGGTGCCGGCCAGCTACAACGACATTGTGCCGGGACGCGCCCTCCACGAATAGTTGGTGCCGTCTTCTACCAAACGACCGTTCGGGAGCCGCGCGGCTGGCACGATCAGCTTGTTGTTCTCCGCTTCGACTCGGCCACCCACAAAGCAGATGTCTGGGTTAGCGATATCCATGTGGCACAGCACGAAGGTGGTTACCTGCCGTTGGAAGCCGATGTCTCCGATCTTGTTGCGCCCGGCGAAGAAGTACGGATTACAGTCCGGATCGACAACCGCTTGCGCTGGCATACTATTCCGCCCGGCTACGTTGAAGACACCGCGTACGGCCCGGTGCAGGGGCAGATGCACGACTTCTTTAACTATGCCGGTATCCATCGCCGGGTGTGGCTCTACTCCACCTCCGTCAACTACCTCGATGACATTACGGCTGTCACTGACATTGAGAAAAGTGAAGCCGACGCCGAGGTCCGTGGCCTCGTGTCGTGCCGGGCATCAATCTCCAACGTGCACGACGCAGACGAATACAGACATCGCGTCCTTCCCGAAGGCTTTGGCACACAAACGTCACTGCTCACACTCCGCGCCGCACTTCTCGGACCCGACGGTACCGAGGCCGGGCGAGCCGATTCGATGGGTGTTGATGCGAAGGGCCTGGAATATACGTTCGACATCAAGGTCAAGAACCCAACCCTGTGGGAACTCGGTGAGGGAGGGCTCTACGACCTCCTTATCGAGGTGTGCGACGCCGATGACGTTATCGACTCCTGCACCCTTCGGGTTGGTATCCGCACGGTGGACGTCGTGGAGCACGAGTTCCACATCAACGGGAAACCGTTCTACTTCCGCGGGTTCGTCATGCACGAGGATCACGACACGATCGGCAGGGGCCACAGTGATGTCCTCATGGTCCACGACTTCGAACTCCTGTCGTGGATCGGGGCGAATTCGCTCCGAACCTCCCACTACCCGTACGCGGAAGAGGTTCTCGACTATGCGGACGAGCACGGCGTCGTCGTCATCGACGAGGCCGCTGCGGTCGGAATGAACAAAGTTGTGGGTGCAACCTTCGGTGCGAAGATCGACAGGGTGTTCGGACCGGATGATGTTTCCGAAGAAACGCAGGCAGCTCATGCGGCACACCTGTCAGAACTTGTTGCGCGGGACAAGAACCATCCCAGTGTCGTCATGTGGTCCATTGCGAACGAACCCGAATCGCATACGGAAGAGTCCGAAGCTTATTTCGCACCCCTCTTTGAGCTCACCCGCCGCCTGGATCCGACGCGTCCCGTCGAATATGTGAACGTTCAGTTCTCGCCGGCTTCCGAGGACCGGCTGGCCACATACTGCGACGTACTCATGATCAACCGGTACTACGGCTGGTACACGCAAACCGGCCACATCCCTCCGGCATTGACGCTCTCGACCAGAAGCTGACCGACTGGGAAGCGTACGGTAAGCCCATCATCGCGACAGAGTTCGGGGCCGCCACCGTTGCGGGCCTTCACTCGCTTACCGGAGCCATGTGGTCGGAAGAGTTTCAGGTCGAGATCGTCGAAGCCTATCTCGGCCTGTTCGACCTCCACCCCGGTGTGCAGGGCGAGCACCTGTGGAACTTTGCCGACTTCCAAACCGGACATGGGATCGTCCGCGTGGACGGTAACAAGAAGAGCGCCTTCACCTGCGATCGGAAGCCCAAGGCCGTTGCGCATCTCCTGCGCAAGCGCTGGACCGGTCTACGCGATCTTGGAACACCGCAAGACTAGCGGGTAGGGGTCGAAGCCAGGGCGTACGCAGAGATCCGGGGTACCTAAGCGTGAACCTATGCCGGAATGGGAACTGAGGGGTTTACAGGATGCTCGGGAAGAGAGCTTTCCGCTGGGCGTGAGCGCTTGGAGGAGAGTAAAGAATTCACCAGGTGATGCTCGCCACCTCTACGGGAAACGTTCAGACTGAACCCAGGTTATGACGCGGGAACACTCACGGTAACCCCAGGTAATAGGAGGGAAGGCGCTGGGCCCTCCGGGAGGCGGGGATGCTCACCGCCGGAAGGGCCTCCCACCGCCCGGCCGGTCACGTGACCGGAAGAAAAGTTCCTATGAAGTACGCCCCACGGGGCGCAGACATCATCCGACAGGTGAGGGAGACGATGGCAGAAGGACAGGCAGAACCGCATTCGCGCAGTATCGACGATATTGCCAAAGAACTTGAAGTACAGGTTGAAGGCTTAACAAACTCGCGAAGTGCCGTGAACGAGGAGTGTAATGAAACAGTGCCGGAGCGCCCCAAGGGTGCCCCGGCACTGCCCGTCGATACTGCCAACTCATAATCGACTCGGTAACGATGTGCCACCGGACAGCCGAAAGCTACTTGCGCCGCAGGACGGTCTCGCCGGGCGACGAAGATTCACCTTGCTCAGGTGCGACGGAGGAGCGGATTACTGCCTGGTGGCGTGCCGTCGACACCGGGCTTCGTAGGCCTCGGCGCCACCCACCTGACGTTCCTCAATCTCCAGAGGATCGCCTAAGTCCTGGTTGGAAGCGGGCTGGTGAAAGGAGGCAGGTGCCCCGCATACCGAACAGTCCGCTGTGAGCTTCTCAACGCGCTCGGTGACTGCCATGAGCTCCGGAATCGGCGAGAACGGCCTGCCGTCAAACGTGACCGACAGGCCGCAGACCACGACATCGACGCCTCGATCGAGGAGTGCGTCTACCACATTCATGAGCTCCGCTCCAAAGAACTGTGCCTCGTCAACTGCCACGGCCTCCGCGACCTCGGCGAACGGCAGAATGTCGCGGGCCTGGGTTACGGGTATCGCCGGGATCGACCGACCATCATGCGTCGAAATATCACCAATCCCGCGGCGAGTATCGATGGCGTGAGTAAAAACAGCAACGATCTTTTCGTGAACTGCAAAGCCCTTCACGATCTCCAGCAAGCGAGCCGACTTGCCGGAAAACATTGGCCCGGCAATCACCGTGAGAGTGCCGGTGCCTCCGCGATTATCGTTACTGAATTCGTTCATCTCCATGCCTCCTCGCCCGATCTTATCGGGAGCAAAGGGCAAACCTCCCGGGCTACTGGATTGTGAATCGAGTGCTGAAACGGCGCCCAGAACAAGTGTCAAGATAAACCGGTGCGGCCACCTATACGACCGCGCCGGTTAGGAACCATTCGATTGTGTCAGCCAATGCATTGGTTCGCGGTGAAGCGTTACTGACCCTGGGGAGGCATGTACCGATAGTCGTTCTGGGGAGAATGCTCCGACCCCAGCCCGGTTCCCGACGCCTGCCAACCAGACTGCGGTGCTTGCTGGGGGCTGGGCTGGTAAGGGGAGTAGCCATGCGGGGCTGGAGGCTGCTGGTACGAAGCCTGCTGAGGATACGTTCCCTGCCCTTGGTAAGCACCGTGGGTGGGATAAGACACCTGCTGGTAAAAGCCCTGATGTTCGGCGACCGGCTGCTGAGGCTGGCCGACCGATGACTGCCAGCCCTGCTGACCGCCCTGGGTTGGGGGCGCCCCGGCGGTGCCCGTGAGCTGGGCCTGGAGTTTGGCCAGGTCGTTCTTGTCGAAACCGAACTTGAGGGAGACGAGCTTCGAGTTTGTCGGTACGTGCCACAGCTTGCCGTCAACCAAGGCAAGGTCGCCCGGAAAGCGAACGGGGTAGGTGCCGGTCGTGATGCCGATCGGTGTCTTCACCTTCAGTTCGTGGCGGCTGATCTGAACTGTCGGGATGAACCGAACGAGGCAACCAAGGATGAGGAAGATCGGGCCGGCGAAAAAGTAGATCGGCCGGTCGCCAAAGATCGCGATGCTCAGAAACACTGCACCGAGCACAAGGTACAGAATTGTGATGGGCAGGCTAATGCGAATGTTCAGAGGAGTCACCACGTTAGGGTAATCGAATCGGTTATCCGAAGTAACCGCGAGGCTGCCTTGCAGACGGGGTGAACTCCCCAAATTGCACACTCTCCTGAACAACATAGGGCAGGGCTAGTCTCTGCCGCGCGTATGAATTGCCCTCACTTGGCCATATTGGGCCTCGCCATACCCCCATGACAGGCCGCGTTCGGGAAGGAGCTCGGCGGTCATGAACAACCTGCAGTCAGGAAGACGGGTATGCAGAAAGACCGCCTTCCATTCCCGCGCCGTGCGGGGATGGTGAGCGGCCTTCTGTTGTTGCTTGGCTTATGACGGGTAGGTAGAACTCCGGCGTCACCACTTGACGGTAACGGGGGAGTGGGGCGTTACGTTACCCTCGGCATCGGTTGCGCCCAGGCAGTCGGCAAAAGCGTCGATGAAGGCGCCCATGCCCTCTTCGAATGTTTGCCGGTCCGGCCCAAGGGCCTCGAGCGCCGTGCGATAAACATCGAGGGCGTATTCGAGGCTACGTTCGTAAAGGTCCCGGCCTTCCGGGGTTGGTTTGAACTGGTAGGCGGTTCTTCGGTCCGGTCTGGTTCGTGACAGCAGCCCCTTCTCCAAGGCGCCGTTGACCTGTCTATTTGCGGTTGACTGTTCGATTTGGAGACCTTCGGCGATCTCCTTGAGCGTGCGCGTCCGGCCATCCGTAAACAGCCACATGATTCTCATATGGGCCGACGTCATCGCCGACCTCAGTGTTAATATTCGGCGCAATCGATCGAGCCGGTCCAAATGTCCGGCCATAACTCTCGCTTTTCTCTCCCTTGGGCTCTCGTCTGCACTCATGTCCTCACATCCCTCAGCATCGTGCCTCATCGCACGGGGCACGACGAAAGCTTTCACGGTGCCGATCATCCTTTTCATTCGTCACTGAATTCACATCATGGTAGTACTTAAGTTCCGCCATGTATATGTCATTTAAGGTACGTCAACATTCATGACAGGTCGACTTGTTTCCGATCAGGCACTGTGTACATCGTTTACATCGGGTTATGGCCGTCTAGAGTTAAATCTGTTCACTTTGCTGTTGGAGGCTTGTGAATGAAACCCCGTCTCTCGTGGAAAAATGCTCGCAATTGGCGCTAGAACGCACTTACGCGCATGCTGCCCTTCGGGTTCTCACGGTTATGCGCGGGAGTCGGCGATGGCAGGAAGGGCAAGCGGGAGGGCTCACCTCTCGCGTTTTGTCGGCGTTTCCCTGACGGATTCACCAGCACTCTCACCGGCGAAATTGCCTCGATCTATCTCAGCGTGTCCGAATCGGCGTGTCGGAGGATGTGGACACTCTTTGAGCGATGCTTACTTTCTTCATGCGGCCTGGATAGGTCGTGCGCCTTGGGAGTGCTCAAGCCGCTCGTCCTACTCGTCCGCGACAAATTGCTTCCTCCCCTTCCACGACGTGCGGCCCGTGACCAATTTGGACTCTCGGGCATGTACACATATGATGCTCGCCACGCAAGAGGTCATAACGTGGGCAACCGTGATTTTTGTTGGATTTTCAATCTAAGATGAGAGCCGTATTATCCACAGAGTTTGTGCGTCCACCCGGCGCTCCTAAGGTGATCGAATGTTGAGCTTCCGCCGTTCCACGGCCCTTCCACTTGTTGCCGCACTCAGTCTTGTTCTAGCGGGTTGTTCATCCGAAACGGATAATGGCGAAAGCAACGGGGGAGAGCCCATTGACGGTGGCACTCTCACCTTCGCTACCGGCGACGCCGAACCCACCTGCCTGGACCCTCACGTTGGCGGCAACATGCCTCAGCAGATCGCGGGTATTCATGTCACCGAGTCGCTGTTTACGATGACGGAAGAGGGCGAGATCGAGCCGTGGCTTGCGGAGTCGGGGGAGATGTCCGAAGACGGCATGACCTGGACCTTCACGCTCAAGGAGGATGTTGAGTTCACCGACGGAACCCCGTTTGATGCCGAGGCAGTGAAGGCAAACGTTGAGCATCTGCAGGACCCTGCGACCGAGTCCTCAACCGGTTACCTGGCCCTGGAGCACGTCGAATCGGTCGAGCCTGTCGGTGCTCACACGGCCGTGTTCCACATGACCGAGCCGGATGCTGCTCTCATGGAATCCTTCGCACAGACCTGGCTTGCCATGCAGTCACCGACCGCCATGGAGCGCGGCATGGAAGAGAACTGCGAATCCCCGGTCGGCACCGGCCCGTTCATCGTCTCCGAATGGAGCAAGCAGCACTCGATCACCTACACGCGCAACGAGAACTACAACAGCGCACCCGCCACCGCCGATCACGAAGGTCCCGCCTACCTGGAGACACTGGAGATCCGGTTCATGCCGGATGCTACCTCCCGCTATGCTGCCCTTCAGGCCGGTGAAGTCGACGTCATCGACTCGGCCCAACCCGACACGATTTCTCAGGCCCGGGCCTCCGACGGCCCGATCAAGGACCTGCTTGGTGTCCGCTCCGGTGCCTCCACCCGCCTTGAGCTCAACACCGGCGGCAACACCTTCTCCGATCCGCTTGTCCGCCAGGCCTTCATGCACGCCTCCGATATCGAAACGGGTGTCGAAACGCTGTTCTTCGGGACGGTAGAGCGGTCGACGAGCATGGTTGCTTCCAGCACCCCGCACGGCACCAGCCACGACGATGGTGCGTTCGACTGCGATCAGGAAATCGCCAACGAACTGCTTGACGAGGCCGGTTGGGAGATGGGCGAGGATGGCATCCGCACCAAGGACGGCGAACGGCTCACCGTTCGGATCCCCGTCTCAACGCACCAGTCAATCCCTGCCGAGCAGTCGCTCATCGAACAGATTCAGGCCCAGTCCCGCGAGGTCGGCTTCGATGTGACGATCGATCCCATGGATCTGGCCTCCTGGTACGCGGCGGCCGGCGCCTGGGAATTCGATGCGATTACCGCCCCGTACGGCAAGTCAAGCCCCGACGTGATGCGTATCATCTTCCACTCCGACGGCATCGAACCCGCGCCGTCTGGCTACCACGCCAACAACATCAACGTCCGTAACGATGAGCTCGATGCACTTCTGGAACAGGCGAACCAGACGACAGATGAGGCCGAGCGCGCCGATCTTTACGCACAGGCTCAGCAGATTATTGTTGACGGTGCTTATGTCATGCCGCTGTACGACTGGCAGACCCGCGTTCTGTACTCCGAGGACGTCCAGGGGCTGCGGCTCGAGACAAACCTGTCGACTCCGTGGTTCGCTGACGCCTGGATTAACGAGTGACACGAGTCGCGAAAGCGACCGGACTACGGCTCGGAGGATTCATTCTTGTCCTCTGGGCCGTAGCCACCATCGTCTTCTTAGCGATGAAGGCGATCCCCGGCGACGAGGTCGATGCGATCCTCGGCCCGGGCTCCAATGCCTCGGATGAGGCGGTGGCGCTAGCGATCGAAACCCACGGTCTCAACAAGCCCCTCGTCATCCAGTACCTCATCCAACTGAAGTCGATCTTCACTCTCGACTGGGGAATCAGCTTCTCGCTCGACGACCCCGTCATTGACGTCATTGCCGAGCAGCTGCCCGCAACCCTGACGCTGGCTTTCGCGGCCCTCGGTCTCGCCTGGGCCCTCGCTCTTGTCATGGCTCTCATCAGCGTCTTTGGCAGGTTCCCGTGGCGGATCATCTCCATGATCGAGGTTGTCTCGGCTGCGCTCCCGCACTTCGCGCTTGCCATCGTCCTCATTGTCTTCTTCTCAACCTGGTTGGGTGTCCTCCCTCCCGTCAGTACCCGAGACCCAATCTCAATTGTGCTTCCAGCCCTCACGCTCGCACTACCCACCGCAGGTTTCCTGGGGCAGGTGATGCGGGAATCGATGATGGATGCGATGGAGGCGCCGTTTGCGGTCTCCGCTCGTGCTCGCGGTGAAACCACCATCGGCCTGTTCCGCCGCCACCTGCTCCGCCACGCCATCCTCCCCGCCATCTCCCTGGCCGGATGGGCGTTTGGCTCGCTCATGTCCGGTGCCGTTGTGGTGGAAGAAGTCTTCGCACGCCAGGGAATCGGTAAGACCCTGCTATCTGCCGTCGGGGTACGGGACATGCCGCTCGTTATCGGAATTCTCATGGTGATTGCGGCCGTCTACTGCTTTGTCACCATTGTCGTTGATCTCGTTGAGGCCGCTGTCGATCCGAGGGTAGGGAAGGCCGCATGAGCGTCCCGGTTCTTGCCAAAACAAAGTCCCGTGCCGGTCTCGGCTGGGGAGGCTGGCTGTCCGCCGCGTTTATCGCCCTGCTTCTTGTTTGTGTCTTCTTCCCGGGACTCATTGCTCCCGGCAATCCGCTCGCCGTTGATCCCGGTTCCGGCTTCCAGGCACCATCAGCGGAGCACTGGTTCGGTACCGACGAGTCGGGGAGAGACACGTTTACCCGCCTCGTTCACGGCACCGGTGATTCCCTCGTCATCGGCGTCGCAGCCACGGGCATAGGTCTCATTCTCGCCATCATTCTCGGCATTGGTTCTGCACTCGGTCCCCGCTGGCTCGACTTCACGCTCAGCCGCTTTATCGAGGTTCTGTTCGCTCTCCCCGGCATCGTCCTCGCCCTCCTCCTCATCACGGCCATTGGCCCCGGCGTTGTCACATCCACGATTGCCGTTGGCCTGGCCACCGCACCCGGATACGCCCGGATGATCCGCACCCAGACGGTAAAGATTGCTCGCTCCGGCTACGTCGAGGCGGATCGTGCACTCGGCCGCACACCGGGCCAGATCCTCCGCAGGAGGATCCTCCCGAACCTGGTCGTCCCACTCTTTGTCATCGCCACCCTTGGCATCGGCCAGGGAGTCGTGTGGGCATCATCCTTGTCCTACCTTGGCCTTGGCGTATCACCACCGTCGCCCGAGTGGGGAGCAATGATGAATGCTGGTCGCACCTACCTGACCTCGAGCGCCTGGTGGTTAACCTTCTTCCCGGGCCTCGCCATCATCCTGACCGCCGTATCGACAACTGTTCTGTCACGAGCGATCTCCGCAGCGTCGAGGAGGGCATGATGGAACCGATCTACTCCGTAAGCGACCTCTCGGTCTCGTTCGATCGCCAGGTGGTCAACAAAGTTTCCTTCGACCTCGTCCCCGGACGATGCCTCGCCCTCGTCGGCGAATCAGGTTCAGGTAAATCCGTCACCGCCCGGAGTCTCCTGGGTTTGGCGGGAACCGGTTCCTCGGTGACCGGCAGTTTGCGCCTGAACGATCAGGAGATGATCGACGCGAAGAACAGAACCTGGACGAAGGCCAGGGGCCGAGACATCGGCCTCGTCCTCCAAGATGCTCTTGTCTCGCTCGATCCGCTTCGTCCTATCGGCCGGGAGGTGGGGGATGCTCTGCGGCTCTCCACGGATACCAAGCCCGCTGATATTCCGCTCCGCACAGTAGAGCTACTCACCAAGGTCGGGCTCGACGATCCGCAGCACCGAGCACGCCAGCGTTCCGAACAGCTTTCCGGTGGGCAACGCCAGCGCGCGCTCATTGCCGCAGCAATCGCGGCCGACCCGCCGATCATAATTGCGGATGAGCCGACCACGGCTCTTGACCGTACGGTTCAGCGTCACATTGTTGACCTGCTGGGTTCCTTGCGGGACGAGGGGAAGGCCCTCCTTCTCATCACTCACGACCTCTCCATCGTCGAACAGATCGCCGACGATGTGTCCGTGATGATGGACGGGGAAATCGTGGAATCAGGCCCGGCGAGCCGGGTGCTCACCGCACCGGAGCATCGAAAGACCCGCCAGCTCATCGAATCCGTCCCCATGCGAGCAACGCGCCCGGCTCGAGCTCCTGCCAAGGCCGTACTTCAAGGAACAAACCTTGTCCGGATCTTCCCCGGCAAGGGTTCTCTACCTGACCGTCACGCGGTCGACGGAGTAAGTGTGGCACTGGAAAAGGGGGAGACTCTTGGGCTTGTCGGGGCCTCCGGCTCGGGCAAGACAACCCTTGCTCGTCTCCTCCTGGGACTCGACACCCCGACAAGAGGTGAAGTCACGCTTCTGGGCGAGCCCTGGTCGGATATCCCCGAACAGGAACGGCGTCAGCGCCGGTCGAAGATCTCAATCATCTACCAGGACGCACTGTCGTCCTTCGATCCCCGTACCCGCGTTGGTTCGATTCTCGCGGATGCTGTTTCTCTCGGCGGCGAACCATCGTGGAAGAGGGCTAGCGAGGCCACGAAGGAGAAGGTTTACGGACTTCTTGACGACGTGGGCCTAGCGCACGAGACCGTGCATCGCCGTCCCCTTCACCTCTCCGGTGGCATGCGTCAACGCGTTGCAATTGCCAGAGCGTTGGCAACCGAGCCAGAAATCCTTGTTTCCGACGAGCCAGTATCTTCCCTTGACGTCACGGTCCAGGCCGAGATTCTTGATCTGCTTGATGAGCTACAGCAGTCCCGCGGGCTTACCCAGCTGTTCATTTCCCACGACCTTGGCGTTATCGGCCAAGTCGCCGACCGCATTGCGGTCATGGCTGAAGGCAAGATCGTGGAAATCGGCAATCGGGACGAGGTTCTCGACAATCCCTCCCACGAGGTAACCCGCACTCTGATAGGTGATCTGGATAGCGGGGCATAGTCCGCATTTAGCTGCCGACGTTCTTTGTCGGCGCCGTATCGTTGTTACGCGGCGGTTTCCTCGAGGCTGGCCAACGGAGCATTCACGAAGGCGGGCACGATGATAATCGGCTCGACGTGGGGTGGCCCTGGCCGCATCATCCACGGGGCAGGTAAGAAGCTCACGTTATCCACGTGCTGCACCGCATTGCTGTCGAGTACGTGAGGCGTGCCATCGTGGATAGTTTCGGAGTGGACGGCGAGAGAGCCTCCTAGGGGAGGAGATCGAAGCCGGCACGGATCGGTGAGCACGCGATAACGGCGATAAATGCACCGCCAAGAACGAACACCTTCTTCACGGTTCCGCAGTAAACGCCACTTGCAAATGTGCGGTTAAGAAGAGATGTGCACGCGTGTGGTTAAGAAGAGCTGTACAAACGTGCAGATAAGAAATGAGGGCGGATAGTCATCCCCAATTAATTCGATACTGGGTTCGCCTTGGCTGTTCGCCCAGACCGTAATGAGAGCGGGGCTCTAGGGCTGTGGCTGAGCATATGGCTAGGGTGTCCATATGACCCATTACGATCTGCTCCTTATTGGCACCGGTTCAGGTAACTCGCTCCCGGGCCCAGAGTTTCATGACCTGTCCATTGCACTCGTGGAGAAGGGAACCTTTGGCGGCACCTGCCTCAACGTCGGTTGCATCCCGACCAAGATGTTTGCCTACACTGCCGAAGTTGCTGCCACTCCTGCAAACTCTGCCCGGTTCGGTGTGGATCAGACACTGAACTCGGTTGATTGGCCCGCGATTCGCGACCGCATCTTTGGTCGCATCGACCCAATTGCCGAGTCGGGCGAAGAGTATCGGGTGACCCACGAGGACAATCGGAACATGACCGTGTACCGCGGCGTCGGCCACTTCACCGGTCCGAAAACCATGGTGGTGGCCACGGCTAATGGGGATGAAGAGATTACCGCCGACCGTGTGGTTATCGCAGCCGGTTCGCGACCGTCGTTCCCCGACGTCGAAGGAATTGAAGCCATTGGCGCCCACACCTCGGATTCGGTCATGAGGCTCGAGGAACTGCCTGCCACGATGATCGTTCTGGGATCCGGGTTTATTGCGGCTGAGATGGCGCACGTATTCTCGTCCCTCGGTGTTCGCGTCACCCTGATTGCCCGCTCTCAGGTCATGCTCCGGGCCCAGGACCACGACGTAGCCGAGACGTACACGCGACTTGCTGGCGACACGTACGACGTCAAGCTGGGCTTTGCCGCATCGAAGGTCGTCCGCAATGAGAATGGCTCCGTGACAATCACGGGTACGGTTGACGGCGTGCTCAGCTCGGTCACCGCCGACGAGATCCTCGTTGCCACGGGACGGGTCTCGAACGCGGACAATCTTGACGTCGCTGCCGCCGGGATCGGCATGCGCACCGACGGCCGGGTGGCTGTCGACACGTACCAGCGCGTTCTAAACCCGGCCGGAGAAGTCCTTGACGGAATCTTCGCCCTCGGAGATGTGTCGTCGCAGTACCAGCTCAAGCATGTGGCAAACAAGGAAGCAAAGACGGTCCGGCACAACCTCCTCCACCCGGATTCCATGATCGAAACAGATCACCGCTTCGTCCCCTCCGCGGTCTTCGGACACCCCCAGATCGCAACCGTTGGGCTCACCGAAAACCAGGCGCGAGAAGCAGGGTATGACATCGTGGTAGCCCGCCAAGAGTACGCCGGCATCGCCTACGGATGGGCGATGGAGGACACGACAGGGTTCACGAAGATCATTGCCGAGAAGGGCACGACCAAGATCCTCGGCGCCCACATCATCGGCCCGCACGCGCCCACCCTCATCCAAATACTTATCCAAGCCATGTCGACCGGACAAACCGCTGCCGACATCGCATCCACCCAGTACTGGATCCACCCCGCCATGCCCGAACTCATCGAGAACGCGCTCCTACAGATCACCGACTGATAACCCGTTAGCGGGATTTGGCTGATCACCATAGCCGGATCCTGCTACCTGATGAGCACCGTCGGGCACCCGGCTTGAGCTTCTGCGGAAGCCTAGCCCCAAGCACTCGCCAAGACGCACGTGTGGGCCGCATATTGCGGCCCACACGGCTCTGATAGGTCAGTATCAGATACTCGCTGGTGTTGTCATCCGTGCTGGTTGCCGCGCACGACGTTCACGAACGGCTGGCTGGTCAGATAGTTGCCGACCTGGCGGCGCACGAGGCGGTTCATGCGGGGGAGCATAGCCTGCGTGTTGCCTCCCACGTGAGAGGTGATGAGAAGCGCCTTGTCCCACAGAGGGTGGCCGTCGGGAAGCGGCTCCGGATCGGTCACGTCGAGAGTGATACGCAGACGGTCCGCGTGCTTGATTAGGGCGTCGGTGTCGGCAACCTTGCCACGGGCAACGTTCACGAGGATTGAACCATCGGGCATGGCTGACAGGAACGCATCATCAACGAGCTTGTCGGTCTGCTCGTTGTGCGGGACAACAACGATAACGGAGTCGGCCTTGGGGAGGAGTTCCGGCAGGTCGTTCATATCGTACACCTGGCCGTACATGTCTTCGCGGCGGCGGGAGGCCACACGGATCACGTTGGTCTCGAACGGGGCGAGGCGCTGGGCGATTGCGGTGCCGACGCCACCGATGCCGACGAGAACGATCGTGGTGTCCGCAAGACCAAGAGTGTCGAACTGGTCCCACGTCTTTTCGCTCTGGGAGGCCAGAGAGCGGTCCACCTCGCGGGCCGCATACAGCAACATTGCCATGGTGTGCTCTGCGGTCGCGGTCTCGTGAACCGTTGCAGCGTTAGCAACGAGTAGGTCGCCTGGAAGTTCCTTCGGGATCGAGTCGTATCCAATGGAACCAAGCTGCAGGAGCTTCGTGCCAGTGTCGGCAACCCGCTCGACAAGATCGGGAGTGGTGGCGTGGGGTGCGACAGCAATGTCAATGTGATCGGCGGGCGGGGGCGACTTAAAATCCCACTCCAGGACGGTGATGCCAGGGATGTCGAGATCGATGGTCCAGTCCGGGGAGATTGCTACGGTTACGTTACTCACCTCTCCAACCTACAACGCTTCTGTCGTCCAGACCACCTGATTGGAGCGGCGACCCGTGGATGATTCACGCCGTGAGATAAATTCCTTACCGTCCGGCCCTGAAGGCCAACATGTGTAGGGGAACGTGATTCAGATGTTGTAGACAAAGTCGGCGGCACCCCTGGGCACCGCCGACTGTTTACTTATCAGTCGATTCGATTATGAGTTTGTTTTATTCCGCTGGTCGTTGCGGAGACTCAATCTAGTCGGCGGCGTTATCAAGAACGGTCTCGAGCTCGGTGAGGGGCAGATCGAACGCTTCGGCCACGCCCTTCTCGACAAGCTTGCCCCGGGTCGCTTGGAGGCCGAGGGCAAGATCGTGGCGTTCCTTCATGGCAGCGAACGGTCCGTTTGCAAGGGCCTTGATGTAGGGCAGGGTCTGGTCCGTCAGGGCCGTCGTGGCGGAAACTGGCACGGCGCCCGGCATGTTACCCACGCAATAGTAGATCCGGTTATCGGTGCGGTACACCGGGTCGTGGTGGGAGGTGGGGCGGGAACCCTGGAAGCAGCCACCCTGGTCGATTGCGACATCAACGAGGAGAACATCGTCCTTGAGACTGTCGAACATGTCCTCGGTGACGAGCTGGGGTGTGCGGGCACCAGGGATCAATGCCGTGCCAATGATGACATCGGAGAGGGCCGCCTCATCCCGGATGTGTGCGGGGGAGGACGTGTGGGTGCGGATCTTGGTTCCGTACTCCCGGTCAAGTCCGCGCAGCTTCTCGGTGTTGACATCCATGATTGTCACGTCTGCTCCCATGCCGACGGCGACCTTCGCTGCGTGAGAACCAACGGTGCCCGCACCGAGGATCAGGGTACGTACGGGCGGCACGCCGGGAACGCCTCCCATGAGGCGTCCGGGACCACCGAAAGGCTTCATAAGCTGGTGGGCGGCCTCCTGCGGGGCGAGACGGCCCGCGATCTCGGACATCGGCATGAGAAGAGGAAGGGACTTATTCCGAAGCTGGACAGTCTCGTACGCGATAGCCGTGACACCGGAGTCAACGACCCGGCGGCTCAGTTCCTCGTCAGCTGCGAGATGGAAGTAGGTGAAGACCGTCAGCCCCTCACGCAGATATTCGAGCTCGTGCCCGATCGGTTCCTTCACCTTGATCAGTAACTCGGCGTTTTTCCAGACCTCTTCGGCGGAGTCCGTGATTTCGGCTCCAGCATCTCGATAGGCATCATCGGAGCAACGGGCTCCCATGCCGGCGCCCGACTGGACGAGGACGGTGTGACCGGCGGCCGTCAGTTCTGCCGCTCCTGCGGGCGTGAGACCAACGCGCGCTTCGTCGTCTTTGATCTCGACGGGGATACCAATGATCATGCTCAGGCCTTTCTTCTGTGCGTCCTATCGTAGTTCGGTAAAAGCAGTACGCCCACTTCAACGCTCGGGAAACTATAGGACCGAGATGTGGTAAAGACTGTGTCAATCGTTCTACGATGACACGGTGACTGAGAACCTAACACGCGAAGAAGCGGCGACACGAAGCAATTTCACCATCGATTCCTACCGGGTGCTCCTCGATGTGAGGGGCGAAGACACCTTCGACATTGAAGAAACCCTGACCTTTAGCGGGCAACGGGACGAAACGTTCCTCGATTTTATTGGCGTTGAAGTCTCCAAGGTCATCATTAACGGCACCGACACCGAGGTCGACTGGGACGGGTCCCGCATCTACCTCAAGGGCCTCGCCGAAGAGAACACGGTGACCGTGCATGCTCGCGGCATTTTCTCCAACTCGGGCGAGGGCCTCCACCGATTCGTCGACCCCGTCGACAATTCCGTCTATCTGTATACGCAGTACGAGCCAGCCGACTGCCGCCGCGTCTTCCCGACGATGGAACAACCCAACCTCAAGGCTTCCTTCACCTTCGAGATCACAGCGCCGGAAGAATGGACGGTGTTGACCAACACCGAAGAGGTCTCGGCTACCGAGGTCGACGGGGGAGTGCGACACGTCTTCGCACCCACCAAGAGGCTCTCCACGTACCTCACGGCCCTGGTGGCCGGTCCCTATCACGAGCTCCGTTCCGAAAAGGACCCGCGCTTCGGCATCTTCTGCCGTCAGTCGCTGGCCGAGTATCTTGACCACGAAGAGATCTTCGACATCTCCCTGTCCGGCCTCGACGTGTTCGAGAAGGCCTTCAACTACCCTTACACGTGGGGCAAGTACGACCAGGTGTTCGTACCCGAATACAACCTCGGTGCCATGGAGAACCCGGGGCTTGTCACCTTCACCGAGCAGTACATTTTCCGTGGCCAGTCGACCCGCGCACAGCGCGCCGGCAGGGCCAACACGATCCTGCACGAAATGAGCCACATGTGGTTCGGTGACCTCGTCACCCCGGTCTGGTGGGACGATCTGTGGCTCAAGGAATCGTTTGCCGAGTACATGGGAGCCTGGGCCTCCACGCAGGCAACCGAATACACGGAAGCCTGGGTTGCCTTCACCGCCCGCCGCGCCGCGTGGGCATTCCTCAACGACAACCGCCCAACCACCCACCCGATCGTCGCCGACATCGTCGATCTCGAAGCAGCCGACCAGGCCTTCGACGGCATCACCTACGCCAAGGGTGCCGCAACGTTGCGTCAGCTCGTCGCCTACGTGGGCGAAGAAGCTTTCTTCGAAGGCGCAAGAATCTACTTCAAGCGCCACGAATTCGGCAACGCCAGCCTCGATGACCTGCTTGTTGCCCTCGAGGAAACGTCGGGCCGGGACCTGCGTGCCTGGGCCGAGCAGTGGCTCCACACCACGGGAGCCTCTTTCATCGAGGTCAACGGAAAGTCGCTTAACCAGACGGGTACTCAGCCGCTGTCCGGCGAAGCAATTGTGCGCCCCCACCGGATCAGCGTGGGCGGATACTCCCGAGAAGGGGCCGAGCTCGTCCGCGTCGACAGCACCACCGTGGAACTGACCAACACCGCAGAAGTCGATCTCGAGGGCGATGTCATCATCCCGAACGACGAAGCGCAAACCTACGCAATCGTCGCTCTCGACGAGCAGCAGCTTGAAACGGTCCTCACCACCCGGATCGCCGATCCACTCGCGCGCAGCGTTGTCTGGTCTGGCCTGTGGGAGGCCGTCCGCGATAGCCGACTGGACCCGGCACGGTACGTCGAAGCAGTCAGCCGCTTCCACTCCGAACCTGACTCCACTCTGCTTGGCCAGATGATCCGCAACTGCCAGTACATCGTCGAGCACTACACAATGGATCCTGACACGGCGCGCACCATCTGGCTCGGCATCTGCGACGACTCATGGCGCGTGGCGATAGACGACCAAGATCAGGACCGGATCTACCTGTGGCGCTCCGCCCTCGCCGTCGCTGGCGCGGCCCTCCCCGAAGCTGAAGACCTGCTACGCGAAGCGCTCGACACCGTCCGCGGTGACCGTGACGAACGGTGGAAGCTACTCATCGGCCTTGCCTCGACAGGCTCGGTCAGCGAGGCGGACCTCGAAGCCGAGCTCATCAACCCCAGCGAAGCCGATATTGTCGCTCACTCCCAGGCGGTCGCTTCAATCCCCGGCAACCGCCGCGAGGCCTACCGCAGGGCGCTAGAAGAGTCCCTCTCTAATAACCGCATGTCGGCATTGCTCGCCGGTGCCACCGCCACCTACGAAGCCGAGGAATACCCGTTCTTCTCGATCGCGCTCCCGGTCTGGCGAGAACGCACCCAGGAGCTCGCCGAGCGTATCCTCTACGCCCTGTTCCCGCAGGGAGAGGAAACAATCGAACAGGCCCAGGAGTGGCTCGAAGGCGACGGCGCGAACGCACCCTCCGCCCTCCGCAAGATCGTGCTCGACGGCCTCGATTCTCGGCTGCGAGACAAGCGTGTTCGTGACACCTTCGCAGGCACGACGAGGTTCCTACCGGAGGAACGTTAACGCACCGCCAAACCAGCCCGGGCACACATTCTTAACACTGCGAGAATTGTGCCGTAACAAAGACGTAGAGCGTACCCCGCGTCAACCAAGTGGGCATTCTGTCCCCCGTTTCCGCAAGCCCGCGGAGCGGGGGACAGATTACTTCTTGATAACAATCCCGATGTAGCCTCACAAGACGCTCGTGAACGCGCTGGAAAGCGCGTTGCTGTGCGAGCCCGCGAAACCCAAAAGAGCCCCCTGCCCACTGGGCTAAACCGGAGTGTGCCGACGATGTTCACGAAGGTGACATTCCCGGCTATGGCGCCACTTTCTGGATATTGATCGGGGTGCGGAGAAAACTGCTCGAAGAATATTGCGTCCCATCATTGCGGCTTGGCAGTAGAAAGCGCGAGAATTAGACCACGGACACCTTGAACGAACCCTGAACGACAAAAGTGGCCATGGGAAATTTCCCGCAAAACCAGGTAGTATATTACAAAGCGGTAACGGCGAGGAGGTCGCGATGACAAGCAACGGGAATGATCCCACTGCAACATCACAGTTCTCTGCACTATCCGGCTCCCCAGACACTGGCGAGCTCGATGCACGCAGGGTAGGAATGAGCGAGCAGGATTTTGCTGCCGTTCAGGCTCTTCCGCCGTTCTCGGCTCTTCTCCTCGTCCAGCGCGGCCCCAACCAGGGTGCGAGATTCCTTCTCGACAGCGAGTCGACCATGGCGGGACGTCACCCCAAATCCGACATCTTCTTGGATGATGTGACGGTCTCCCGCCAGCACTGCGAGTTCCTGCGCCACGAAGGCACCTTCTATGTGCGTGACCACGGCTCGCTTAATGGCACTTACGTGAACCGTGAGCGTATCGACGAAGTCGGACTTGTTACCGGAGACGAGGTACAGATCGGCAAGTACCGAATGACCTTCCACGCCTCCCCGAACCGCGCCCAGTAATGGGCGAAGCAACACAGCACCTTCACAGCCACGATCCGGAGCAGGTTTCGTGGCCCTTTGACGTCTCTCACGAACCGACGCTGAAGATCGGTGAGGTCAAAGAGATACTGAGCGCCGAATTCCCGATGCTCAACGTGTCGAAGATCCGGTACCTCGAGAACATCGATCTCGTGATCCCGCACCGGACATCATCGAACCAGCGACTCTTCTCGCGTGCCGACGTCGAGCGCCTTCGGTTCATCCTCACCGAGCAGCGCGATCGCTACCTGCCTCTCTCGCAGATAGGTGAGCTCCTCAGCCAGCTTGACAGCGGTCGCGCCGGCGAAGGCCACCCCGGACGCATGCGTGCCGTCGAGCACGATGATGTTCCCCGTCCCAAGCCGGGCACGCGACTGACCAAGGCGGAGGTTTCCGAACTCACGGGTGTTCCTGTCGAGGACATCGAGGAACTGGCACGCCTCGGCGTTGTCGAAGTTGACCCCCGCGGTCGCCTCACGAGCCACGCCGTCGACATCGTCCGCTACTCGCAGATGATCACCGACCTCGGACTTGATCTGAGAAATATCAGAGCAGTTAAGAACTCTGCACACAATCACGCCACGATGATTACGACGTCACTAGCAGCCCAACTGGCGAAGCAGTCACCAGTTGCACGGGAGCGTGCTTTCGCTCAGGGAAATGAGATGTCGGCCCTCGTGGTCAAGCTCTACCAGGCACTTCTCGTCGAGAACATCGAAGTCGAACTCGACTGATAAATCTCAAGGTAAGCTTGAGGTGCGACACGCCGAATCGTTTATGGCCCAGGTGATTGACCGAGCAATCCTGGGAGCCTAACGTTAGGTGAAGTTAGACAGAAATTGGAGGCCGTGGTGAACGAAGCCGCACATCCCCAGCTCTTCCAGCCCTCGCTTTTCGGTGAGGACAAGCCGCTGGACGAGACCGAGGGTTACCGTGGACCGGTTGCCAGCAAGGTTGTCGGTATCACCTACCGGCAGCTCGACTACTGGGACCGCACCGGCCTTGTATCCCCGAGCATTCGGGGCGCGAAAGGCTCGGGAACACAGCGTCTCTACTCTTTCCGCGACATTCTAGTCTTGAAGGTTGTCAAACGTCTTCTCGACACCGGTGTATCGCTCCAGCAGATCCGGGTCGCAATCAACCAGCTGTCCAAGTACGGCGTTCAGGACCTCTCGGGGATCACCCTCATGTCCGACGGTGCCTCCGTCTACGAGTGCACCTCGAACGACGAAGTGATCGATCTCGTCAACGGTGGCCAGGGCGTATTCGGAATCGCACTGGGTCGCGTCTGGCAGGAGATCGAATTCTCGCTGTCCGAGCTCCCCACCGAAAAGGCCGAGCAGGAAATGGCAGCCAACGTGAAGGACGAGCTGGCTGAGCGCCGCGCCCGCCGCAATATCTCATAACGACAGCCTCTAGAATGCTTGAGTGAGCCCCGCTTCGGCGGGGCTACGTCGTACCGGCCTCTTGTACGTGGATATGTGCGTGGACTACTGAGCGGCTGGTAGCCACATTCCCACGCTCAATCCTTCCGGCAGATAATCGGGCGGCTATCCATGACCGAGCATCAGACGCTGACAGCGCACAGATCTGCCGGGGAGAGCTACGCGCCGAGCTACCGTGCACCGCGGCTGACTGTGGCAAGTACGGAGAGCGGCATATCGTTCCCCCGCCCTCCGACATAGCTTCCCAACGAGTTCCTCATTGCGTTACTCGTCCGGGGTATTCTTCATGCCTTTAACCTTCTCAACATCCTCGGGATCGCCTTCAAGCTCGACCTGGGCGACGGACCGACCGAAGGTGTAGAGCGCGAGCTCAAGAGGCGTGCCCACGATTGTCACGGCGTTCTCGTGACGCTTGGTGGTGAGTGCGGTGAACTCACCATGCTCGGGGAGCGGAGAATGATCCGCACCGGTGCCATAGCGAATGACACCTGGCCGGTTGTCTTAAGAGAACCCCAGATGGCCTTCTGATCTTCGTCATCCAGGACCCGACCCAGCTCAGGTGTCTGCGCCCTCCGGATGTCCTCGTGGTGGATCACATACTCGAGAGTGTTGAAGGCTCGGTTGAGCGCAGAAACCTGCAGAGGAGAATACTTTTGGGGACCCTTGCGGTAGATATCGAGCAGCTCATCAAAGGATGCGGTTTCGAGATGATCATTCTTCTCACGAATCGCATCGGAGAAGTTCCACGGCACCTTTGCCGCGAGAGTGATGTGGGGGTAGATCTCTCGGGTCACCATGTGCCGAAGAAGATCTTCTGTATCCCAACCTTCACACAGCGTTGGCGCATCGGGCCCGATCCGTTCGAATGTGCTGATGAGGTCTGAGCGTTCCTTCGTGACAAAATCCATGACTTCAACAATAGTTGGTGCCCAATTGCGGCGGTATGAATTGGGGTACGTGCGACCAAAAGTTACCAGGTAAAGCACAGGGAAATCCCGGAAAACCAAGATGTCTAGACCTAAAGTCCTGGGCCATAGCCGGTCTATCGGGCCGATCTAGACAGTGCTGAACGATGCAGGGCTAGCTGCGCGCCTGAAGAAAACAGCGGGCGATGACCTGCCATGTCGAAAACTCAAAGAGGGTGCGGCACAGATATTCTCCGTGCCGCACCCTCTTCAATGCTGGATGAAAGCTCAGCCAAGCACCGAGTCGCTACTAGGCGACAAGCTGGTCGATAAGAACACCGAGCTCACCGGGGCGACGATCGAGCGGCTCGAAGCCATTGTCACCAAAGTCAAGGAACAGGCTCAGCTCGACCGTGGAACGGATGTCCCACATGTTCATATTCGCAACGATGGTCCGCCACTGCTCGATCGAGCGCACACCATTAGCGGCGCCGTAGCCGACGAATGCCACCCTCTTGTTCATCCACTCGTTGGCGATGGAATCAAAGGCATTCTTGAAGGCGCCCGGGACACCGTGGTTGTACTCGGCGGTCACGAAGATATAGGCGTCAAACTCGTTGATCTTGTCGCCCCACGCCTGAACCTCGGCGGAATCATACTTGCCGTTGGCCATAGCCGGGTGCGTGGACGAGGTCAGCAGGGGAACATTGAACTCCCGCAGGTCAACAAGCTCGAACTCGGCGCCGCCATGCTTGACAGCCTCATCGTAAACCCACTTGCCAATCTGCTCGCCTGCTCGCTCCTCGCGGATCGAACCGAGGATGATTCCAACCTTCATGTGTCTTCCTTTCAAGATGAACTAACGAACTAATCCAAACATGGAATTAGTTAAAAGCGAAACTATTGTCGAGGAATTCACTAAGGGGGGATTCCGGGAATAATCCGCGGTATTTTGCAAAACAATTCCATACACAGACACGGTTGATTCACGATTGATATTGGCGGGATATCAGCCGATCATCTTCGTGGCTTCGTGGAAGAGGTGGGGGAGAGGACCAGCTGCATCCCTACCTGAGCTGGACAGCGGCTTGGCGGGGATGCGCGGCTTTCATCAGCTTGGCAGAGCTGTCAGCCGAGTGGCTTGTGAAGATGAGCGCAGTGTCGTCGATAAACCTGGTGGATAGACGAAGTGGTGGGATGGCCCGGAACGAATCCGAACCACCCCACCACTAAACGCGTAAGGCAGCGTGTGTCGCGATGGCTATAGGAGTCCCATGGTTGTTGGGAGCCACGTCGACAGGACCGGTACGTAGACCACGATGAACAGCGCAATAACAATTGCGATGAGGAATGGCCAGAGCTTGCCGGTGACAGGCTCGATCCGGAGTCTTGCGACTCTAGCACCGACGAAGAGGACGTTGCCGACAGGCGGCGTGATTACGCCAATCGACAGTGCCATGACAACGAGTGCACCGAAGTGGACCGGGTCGACACCCAGCTCCGTGACGATCGGAAGGAAAATCGGAACGAAGATGAGAATGGCGGGGGTTGGGTCCATGAAGGTGCCAACGAGAAGCAAGATAATTGTGACGATCAGCAGGACAACTGCGGTCGAGTCCGTTGTTCCCAGAACAGCATCGGAGATGAGCTCGGGGATGCGGGCAAAGGACATGACGAACGACAGGGCCGTGGAGACCGCTACGAGCATCATGACGATTGCTGTCGTGCGGCTGGCGTCGACGAGGATATCGGGAAGGTCCTTGATCTTAATGGTGCGGTAAACCATCGACAGGATGAGGCAGTACACGACGGCAATCGAGGCGGACTCGGTTGCGGTAAAGAGGCCGCCGAGAATACCACCGACAACGATGACGATCATGAGGAGCGACGGAACTGCGCGCCAAATAATCTTCATGCCGTCCGTGAACGACACGCGCTCCTCGGACTTAAGACGGCCCGGCTGCTTTCGTGCGTACAGATAAACGACGAGCATACAGGCAAGGACCCACATGATGCCGGGAATCAAGCCCGCCATGAACAGCGCCGCAATCGATGTTGAAGAGACCAGCGAGTAGACGATAAAGGTGTTCGACGGCGGGATGAGCATGCCGGACGGCGCCGCGGCGACGTTGACGGCAGCGGCGAAGCGCTTGTCGTAGCCATCCTTGACCATGCGGCCATGCATGACGTTACCGACAGCGGCGGCTGAGGCCACCGCAGCGCCAGAGACGGCACCAAACAGGGAGTTGGCAACAATGTTTGTCTGTGCGAGCGACGCCGGCATGCGACCCGTGAGCACCTTT
Source organism: Flaviflexus ciconiae (assembly GCF_003971195.1). NCBI lineage: Bacteria > Bacillati > Actinomycetota > Actinomycetes > Actinomycetales > Actinomycetaceae > Flaviflexus > Flaviflexus ciconiae. Next base: position 785,828 of record NZ_CP034593.1, on the reverse strand, counting down.
GCGGCGTCAACGAGTCTGCCGGCAATACCGCCGTTATTCATGATCACGCCCGCCAAAACAAACAGCGGAATCGCGAGCAGAGGGAACGAGTTGATGCCCGTAAACATGCGCTGGGCGGTGACAAGCGATGCCTGCTCGAGACCAAGCAGCGGGACCGCCGCGAGCATGGTCGAGACACCGATGGTGACGGCAATTGGGATCGAGACAACAATGCCAAAGATGATGCCAACAATGAGGATAAGACCAGCAAGGGTATTCGGATCCATCATGCCTCCTTAGACGTATCGGGCGAGCGCGGCGTTACTGGATCGACCAGCTCAGACTCGGCTCGAGCGGCTTCGGCGGTCTCAGGATCGAGAGCAACCTCGACGTCTTCGTCGGAGTGGTCGCCGTACGCTTCCTCAAGTTTGAGGGCCATGCCGATGATGTAGTAGATCGAGTAGAAGGCGATGAGAACACCGCTGATGGGCAGGGCTAGATACATCTGGCCCATGGTGAACGGCAGAGCAGAAAGTTCCTGGTTCCATGCGTTCTGAGAGGCTCGGTAGCCGCCATAGATGAAAACAATAACGGCGAAGGCCAGGATCACAACCTGAACAAAGGTTGCCACCGCACGCTCCGAATTATCCGGGAGCTTACGGACGAGGAACTCGACCGCGACATGTCCGCGCTCACCGAATACCAGGGCTGCCGCGAAGAGACCCAACCACACAAACGTGATCCGGGCACCCTCCTCGGTCCAGGTGGAGGGATCGTTGAGGACCTGGCGGGAAAAGACCTGCCAGACAACGATGACAACAAGGGCTGCGAACAGGATCGTCACAATGACGTACAGAATTCTGTCAAGAGTTTTCTTTAGGAGAGCCATGATTACTCCACATCCTTCTCGGACAGGGCGCGGGCCCCTTCGTAAACCTCAAGCTGAGTATCGGTCGTGAGGAACTGATCGACGAGCGGCTCGAGGGCCTCATCGAAGATAGTTTCGTCAACGATATGGATCGTGGCGCCATCTTCTTCGGCCTGGGAAATTGAGTCATCGGTGGCCTCGAGCCACAGCTCGACGTGGAGGGCACGCGCCTCATCCCAGCCCCCCATGAAGATCTCCCGATCTTCATGGGTCATGGAGTCCAGCATTGTCGAGTTAATGATGAGATAGTCGAGACCCACCAGGTGGTTAGTCTGCGACCAGTGCGGCGCAACCTCGTAGTGACGCTGTGTTGCGTAAGAAACCTCGTTGTTTTCTGCAGCATCAACGACTCCGGACTGAAGACCGGAATAGAGCTCGCCGTACGCCATCGGAGTTGCCGAGGCACCGAGTGCCTCCGCCATGGCCAGGTTCAGCTCCGATTCCTGGACACGCAGTTTCATGCCATTCAGATCATCGGGCGTCTCAACCGGACCAAACGTCGTGTAGACGGAACGGTTACCCTGTGTGAAGCCACCAAGAACAACAATGTTATTGGTCTCGCGCAACGAGTTAAAGAGCTCGCCCACGACTTCGTCATCCGCCAGCACCTTCATCTGGTGATCAATATTGTCGAAGGTGGTGGGGAGGTTCAGTGCGATGAAATCCTTGTTCAGATTCTCGAGCTGGGGGCCGGAGACGATGGCCAATTCCACCGACCCATCGGAAACCAGCTGAAGAGCCTCGGCCTGTGCGCCGAGCGTCTCGTTGGGGTAAATCTCCAGAGTCCACCTACCGTCGGTGTTCTCTTCCAAGTAGTCACCCCAGTGGTCCAAAGCAATATAGGAAGGGTGGGTCTCTGTCTGGTTCAATGCCAGATGGAGGACGTCCCCTTCGTTTTGTCCAGGTTCCAGAGTGCCACTGCACGCTGCCAGGAGCATCGCGGTTCCAGCCGCCGCCCCTATCAATCGTGTATGTCGCCTCATAGCGCCTCGCTTCCTTGCGTTTCGCTGCTACCGACACTGTGGGGATTGTCAGTATCTGGAATGCATTTGACAATCGTTGGTAGCTTCGTGCCCTCATACTATTTACCCAAGAGCTGAATTCCGCCGTGTTGCCGTGTGTTGCCATGCCGAGCCATTTCATGTCATGTAAGTAGCTCAAACCGGTGAATTTCGGTGCAAACTAGCCCTATATCCTCGGGCTTTGTCAGTCGATAAGTCGCGCTGGTAGCAGTGTTACCTTCGCCATAAACCGCAGTGGGGGAGAGTTTCTGTCCGGTTTCTTAAAGTACGCGCGGATTGTTGCAGTCGTGATGGCAACTGATGGCAAAGCCCAAGAAATTCTGCGTAGAACAGATTTTTCTGTGAAACCTTGGGTCAGCAAACGGGATCTACGTCCTAGAGAATGTGTGCCGCGGCCACCCGACCACCGTTTGGCACCCGAATTTCAACGGCGAGAATAACGCCCAGCCAGGGGAGTGGCGGGAAGGTGTTGGGGAGGAGGAAGAAAAGATTTCTCCTCCCCAACGACTCTCAGGACGGGGTAGAAAGACGGGGTAGAAGGGGGAGTGCGGTGTTAACTGTGCATTTCGTGATCTGCGCGCTGAGCCAGTTTGTCCTTTGTCGCCCACAGGCCAGCTGACGGCGTGGAAATATAGAAGACGTCTTCACCATCCGGCATGGTATTCCAGCCATCCTTCATAACTTCGGGGTTATACCGGTTGAGGGCTTCGTTCACATCCATGTACTCGTAGCCGACAGATTCAATGTCTTCCCGGGTCAGTTTTCCTGGCGCATACCTGATGGTGAATCGGCCCTCGGAGGAGCCATGAACAAGATGCGCTGTACCGTGGGGGATGTCCTGCATATCCTCCTGTGTTGCGAAGAGCTCAAGGACTTCGGCCTGACTTATGTAGCCGTACTTACGGACAAGATCATCCACTTCGGGCTGCTCCCCAAAACGCTCAACGCCGGGGGCGATAACGAGAAGCTCCCCACCATCCGCAATTGCCATGCGAGTGCGGTACACGGCCTTGTTGGCAACCCAGGTTGCCCGGAACTCGTCCGCCTGCATGACAGCCACGATCTTCTTTACCGGCTTATCGAATTGCGTAATGTTTTGCGCAAGGGACGCACGTGCTGCGTCGTAGTAGGTTTCAAGGTCGTCACCAACATAAACACCTGTGTGGACCAGTTCCCCGTCATCGTTATAGTCCATGACGACCTGGATGTAGACATCCTTAAGGTGGCCAAGGTAGCGTTCCTCGGCTTCGTTAAAGCAGGCACGGACCGGTGTAAGCAGGTTACCCAGGTTGTTTTCTATGCCGTAAACGGCTGATGCCATGTGGGAGCCGCCGAGCAGACGCTTACCGCCAAGCCCAATGAAATAATTCTTGTTGTGATTGGCGAAGCCAAGAACCTCGTGAGGGACGACGTGCCCAATGTTGATGATGAGATCCCAGTCCTCAGTGACCGTCATGGTGTTCAGGTCGATCGGGATCTCCCAGTCAACAAGCCCGCCCGTCTTCTCCTTCACGAACTCCGCCTCAATCATGCCCAGATGGGTGACGCCGTTCTTCCAATCGTGGGCATGGATCTTTTCCTCGGGAACGGATCCAAACATCCACGTGTTGTCCTCGGGCGTGTGTGGCACGTGCTGCCCGAGCGTCGGAATCACATGAACATCGGCACCCGCCTCGGTCAGATGGTGGTAGAGAAACTCGGTCATCCAGCCGACTCCAGCATGCGCTCGGGTAATATCGGGCGGAAGGAGAAGTACCCGGTTGAGTCTCTCAATTCCGAGCCTTTCCCTCGACTCCGCTACCGTGCGAAGCAACATTTCTTCAATCTTTGGGCGATCGATGATAGACGCCTCGTGCTTAAACCAGGTCATATGGGCAGACTACGAGAATGACCGTATCGGTGTGCGGGAATGCACCATGTTGCCACTTATGAACTCGAGGCCCGTAAGTTGCGTCGGTTCGGTCGCTGTCGGCAAGGTCCTGGCTCCTGTCGGTGCCGCCGTCACAAGCGAAACAAGTATCGATAGATGGCGGGGTTTACCGTTGTCGATTCGGTGTTCGACAAACAGTTATGACAGGCCGATGAGGGTAGCCTAAAACCACTCCATAACAGTGAAAGGTGAGCCTTCCCTTCGGTGACAACAACCGATTATGAGCCTAGGCTCAGGACTGAGCAGGTGATTGCCAAGCATCTGAGGGGGAGTGGAGGACACCATGGCACAGGTAACCGATATCGAGTCAAAGGCAGACGGGCTATCGAGCAAGCTCAACTGGCTACGTGCCGGTGTGCTCGGAGCAAACGACGGCATTGTTTCCACTGCCGGCATCGTCATGGGAGTGGCGGGTGCCGCGGTTTCTGATCAGGCACTCATTGCATCGGGCGTTGCGGGTCTGGTTGCGGGCGCGATATCTATGGCCGTGGGGGAATACGTCTCTGTTTCAAGTCAGCGCGATACCGAGAAAGCGGAAATCGACGTACTGAGAAAACGCCTTGATGAGAATCCCGAGAACCAGCGCCTGAGCCTTGCCCACACCTTCGAAAGAGAAGGATTATCCAAGAAAACGTCGCTTGCCGTTGCTGCTGAGCTGAGCGATTCCGACGCCATCGGAGCACACGCTCGCTACGAGCTAGGGATCAATGCCGACGAACTAACGAATCCCTGGCACGCTGCCTGGGCCTCCATGATCGCCTTTGTTGTTGGAGCTATCATTCCGCTGATCGCCATGGTGGCGTCGCCAGACTCCGTTCGAGTCGTTGCGACGATTGTCGCCGTTGTTATCGCACTCATTATTACCGGAACAACTTCCGCACGCCTAGGTGGTGCTCCCGTTGGGCGAGCCATCGTCCGAGTCGTCATCGGGGGACTGGCAGCCATGCTCATCACCTACGCGATCGGTGCCCTCGTGGGGGTAGTGCTCTAACTACTCCAGGCCCCTTATCGTGCATGTAACGACCACGGATACCGTTAAATCGGAGAACCAGCATGATCGATCGTTTCCGCTAATACCCCCGTAGGGCGCCATTCGGACTAATCTGTTGTTATGAAGGTAAACCTCAGGAGGGAGTATGAGGACGACTGGCCGTGGCTGTGGCACTGGCGCCATGAACTAGATGATGCGGAATGGAAGCAATGGGATTCTCCATTCCTGCACGACCACATCAGGAGACTGAGTTACGAAGAGTTCAAGCAGGCCCAGGTGCTGAACACGAGGTTCGGCTCCATCATCGAGGCCGATGGGCAACGCGTGGGAACAGTTAATCGCTCAGAATTACCGCCCAGGGGAGGTGGCTGGTGGGATATCGGTATCGTCATTTACGACCCCACATACCGCAACCAAGGCATCGGCACCGAAGCCGGCAGGCTCTGGATCGATCACACCTTCAACCACACACGCGCGCACGTCGTTACGCTCAGCACCTGGTCCGGAAACGAACCCATGATCAAGACCGGCGAGCGACTCGGTTTGAAGGAATGCTCCCGAATCCCGGAAGCACGTTCCTGGAAAGGCCTGCGCTACGACGTCGTGCAGATGTCGGTACTACGCGCCGACTGGGAGAAGCAGCGACTCGATCGAGCCCGCACGCGCTAACACTCGACGCGCACACTGATCTCTCATTGTGACAACCAACCGCGTCATGACGAGAAACCGAGCGGAGGAGTGGTGCTTCCCGAATAAGAGAAGAAGCGGGCGCCATTCAAATAGTAAAATGACATAATATGCATTATCGGAATTGCGTTGAAATGTTGCCTTGGGCGAAGAAGATCCTCTCGCGACTGTTATTCCCGGACAGAGGCCTTTTGCGTGCTGTTTTTATCGGCGCCAAACGCGACATCGACGCTGATCTTGGAATCGCGGTGCAGAGCCCGATAGCGCCTGAGTTCTGCGTACAAACCCTCGACGAGGGCTGGTCCGAACAGTCGAAACGCATGACGGTTACCGGTTCTCCTTTGCGAGGGCCGGCGGGCACTGGCTGAGAATCTCGCTGCTCAATAATTGAGGATCTACCGGTCTGTCTCGGACAAACTATTGACGAAGTTTCCGTTAATTAATAGGAATCTATTGTTTATCGATAGATATCGAGTTATTCTCAGGTTATGATTCCCGACAGTTTAACCAGCGCTCTCAAAGCTGCACTCGTGTTCCTGCTGTTCTCCCTGGCCCTGGCCCAGGTTTATGCCGTGTTCATGATGATTGAAATTGGAGCCACTACTCCCGAGGTGGAACCGCTGGTTGTGCCTTATTCGATCGGCGCTGTTCTCGCCCTTGTCGGACTTCAAGCCGCCGTCATTATCGTCTGGCAACTTCTCAGCATGGTTGAGGAACGGACGATCTTCCAGGATAAGTCGATCAAACGTGTCAACCAGCTCATTGTCAGCATCGCCATCTCAATCATCATTGTCACTGGCCTACTTGCACACCTGCTGTTCTTCATGGGATTTGGCGGCCCCATCTTCCTCATGGCACTCGTGCTTATTCTCCCCCTCGGTGCGGCAGTCGTACTCCTGCTACTTGTCATGAGGGGTCTGCTTGTTGAGGCGGTCCGCAACCGGACCGAGTTGGATGCGGTGATCTGATGCCAATCGTCGTTGACCTGGACGTCATGCTCGCTAAACGGAAGATGAGCGTCGGTGACCTCTCTGAAGCTATCGACATTTCACCTTCGAACATTGCAGTTCTAAAGAACGGGCGAGCACGTGCAGTACGCTTCTCCACACTCGAGGCAATCTGCGAAGTCCTCGACTGCCAGCCGGGTGACGTGCTTAGGTACGAGCCGGACCTGTCTGATTAGCGCATACCCGCATCGCCGCTGAAGGTTCGTCCTAGCTCAAGAATCGAATCATTCTAATCCCTTTCGTAGGTGGCCCACCCCCTCCCATAGTTGTGGTGATCCTCGATCGGACGGAATCGACAAAGATTTTGTCGGGCAGTTCTAGATACCAGTGAGTAACTCTAATTTGCGCCGTGATCGGGGTGGACCTACCGACAGCCGTGCTGTGCACGAAGACATCATGTTCAGTTGAAAGCGGTCGCCGTGCTAACCGTGAGCGGTCTCTGACGTGCTCTTACCGTAGGATCGTGAATCGAATTGCCGCCCTTATGAAATGGACGCTTTGCTGTTTACGGAATGAGGTTGAGGCCCCGTAGTACAAGATCGGCGGTACTTTCCTGAACCGCCCATTTTTCTTCGTCGCTGTGATTGCGAAGTGAGCCGAGGGTACACAGGAAGGTTGCTCCGTGGAATGCAGCCCACACCGGGACGGCTTCGGCAAAGAGGTCTTCCGCATCGGGTTTAACCTCGTTCATGAGCGACGTCAGGATCTGCATGGGTCGGCCACTTGCCGTGGCCCAGTCCTCGGCGAGCGGGAAGACGAAGGTGAAGACCTCGAATTGCTTCGGGTTGTCGAGCGCAAACTTGAAATAACCAACTCCGAGGGCGCGGATTCTGCTTACTACGTCCTCCCCCTCGACCTCGGACAATGCGAGTTGCAGCTTCTCGTCCATGGATTCCAGCAACCTGTTACGTACAGCCTGGACAAGATCAGCCTGGCTTTCAAAGTGGCGGTAGGCGGCTGATGGGGATACACCGATCCTTCGCGATGCTTCCCTAAGACCAACGGCGTTGAGACCGCCTTCGCTTGCGAGCTCGAGCCCTACGCGAATGAGCTCATTTCGTAGGTTGCCATGATGATACGGCCGGTCGACGGTCTTCACAGAACCACTGTCCTTGCATTCGAGGTGCCAGCTTCGACACCGGGGTTGGTAACCGCTCCAGTTTATCCCGGCTTCTCCGGTAAACGGCATGTTTTGGCGAGATATCGCGCTTTTGTCTCGTCAGATCTAAACTATTCATTCAGACCGTCATTAAAAATGATCGTTGACTATTTCTGGACGTACTCGGCCAGGTGTTTACCCGTCAAAGTGGTTGCGCTGGTCACAAGCTCAGATGGTGTTCCCTCGAAGACAATGTGACCGCCTTCTGTACCGGCACCGGGACCAAGATCGATGATCCAGTCGGCGTGTGCCATAACGGCTTGGTGGTGTTCGATAACGATGACCGAGATCCCGGAGTCGACCATGCGGTCCAAGAGTTCGAGAAGCTGCTCAATGTCGGCGAGGTGGAGACCCGCGGTTGGCTCATCCAGAACGTAGATTCCACCCTTCTCCGCCATCTGCACCGCCAGCTTATTCCGTTGGCGCTCACCGCCCGACAGGGTGGATAGTGGCTGGCCGAGGGCGACGTACCCGAGACCGACGTTGACGAGGCGGTCGAGAATGGTGGATGCCGGTTTGGGGCCGGCCTCGGCAAAGAACTGGGCTGCCTCCCCCACCGACATCCGGAACACGTCGGCAATGTTCTTGCCGTGGTACTCGTAGTCGAGGACGTGGTCTTGGAAGCGATCTCCCCCGCAGGCTTCACACGGTGAAGATACCGATTCGAAGAACGACAGTTCGGTGTAGACGACTGCCAGGCCTTTGCATACCTGGCAAGCACCCTCAGAGTTCGGGCTAAAGAGACCCGGCTTAACGCCGTTCTCTTTAGCAAATGCCTTACGAATGTGGTCGAGTAGCCCCGTGTACGTGGCGGGATTGGATCGGCGGGAGCCTCTTATCTCCGACTGGTCGACGTAAACCAGTCCTTCCGTTTCCGGAAGAGACTTTCGCAGCAGGGTGGACTTGCCAGAACCTGCGACACCGGTAATGACGGTGAGGATGCCGAGCGGTATATCAACATCGATATTTTGCAGGTTGTGGGTGTCAGCCCCGCGTACCTTGATGGCGCCACTCGGTTTACGCACCGTCTCTTTGAGGGCAACCTTGTCTGCCAGATGCTTGCCCGTCACGGTATCAGAGGATTGCAGCCCTTTGAGGTCCCCTTCATAGATGATCTCACCGCCGTGGGAGCCTGCGAGCGGGCCAATATCGACAATGTGGTCGGCAATCGCGATGGTTTCCGGCTTGTGTTCGACCACAAGCACCGTGTTCCCCTTGTCTCGTAGCGCCAGTAGCAAGTTGTTCATCCGGTCGATGTCGTGGGGATGAAGTCCGACGGTCGGCTCATCGAAGACATAGGTAACGTCGGTGAGTGCTGAGCCAAGGTGCTTGATCATCTTGGTTCGCTGGGCTTCGCCACCCGAAAGGGAACCGGCAGGTCTGTCGAGTGCCAGATATCCCAGGCCGATGTCGACGAAGGAATCGAGGATGCCGGTGAGGTTGTCTTGGAGGGGGCCGATGCCGGTGACCTTGAGGGCCTTCACCCAGTCTCTTAGTTCAACGATCGGCATAGCGCACACATCGGCGATCGACTTGCCTTCAATCGTCGATGTGCGCGCGTGTTCGGCAAGCCGGGTGCCACCGCAGTCCGGACATGCGGTGAAGGCCACGGCGCGATCCACGAAGGCGCGAATGTGGGGCTGCATGGAAGCCCGGTCCTTCTGCAGGAAGGATGTCTTGATCTTCGGTACGAGCCCCTCGTACGTGGTGTTGATTCCCTGGAATTTCACCTTGGATGGCTCCCGGTACAGCAGGTCGTGGAGCTCCTGTTTGGTGTAGTCCTTGATCTTCTTGGCGGGATCAACGAAGCCCGATTCGGAGAACTGGCGCACCGCCCATCCTCCAGCTTTATATCCGGGAACGGTGATCGCACCTTCCTCGAGCGAAAGGTTGCGATCGATAATCTGATCAACATCCAGATCAGAAACGGTTCCCCGGCCCTCGCAGGTGGGGCACATTCCCCCGGTTACGTTGTAGGTGGCGAGCTGCCGCTTGGGGTTGTTGCCTTTTTGAACGGTAATGCCGCCCTGGGCGCTGACCGAGGGCGTGTTGAACGAGTATGCCTGGGGGCCGCCAATGTGGGGCTCGGCAATCCGGCTGAACAGGATACGAAGGAGTGCGTTGGCGTCGGTTGCCGTTCCCACGGTCGACCGTGGGTTCGTCGACATGCGCTCCTGATCCACCACAATCGCGGTCGTGAGGCCATCGAGCAGGTCAACGTCCGGCCGAGCATTGGACGGCATGAAGCCCTGGATAAAGGCGGAATAGGTTTCGTTGACTAGCCGCTTTGATTCGGCAGCGATCGTTTCGAAGGCGAGCGAGCTCTTGCCCGAACCCGATACTCCGGTGAAGACCGTCAACCTTCTTTTGGGAAGGTCCAGGTCAACATTCTTCAGGTTGTTTTCACGTGCGCCGCGCACGCGAATGGTGTCGTGGCTGTCCGCCGGATGCTGTGCCATCGCCATATCCTTCCCATCGAGATTCTCTGTCACAAAGAACCCTAGAGCGGAAGAGTACCAGGCACATAGGACAACTACTGCCCCGGGGTTGTCCCCGCCTCGTATTCCTCAAGTGGCAGACTGTCATAGCTCTCGAGGACGGGTTCAATAATGCGCCATCCTTCTTCCGCTGCCGCGGCCGTGAGACGCAGGTGCTTTTCTCCGGTTAGCAGGCTCCTGGCAACGCGGCCGTAGGCACCGAGCTTCGATGGCACAAGCCCTGATGAAAGCGTGATGCGAGCATTCCATTCCGAGGCATCGGGATCGGACGGATCGTTCGCATTAACCTCGATACCGAGTTCATCCGACTCGAACGAAAGCCGCAAAACATTAGCTGGTGCGCCATCCTGGGTTTGCCGAAAGACAGCTGAAATTTCCCTGCGGGGATGACCGATTCCCTTGCCGGACTCCAAGATGATGGGGATGCCCCGCCACCTGTCGGTATCGACTGCGAGCTGGATGCGGGCCCAGGTTTCGGTATTCCGTGACGGTTCGACTCCGGGCTCATCGACGTAGGAAGGCAGCTCTTTGCCACCAACCGTTCCCGCCGTGTATCTCCCCCGCCTGGCCTCAACGGCCTTCGACATGCGCAGAATCTCCGACGGACTCGTATCTTCATCTGCCAGGACGTGGGACATGACCTGGATGAGGTGGGACTGGATCATGTCGACAGCAGCGCCGGTTTTGTCATAGAACGCAGCACGGTCCTCGAGCCCGATTGTTTCGTTGAAAACGATCCGGACCTCATCGATGTGCTGAGCATTCCAGATCGGATCGATCAGCATATTGCTCGCTCGGAGGCCCTCGATGTTGACAGTCCCGGACAAGCCAAGGAAATGGTCCACCCGGAAAATCTGTTCCTCGCCAACCAGCTTCGCCAACTGTTCATTCACGGCTCGCGCGGTCTCCAAGGATTCCCCGATCGGCTTTTCAAGTGCGAGAACAACGCCATCGGGTAGCTTCACGCCCTCGAGTGCCTTGAGCGCACGCGCGGTAATCATCGGTGGCAGAGCGAAGTAAAGAATTGGGCCAGCAACCTGCTGCTCTGTTGCAACGTCCATGAGTTTCTGTAGATCTGCGGCGGAGGTTGCATCAACCTGGAAATAGGTCGACTGCGCAATGAGGGAAGATAAGGTCTCAGTAGGCGTCCCGGAGGCTTCCAGGGCTGCGGCGAAGTATGCGGGATAGTCAACATCGTCAGCCATATCGGCGCCAATGATTCGCACGTTCGTTCCCGACATTGCGGCGTACTCCGCGATGCCCGGCAAGAGGAGCTTCTTAGCAAGATCGCCCGCTCCCCCGACGATCGCTATCGTTGTCGCGGGACTCGAATTGTTTCCAGCGCGTACCTGTTCCTGCTGCTCGGTAGCGGGCTGGCTTGCTGAGTTTACTGTGTTGGACGAATGGTCGTTGCGTTCACTCACGGTTAAACCCTACTGAAAAAACGCCCTTGGATCAGTAGGGTGAAAGGGATGGCTTCGACACCGATTGAACAGTACGCATTCCTTTCCGATGGTCAGACCGGCGCCCTCGTTTCCGAGGCCGGCTCGATTGACTGGCTGTGTTTTCCTCGATTTGATTCGGAGGCGCTCTTCACGGCGCTTCTTGGAACGGAGGAACACGGCAGATGGCTGATGGCTCCTCGAGATGGCACGCTACTGTCGCGGACCTATCGTGGCGACACTTTTATTCTCGACTCCGAATGGGAAACGCCGACCGGTAAGGTCACGATCACGGAGTTCATGCCAATCAACGTTGGCGAGATGACGTCCTCGGACCTGGTCCGAACCGCTACCTGCACGGAAGGTACTGTTGAGATCGTTCACGACCTGCGGTTCCGATTCAACTACGGTGCTTCGGTTCCGTGGGTAGAACGAGCAGAATTACACGGACAGCCCTGCCTCACGGCTATTGCTGGTCCAACGGCCATCCACCTCGTGGGCCCGTTGCCCGATCCGGAAGGCTATTCGCACGGCGGCACATTCACCCTCGGCGAAGGCGAGGCCGAATCCTGGCACATGCTGTGGTCGCCCAGCTATGAGCCAGCTCCACAGCTCGAACCGATCGACATGCTAGAAACCGTCACGGAAGCCAACTGGTCGTCCTGGGCGTCCCGGATCGATGCCGAAGGGCCGTACGCCGACGAGATCGTTCGCTCCCTCCTTATCCTGCGGTCCTTGACCGACACGAAAACTGGAGGCATCGTCGCGGCCGCGACAACGTCCCTTCCAGAAGAGTTCGGGGGCTCAAGAAACTGGGACTACCGGTACACATGGCTACGGGATTCTTCACTGACCATTGAGGCGCTCGTCGCTCACGGTTTCACCGACGGCGCGAGGGCATGGCGGGACTGGCTCCTGCGTGCCATCGCCGGCGACTCCCATTCTCTTCGAATCATGTACGGGCTCGGCGGGGAACGGCATCTTCCCGAGTTCGAGCTTGACCACTTGCCCGGCTACGAGAACTCCGCACCCGTGAGAATCGGCAACGGTGCAGCAGGCCAGTTCCAGGGCGACGTCGTTGGCGAGGTCATGATCGCACTCGACAAACTCCGCAAGGCGGGTGTTGCTGACGATCACCGGTCCTGGGCCCTCCAAAAGGAGCTTCTGATTTTCGCGGAAGAGAACCTGGACCGCAAGGAGCACGGGATCTGGGAGATGAGAGGCGACCTGCACTACTTCACGCACTCCCGAGTGATGATATGGGCGGCGTTTGATCGTGCCATCAAGGCCGTTGAAGACCACGGCTTCGATGGTCCCGTCGACCACTGGAAGGCACTTCGTGCCCGGTTGGCGGACGAAATTGAAGAAAAGGGATGGAACGACGAAATCAACTCGTACACCCAGACCTATGGCTCCACCGAGGTTGATGCTTCCCTCCTCCAACTCCCCAGGTTGGCTACCTGGACTACAACGATCCGCGCATGCTGTCCACCATGGCAAAGATCGAGGAAGACCTCGTTGACGATCAAGGATTCCTCCACCGGTACCGCACCCAGTCCGGCAAGGACGGGCTGACAGGCAACGAATATCCGTTCCTCATTTGTACGTTCTGGCTCGTTGAGCAGTGGGCCAAGACCGGCCGAGAAGCCGCAGCGAAGGACCTCATGGACCGGCTTGTCGGGGTTGCATCCCCGCTGGGGCTGCTTGCCGAGGAGTACTCACCAGCCCACGGCAGACTCGCCGGGAACTACCCTCAGGCCTTCTCCCATCTCGGTCTTATCAGGGCCGCAGATTCCTTTGGAACAAAACAGAGCTAAAATGCGTTGCAGAGAATGGAGATAAAAGGAGAAGAATGGCTGAACGTTCACTACGCGGTATGAAGATTGGCGCATCCTCGCTGGAAACAGACGAGGGCGTACGCTTTGTGGCGCGTTCCGACTACGAATACACCTGCCCCAACGGACACGTCTTCCACAAGACTTTCGCCGAAGAGGCCGAGATTCCTGCCGTCTGGGAATGCCACTGCGGTGCTAACGCACTCCTCAAGGACGCCGAGGAACCGGAAGACACCAAGAAGGCCAAGCCGCAGCGCACCCACTGGGACATGCTGTGCGAGCGTCGCTCAATGGAAGAGCTCGAAGAGCTCCTCGAGGAGCGCATGGCACTCATCAACAAGCGGGGCATGAGAAGCCGCATGTAGTCGACAGCGACTTTGTGGCCCGGGAGCAGATCAGCAGATCACACTCCCGGGCCTTTCTCATGCCTGAAAATTAGATTCGCTGGAATGCGAAACGACCTGAATCGAAGACCCATAAAGACCTATCCCGCGCAACAAGCTCGTCACCGCGGACGAACCGAGACCCGCGCTGTCAGGGAAGCGTACAGATTGTCTACACGTGACCTGTTGCCCGGGCACAATGCAGCCAGCGCTCAGTTCTACACAAAGCCCCTATTCTACACAGAGCCACTATCACTTCACGGACGCATTAGTTCGTCAGCATCCTCTTGACCTGGCCGGTGCGATGGCGGAAGCCACGGCGCGTTGATTCGGCTAGCGATTCGAAGAAAATGCTGGACGACAGCTTCGACTGCCCGGCTTCCCGTTCGTGGAACGTGATGGGAGATTCCACAATGTGAGCTCCCACCCGGTGGAGCCGTTCGGTCATGTCGGTCTGCCAGTAGTAGCCAACGATCGCGACCTCTGAGAGGTCAATCCGTGCGAGCGTGTCGGCTCGGTACACGCGGAAACCGGCGGTGATATCGGTATAGGGCAAACCAAGGGCTACCCGGTTGTAGAGGTTGCCGAGTCGAGACAGGAGCTGCCTGGACATCGGCCAGTTCACGACTCCCCCGCCCGGAACCCAGCGGGAGCCAATAACGAGATCGGGCTCATCACTCTGCGCCGCTCGTTCCAACATGGTGACAAGATCGTGAGCGCGGTGGGAACCATCCGCATCCATCTGCACCAGGTGAGTAAAGCCGTGTTCCAGTGCCCACCCAAAGCCCGCTATGTAAGCGGCCGCAAGACCACCTTTGCCGGGGCGGTGTAGCACGGAGATACGGTCATCGGCTTCCGCCCGTTGATCCGCGTAGTCGCCAGTCCCGTCCGGTGAATTGTCATCGACCACAAGCATGTCGATCTCCGGGAGGTCCTTCCGCACCCGGTCGAGAGTCGACGGCAGTGCGTCGATCTCGTTGTAGGTGGGGATGATGACGACCGGTCTCATGAACGTTCCTTCCGACGAGCAATCGCCCATACGAGCGACAGGAGGGCACCGATAAGGGCAACAATCCTATAGATGTGACCATATCGGGTTGCGGGTGTGAGTTCGTCCCGAAGCGGGATCCCGTAGACACCGGAAGCGGCTTCCAGCTTGTCCGACTGGGCGACCAGGGTCCCGTTTGGCATGACAACACCGGAGACGCCAACGGTGGAAACCTGGACGGCTGATCGGGAGTGTTCGACCGCTCTGAAGATTGTCTGCTCCATCTGCTGCAACGACTCGGCGCTGTCACCGAACGAAGCGGAGTTCACGGGGACAATGAGTGCCGTGCCGCCGCCATTAATGGCATCTTGCACGACCTGGTCGACCGCGATTTCAAAGCAAATGGGAACTGCTAGAGCCACCGTCCGCTCCCCCACCGGAACATCGAGAACCGCGGGCCCTTCGCCGGCAAGCATGTCGGTGCTGACCTGGTCAACGGCGTCCGTAAAGTTCCTGAAGAAGTCCCTCATGGGAATGAATTCGCCAAACGGCACGGGCCGGGACTTGGAGTAGTGGTCGACGAACTTCCCTTCGAAGATGAGGGAATAGTCGTTGTAGCGACCATCATCAATGTATTCCTGGGTACCAAGAAGAAGCGGAACATCCGATGCTGCGCTGACTCGTTGAACTATTTCCATAGCCTCCGGGGTGGTGCGAATGTCCCGATCGGATGCTGACTCGGGCCAGAGTATGAGATCAAGTTCGGGCTCCGATTCCAGTAACCTCATCGTCTCCTCTTCGTGCCGCAAGGTGACGTTCAAAGCCCTCCCAGAGTCGTGTTCCCCCACGTCCGGGCCTCCCTGTACCCAGCCAACTCGGAGCGTCTCAGAGCCTCGCACAGGGAGCGGAATGGATACGCACAGGGCCACGGCAAGTACGGGGGTGAGAACCAGGATCAGGCCCTCGACGCGAGGGCCCTCGTACAGGAAGCGAACTCCCAAGGCGAGCAGGAGCGAGAGTGCGACGGTCAGGAAGGTGACGCCGACGGCAGCAATATAGGGCGCCGTGCGCAGGAGCGGGGTTCCCACCTGGGAGAAGGCCACCATTCCCCACGGGAAACCACCGAACGGGAAGTTGGTTCGGATGACTTCAGTGCCGGCAAAGGCGAAAGCTCCGAGAATTGCTGCCGGGATTGTCGGCATGGTCGAGGCCCTCGCCCATATTCCACCCGTAAGTCCGATAAAGAGTGCCTGGGATATGGAGAGGGCAACCCAGGGTAGCGGCTCCCCGACCGCGGTCCACGACCACGACACGAGCGGCAGGAAGAAGGCGAGGCCCCATACGGTTCCCGCAAGAAAGCCAAACAGCATACTTCTGTCGCGGACAGCCAGGGCGAGAAGGACGAGTGCGGGGAAAGCGAGGGCCGCAACATCGATCGGATCAAAGGAAGCCCACATGAGGCCACCGCCGAGCGCGGCGACGAGGAGAAGCAGGAGCGAACGCACTCCTTAACACTACCGAAAAAAATCCCGCCGCCTCTCCCTCGGACCGGTGGACTAGTGTCCAACGTTTTCTACCGAAGAGGCGACGGGATACACGGAAAACCGTGCGTCACATCTACGGTAAGAGGGATGGTGCCGATGTGCAAGCCAGGCTGTGAAGATCTTGTCACACTCCCCATCACCACGCCCCAAGATCAGCGTGTCCGACGTTCTTCGGCGAGTCGTGAAAGCACGGGTAACGATCGGTTTTGGCGGGAAAGATAGGGCGATCAGCACGGTGCTCAGAGGTCGACGATTCGCGATGTGAACGAGCAAAACTCCTTATCTGTGTGCACGGATGTCATTCCACCACAAAACTTCGGAGGAGTTGTTCCTGAACTGTGCGTAGAACCGGTTGGGTGCCCCGGAAAAGGCCTCCGGCCCCGGTCGGTTAGGACGGGGCCGGAGGGCGTTAGCTGACGTGGGCCGGTTGTGGACTCGGTCAGCTTTAGTTCGGGCGGTTCACGCCGGGGGTGTCGGTGCCGTCGCCGTCCCAGTCACCGATGAACAGAACGTCATCGGCCTTGCCGTAGGCAATGCTGGTCTCGGCGGGGCCGCCATGAAGGGCGTTGTTGAGGTAGAAGACATTGCCGCGGCGCAGCGAGACGGAGTCGGTTCCGTCGCCGTCGAAGTCGCCGCCAAAGGCTTCGTCACCGTCGCGTCCGTAGCGGTACTCGGTCTCCGCGTCGCCGCCCTGGAGGGCGTTGTTCGGGAAGAACGTGATCCCGCGGCGAACAGCGATCGTGTCGGACCCGTCGCCATCCCAGTCGCCAATGAGAATCTCATCGGCGTCACGGCCGTACTTGAATTCGACCTCGGCGTTGCCGCCTTCAAGGGTGTTGTGCAGGTAGAAGGTGTGGCTGCGGCGAAGGCCGAGGGTGTCGGTTCCGTTGCCGTCCCAGTCGCCGACGAGAACCTCGTCACCTTCGCGGCCGTACTTGAACTCGACGTCGGCGATGCCTCCCTCGAGGGTGTTGTTGAGGTAGAAGGTGTGGCCGCGGCGAACACCGAGGGTGTCGGTTCCGTTACCGTCCCAGTCGCCGACGATAACTTCGTCGCCGATGCGTCCGTAGGCGAATGCTACGTCGTGGGTGGTGGACTCCCAGTCGTTGACGAGAGCGAAGGCGTTACCTTCCGGAAGCGGATCCGGCTCGACGGGAGCCTCGGTGGGCTCACCCTCCATGGGAACGCCGTCGGCGTCAAGGTAGACAGACTGCTGACCGGACAGCATTTCGCGACGCTCAACGGTTGTGAGGTCCAGGTTGTCGTCGAGAATCGGGAAGAGCGCGATCGGGGTCATGATGAGTTCTGCTGCCGGGGTCTCGCCCGAGTCGAGCGGGGTGCCGGTGTAGGGCTCGATGACCATGTCGAGGTGACCGTAGTGCTTACCACCGGAGACCAGCTTCTTAACGCCCGCCTCGTTGGTTTCCCACAGTTCCGGCTCATCAACTTGAGCCATCCAGGTGGAGGACGTGTTGAAGTTCAGCGGAACACGCTCCTCGCCACCTTCGGGGTCGGCAATGAGCTTATCGCCACGCAGACCGTCGGAAGCAACACCGACGTCCCAGTGGTAGACGCCAACGCCATCCTCGTCGAGATCAACGTAGGAGGACTGGAACATTTCGTCATGACCGGAGATCACGGCGGCAACGTCGTACTCTTCGAAGATGGGCTGGAGGTGCCTCATCGGGGTACCGGGCTGAGCATCGGTGGCCTGCTCGTGGTTCATGGTCGTGCCATGGGTGCCGTTCGAGTAGGCAACGTGGTGGTACTGAACGATGATGGTCTGACCCTTGGCGCGAGCCTCCTGCAGCTGGCCCTCGAGCCAAACGTACTGCTCGGAACCGGGCATGAAGTTTGGCTGATCGACCGGGTCCTCGCGGTTCACGCCGGGGAACCAGCCTTCATCGACCGCCAGCGGGAAGTCCCGCTCGTACTGGTCGCGGGTGAACGCATTCTGCGTGTCGGTGCCGTACTGCTCGGGGGTGATATCCGAGTCGTCACCGGACATCAGGGGCGGACGGGTCTCGTCGTTCGGGTTCTGGTCGGTGCCGTTCGTCGAGTCGAGTGAGATAACGGTGACCGGGCCGTAGTCGACACGGTGGTAGGCGTCGAGCGAGTGCTCGTTTGAGGAGCCGTGCGTGTCGATTGCCTGGTTGTAGGCGGCACGCGCCCTCATGACAGGCGTGCAGTCGTCGGCACTTGCACAGTAGCCGTAAACCTCGTGATTACCGAGCGAGGTAACGGAGGGAACGGACTCGAGGAGCTGACCCTGGTCACCCGCGAAGTAGCGGAACCACTCGTCCCAGTGAGTCTGCCAGGAGGAACGCTCCGTGAGGTCGCCTGCAATGAGAAGAAGATCGGGATCCTGCTGCGCAATGATCTCGTTGTTAAAGCGCTGCGCCTCATCCTCGGTCACCGGGTAGTTTACTGCCCAGTTGCCGTCGCGGGTTGCGGAACCGTACTTCGCATCCCATGCGGAGTTCTGCTCGGGGCGGTCCTCGGAGCCCTCTGCGAGGGTGCGGGTCTCAACCCATTCGCGGTAGGTGACGCGACCAATCTGGTCCGTCTCCGTATCGGAGTACGCAATAATGTGGATCGGTTCGGTCAGGTCGGAGCCGTACACCGGGAAGGTATCGAACGATGCCTCGTGCACGTAGCCGTCCTCATTCACCGAGTACGTGTACGTGCTGTCCGGGGAGAGTCCCTCAATGTGAGCGGAGTGCTTGTACGGGTTGTCCGCACGAATCCAGCTGCCCTGCGGGAGAACACCCTTCTTGTTGGTGCCGCCAACGGTGGAGCGGGACAGGTCGCCCTGATTGAGCTCGCCAGCCTGGTAGCTGTTGACGGGGTTCTGAATGCCCTCGACATCGAGTGTCAGTCCGGCCTCGGGAAGGCCCGGGCCCTTAACGGTGATGGTCGACGTGCCGCCGGTCTCCGAGAACCAGTTGATGGTCATCTCGTCCGAGGCGGGGCGCTGGAGGTACGGGAGGACCCGGAAGCCGTCGCGGGCTTCCAGGGGAACCGTTGCTCCATCGACAACCGTCGGAGACTCATTCGTCGACACGAGAGCCGGCGAATCCAGGCTGTCCTTCGCGTCGACGGGGGCACCGACAGCTGCCGGTCCGGTCAGGGCAATGATGCTGGCCGCGAGGGCCGCCGCGGCGCTGGACGCCACGAACTTCTTCTTCGACATACCTTTGCTTTCTGCAGAAGAGTAATTGCGTTTCAACGCTAGAAGCCGAGCCCAACCAGACTGCCAAGATCTCATGAACGGACGGCCAACAGATGATACCTGTTCGATGTCTTGTCTCAACGAAAAGTGTTCAACAACCCGATAACGTCGCTATACCGCACGGTAAGTGACATGAGAACGTTCGTGCTTTACCCGGCTTTCTTCAAGCTTGGTGGGCTTCAATGCGCGCCTGCGCATAACCTGTCGAAGCCGACGCGCGAGAGAAGAACACCGCGTGGCTTGGAAC
Source organism: Flaviflexus ciconiae (assembly GCF_003971195.1). Taxonomy (NCBI): domain Bacteria; kingdom Bacillati; phylum Actinomycetota; class Actinomycetes; order Actinomycetales; family Actinomycetaceae; genus Flaviflexus; species Flaviflexus ciconiae. The sequence continues at coordinate 765,956 of NZ_CP034593.1, read as the reverse complement.
ATATAACTTGGGTGCCGCCCAAGAAAATGAACCGAACATCCGGATTTCTTCCGGCATGCCCACCAATACGTGAGCGAAGGTGCCAGAACCGCCGCCGCATCGGCGCATGGGAACCCCAGTAGAAGACCCTGATCGAGCCCGCTAGGCCCGGTGGTCCCGCGTGCTTTTGCGGGGTACTTAGATGGCCTGCGTGACTCCCGGACGTTCGAGCAGGCGCCTCGCGGCCGCGGCAGTATCGGCTGTCGGCGTGCCCTCCGCGGCGTGCATGACCTGCGTCAGCAGATCGGTGGTGCGGCGCAGACCGTTAATGAAGTCACCGGGAAGGTACTGGCTCATGTTGAGGCAGGTTTGAAGGGTCGCCCCCTCGGCCCAGGCAACCACGGCACTCGTTGGGTGCGGTGTCGGCTCGGGTTGGCGGTCGAGGCCAAATCGTTCTTCCAGTTCCGTGAGGAAATCGTGGTTGTGCCGAATCACCCGCCACGCGAGTGGATCGGCCGGTGGACGGGAGCGTCCGCGCCGGTCCTTGAAGGCAAAGGGCGAGAGCATGCCGGCGAGCATGGCGGGAGAGAGTCCTGCGAAGTGCTCATCCTTCAAGCATTCATAGATCAGCAGGTCAGCGTTGGAATGAAGGGAACGGAGCGGCCGCGCCCCCGCACCGAGCTCGTAGGCGCCGCGCTCGCCTCTCAGCACCCCAAGAACGGCAAGCAGATCGCAGGTCGCGTCAAACTCGGCACCAACCGAGTCGTCGTAGGACTCCGAGACCTCCGCAAGCTGTTCCAGCCTTGCCGATAGGGAGAGGTAGGCGGTGGCCGCCTCAATATGTTCGTCACGGTCGGGGCACGAGTGGACGGGATGCTCGAGCAGTTCCGGGATTTCCCGGACCGCTCCCCTGTCCCAGGAACGGAGCAGATCATCGTCGAGCCCCACTTCGACGCGTTCCTCCACCATGTCAACGATCTGGTCGCCAAGCACCTCGCGGTGTTCCGGGTCGCGTAGCTTCATTCCCGCCGGTAGCACCCAGTCACCAACGTGACGGAGCTCGGATCGAACGGCGTCCGGGGTAAGCCACACGAGGTCCCCCATCCATGTCGCCACCCGGAGCCTGTCGCCATCAACCTGGGTGACGTATGCGTACTCGAGGGACGTGCCGTAAGCGTAGGCAACAACTTCACCGCCGTAGGCCCACTCGAAGGAGTCGGCGACGCGCTGGCGGTAGGCCTTCTTGGCTTTCTTACGGGCGGCGGACGACGCTCGGCCAGCACGGGACCGGATCTGCGCATATTCGGCCACGTCCCCGTGCTCGCAAAGCCCCTCGAGTGCCGCGGTCTCCTTGTCCAGAGCTTGGCGGACGCGCTCGCGGGTCACCTCAAGTTTCGCGACTTCGCGGTTCCGCTGAAACTGCGCGAACGAACGAGCCAGGAGCGCGCGTGCACTCTGATAGTCGTGTTCGGACAGAACATTAACAACCGTGTTGTAAGACGGGAAGAACGCCGACATGAGAGGCTCAAGTTCGCCCGCACCAAGTGACAGCAGAACATCGGGGTCCATGTCCGCGGTGGCGTAGACGAGGGTGTGGCCGATGTCGTCCTTGCCGCGGCGGCCCGCCCTGCCAATCAGCTGGGTGTATTCAATACCGGTGAGGTCGGTGAACTCCGTACCGTTGTACTTCGTCAGCTGTTCAACAACGGTTGTCCGCACCGGCATATTAATCCCAAGCGCAAGAGTGCCCGTGGCATAGACGATCTTGATGAGGCCGCGCTGCATGAGCTTCTCAATGAGTTCTTTGAAGGGCGGGTAGACGCCGGCGTGGTGTGCGGCGTAGCCGTTGGCAAGGGCCCGTTCAAAGGACCGGAATCGCAGAACGGCCTTGTCCTCCTCGGACAGTTCTTCGCGGATCGGGTCGAGGGCCTGGTGAATGAGTTTCCGTTCGTGCCTGTTCGTGAGCGCAACGCCATCCCGGACAAGGTCCTGGACGGCGTTGTCGCAGCCCTTGCGGGAGAAAATGAACTCGATGGCGGGAAGGAGTTCCCGATCGTCCATGAGCCTCAGGAGGCGTTGCCGCTGGCCCGGTCCGAGGCGCTCGGGAAGCTTAGCCCGATCCATGGCGCGCAAAGCGCCCGAGTTCGGGTTTCTACCGGCACCGAGGGTGGCGGAGGGGCCACCTTCGTACAGGTCGTGGAGCTTCCTCCCGACGACAACCTGCTGGAGGAGCGGTACGGGCCGGTGAGATGTTTGGACCAGGGTGGTGTTGCCGCGTACCGATTCCAGCCAGGCATGAAACTCGTCGGCGTTTGCGACGGTCGCTGAGAGGGAGACGATGCGGACGGAGCGGTCGAGTTCGAGGATAACCTCTTCCCAGGTAGGCCCGCGCTCAGGGTCAGCCAGGTAGTGGACTTCGTCGAGAATGACGTAGCCGAGCTTCGTCATGTCCTCCCCCGCATACAGCAGATTGCGGAGCACCTCGGTTGTCATGACAACAATGTCGGCGTTCCTGTTGATCGTGACGTCACCGGTCATGAGGCCCACGTATTCGCTGCCGTAGCGGGAAGCTAGCTCCCGGTACTTTTGGTTCGAAAGCGCCTTGACGGGCGTCGTGTATATGCAGGTGGTGGAGGAAGCAAAAGCCAGTTCAACCGCGAAAAGCGCCACCATTGTCTTGCCTGCACCCGTGGGTGCGCAGAGGAGAACGTCGTGGCCCTCCTCGAGTGCTTTTGCCGCATCGATCTGGAAATCGTCGAGTTCGATTCCGGAAGCTAATGCAGCGTCACGATAGTTGTCGAGGTAGATGCCCACGTGGCTAGGCTAGCGGAGGAACCTCAATGCGCGTGGACGTACTCGCACAGTAACCGGAAGTGGCCCGATCTCTTCGCCGTCAACCATGGCGGTAATGCCCTCGCCAAGAGTGGACAGAGTCGCCTCGGAAACTCGCTTCGTATGAACGACGTTTTCCTCAAGATGCTTGCCCTTGTAGAGTTTCGGGAAGATCCTGCCAACCTCGGAAAGGCTGAGCTTCTTCGCCACGATAAGGTCGAGCATCCCGTCATCGAAGACGGACCGGGGTGAGATGGCGAGGCCGCCTCCGATCGAGGTGAGGTTGGCAATCGCGACGAGGATCGCTTCTCCGGCCGCCACTTTGCCGTCTGTTTCAATCCGGTAGGTGCGGGCACTGTACTTGGGCAGTTCCGAGACAATTGCTCGCAGGTACCGGGCGTGTCCGTGGGGCCGTGTGTACGTGTTGGCAGCCTGGTTGACGACGGCATCGACACCGGCGGACACGACGGCAAGACCGTAGGAAGTGCCGTGGGATCCGGTGATCTCGAGGGCATCAATAACAGAGGGCTCACGACTTTCGAGCGCGTCCACAAGTATGTCGAGACCGGTCTCCCACCGGGTGGTGAGGCCAAGGTCGCGGGCAATGTCATTACCGGTACCAAACGGCACGTGTCCGAGGAACAGGTCGGTGCCGACGAGATGTTGGACGGCAAGGTGAACGGTTCCGTCACCTCCCATGGTGACGATGCCGTCGATCTGACCGCTGGATACAGCGGAAGAAATAATTTCGTGGGTTTCTGTGACTGTTGGAGCGCCCAGCGGGATAACACGATGACCGGCGTCAAATAGCCGGTCACGAACGATCTTCCCAACGGAAGTCCCACGGCCGTTTCCAGCCGTGGGACTAATAACCAGACCTAGGGTTGAATCCAATCCTGTCCTTCGCTCTCATCTCCCAGGAGCTCGCCGAGTTCGGCGGACCGCCTTTTAGCCTTGCGTCTATCGTGAAGGATACACAGGCCGGTAGCGATGAAGTAGAAGAAAAGCATGGGAAGCAGAATGGTAAGCATCGACCATGCGTCAGGGAGCGGGTTAACGAGTGCGGAGAAGACCGCACATCCAATGACAGCCCACCGCCACCCCTTCAGGTAGCTCGTGCCCTTGATAAGACCAAGGAAGTTCACGCCAACCATGACCACGGGCAGCAGGAAGCTGACGCCGAAAGCGGCGATGATCTGCATAAAGAACCGGTAGTAGATTCTCGCGTCCAGCAGGTTCACCGCGAACTCGGGCGCGAAGCCCGTGAGAATCACGACAGCTCTCGGCAGGATCATCCAGCCAAGCAATCCGCCGGTCAGGAAGAGAAGAGCAGCGACGCCCGTAAAGCTCAGCGCCATGATTTTCTCTTTGCGCTTCAGTGCAGGGGCGATAAAGAGCCAGCCCTGAAGGATCCACCACGGGGAAGAGATGAAGAGGCCGATAAAGGCCGCCATCTTCAAATGCAGTTCGAAGCCGACGCCGACGGAACCGAAGTTCAGCTCGGCATGACCGCCCCGTTCGTTGATCCCGTCGAGGGGCTCCACCATGATCGCCGCAAGCGGATCGTAGAGGAACCACCCGACAACAGAGGCGAGTGCAATGCCAATAAGGGCATAAATTAGCCGGTTCCGGAGCTCTCGCAGATGCTCTGCGAGAGGCATGCGTCCCTCCGGATCACGGCGTTTCGTGATCCGTTCAGTCACTGCTTGGTCTGGTCTTGTCCCTTATCCCCGACCTGGGGAGAGGTTGCGTCGTAGCTCGACTGCGGAACATTCGATCCGGACTGGTCCGCCTGCTTGGGCGGGGTATTCGGATCGGTGTCGTCGCGAAGCTCCGTCACTTCCTTCTTGAAGACCTTCATCGACTTGCCGACCGACGATGCGATCGTCGGAAGCTTTGCAGCACCGAAGACAAGGATGAGGACGAGTAGGATGATGATAATTTCCCAGCCGCTGAGGTTCATGAGCGCTCCCTAGTGTTCACAGTTACATTGTAACCCGAGTCTAAACGGACAAATCTCCCCGCCATCGCCCAATGGTCCCAGCCAGCCTGCGTGCTCGGCCACATTCTCGTTCTCCCGCAATCCGGGCGCGGGTCTCCAACGGCGTTTCCTTCGGCCGTTGCGGAATAATTGGGGCCTGCACCGAGCTCATCCGTTCGGCCGCTTCCCCAACGGATTCGCCAAGTTTGGCAAGTCCGCCCCAGTAGAGCCGGAACAGTCGCCACGTCGCCCACCCGGCATACCCCAGTCCAAACAGAACCAGGGCAATTGCGACAATCCAGGCGATCATTGGATCTCCAAAATCCGGCGAGCCTGCTTGACAACCTCGTCCTTCACCTCGGCGGGGAAGATGTCGATGAGGTCCGTGCCGACCTTGATGGCGGAGTTCCGCACCCACGTCGGCGAGACCGCCCGGAACGTAATGTCGATACTGTCGCCGTTGTCGGTCACGGTCGCACCCGGGGTGGACTCAGCGAACCAAATTGCCTGCGGCTCCACCCGAAACACGACGTCGTCGCCCTCGGTGGGGTGTAGCTCCGGGTGGTTCCGGAGCTTACGTCGAGCCCGGTTCGCGTCCGTCTGCGTGAACTCCTCACCGACAGTAGCGTTCGACATCCGATCCAGGCGGAACCAGCGCAAGTCGTGCGACTTACCCTGCAGGGCCGCGAGGTAGCCTTCTGCCTCAGACACCACGGCGCAGGGGATCACCAACCGTTGCGTCACGCGCTCACCGAACTCCGCCGGACCGTGGTAGTCGAAAGCCAACATGCGAGATTGTCGAAGCGATGTCCACACGGTCTCCAGCACCTGATCCGATCCCCTTGGCGTGGGCGGCTCGGCACCAATCGAACCGCCGACAGCTTGCCGGATCTTCTCCCGCACCGACAGAAGCGACTGCGCAGACTCGGATCCCTGCGCCGACAGCTTGAGCAGCTGGTCGATCATCTCAATCGATACGGCGGACTCCCCCAGCGTCAGATAGACCCGGGGATCGTCATAGTCCGTGGGGAAGTAAGTGATCCGATCATCGGCCGAATAAATGACATCCGTGCCGTCTTCGGTTTCCTTCGCATCGACATGGAAATCGAGGAAATACCTGCCGGCGCGGTCTGTTACCTCGGTTAGGTTAATGATCTTGATCGCCTCGATGGCTTCATCAACTTTGATGTCGAAGACCTCGGCGATCTCCCCCGGGGTGGTCTCACCCCGGTTAGCGATAAAAGTCGTGATTGCCGTTAACAGGACGACGTCTGGTTTCCTCATGACTCCCCAAACCCGCAATATGTTCGAGGCGTTCCCGGTAATCAGGATTGGTTGACCGGGCACCCGTTCCGATTACTGCGAGCTGGTCGAGCAGGCGTGGCCAGTTGGCGTTCTCAAACGCATACTCGGTCCACCCGTTGCCGTCGGTGCCACGCTCCCGCTTCTTGTCCCGCAGGTGATTACCTGCCTCGGGTGCGAGGAATATTGAGGTGTCGACCGGATCGAAGGCTCGTTTAAGCTGAGGATTGGCCTCGTAACCGGTGGACTCAAGCGCCTCGACGTTCTTGATTCGGGAGAACCGAAAGTTGCGTTCAACCGGCTCGCACTCGGTCATGTCACCCCGAGTGGGACCAACCGCTACCCGGTTTCCCTTGCAGTAGAAGGAGCCGAGGGTTTCCCACACGCCGGTTACTTCGATTATGTAGAAGCGGCGCTCCGGGGTGCGCGGGTTCTCGTATTCGATGACGATAGGGGCCCTGCGGTCCATGGCTTCGACAATGTCGAACAGGTATCCCATCTCCGGCAACGTGATCCGGACGGTTGCCTGATCGTCGGTCACGAAGGCTCCGCCGAGGAGCTTCTGAACGGTGCGGCGCGCAACCTTGTGTAACTCGTCCTTACCGGTCAGCGACTGAGCAGCAAGACGTAGCAACGTAAGATCGGCCGAGCTCAAATCAACGCCAATGAGCCCGTCGCGGTCCAACGAGTACAGCGGATCATTGTCTTCGCCCTCGTCGTGAGTAATCGGATAGCCGAACTCCCTGAGTTTCGTGATATCCCTGTTCAAAGCCTTTGCCCGGTCAGCACCCGACTTCTCGTAGCCCAGCTCGTATAGCTCCGACCGCAGGCGTGGACGGTCAACAAGATGAGCGAGAAGCACAAACATGCGCTTACCCGGATCGTATGTACGTGTCTTCGTCACGTTCACAACACTATCCCAGGTTAGGCTTGTTCGGTGATGACCTGGCGTGAAGGAACTGTTGTTGAACCTGGCCGCTCCTGGCATGGGGCGGCCGAATGGTGGGTTGACTGTGACGGTGAGCGAATGCGCGCCCTCGCCTACCCCGACCTCGTCGGCAATATTGCCGTTGGTGAACGAGTCCTTCTCTCCTCCACCGCGGTCGACAGGGGCCTGGGAACAGGCGGATATCTGTTCGTCGTGGCACCGCTCGATCGGCTCCCGCCCCGCGCACCGGCCCGGGACACATGGTGAAAGCTCGCTACACGCCCCAGCAGACGATGGTCCTCGGAGTCGACGAGCAGGAATCACCCCATCATCACACCCTCTGCGACGCACAGAGCGTGGAAGGCATGCCGTGCGTTGTCGCCGATCTGCACTCGGCGCTACCCGCAATAGTTGCCGCGGCACGGCACCGCTCCCCGAACTCACCATCGCCTACATTCACACCGACACGGCGGCACTCCCACTGGCCTTCTCACGGACGGCTGCCAGCCTCGTCGACCGTGGGCACATTGAAACCATCACGGCAGGCCAGTCCTTCGGCGGTAAGTACGAGGCCGTGAACGTTCACACGGCGCTACTCACCGCCAAGCACGTTGTCGGAGCAGATCTCGCCATCATCGTCCAGGGCCCCGGCAACATCGGCACGGGCACACCGTGGGGATTCTCCGGAACCGCTGTCGGCGAAGCGATTAACGCCATCAATGCCCTCGACGGCACGGCAATCGCCACCCTGCGAGTCTCGGGGGCCGATGCGAGGCCACGGCACCGGGGCATCTCGCACCACTCGCTCACGGCCTACACCAAAGTGGCACTCACGCCGGCTCTCGTTCCCACGACCCGCGAAGCCATCGACGATGAAACACGTGCCAGCATCGAAGAGAGCTATCCACTGCTGGAAGCCACCGGCAGACTCACCCTCACAGAGGTGACAGGCATTCGGAAAGCCCTCGAACAATCCCCGGTTCCATTGCGGACCATGGGACGAGGACTCGATGAAGACTATGCCTCGTTTGCCTTCGCCGGCGCAGGCGGGGTGCTCGCCGCCGACATCGTGCTCGCGAAGAAGAACTCCAACACCGAGTAACTTCCGTGACGATGCTTGCTCGTGTGCCGATAGCGGCTCTGGGCTGAGTGTCTCAGTCCTGACGTGAGACGTCGGGTAGCTTCCTGCCCGCGAAGATTCCTAAGATTCCCATGACTGCTAGGAAGCCGAGCGCCCAGTTGATGTGGACGATGGCGAGGGCGGAACTCACGCCGCCGACGAGGAGAAGAATGATTCCCATCGCTGAGTTCGAGACAGCCGTGTAGGTGGTCCGAAGATCACCCTCCGCCATATCCACCAGGTACGTCTTGCGAGCAACCCGCACACCCGTGTGAGTGAGCCGGAGCAGGAAGTAGCTGGCGATAAAGATGGCTGCGCCAATCCAGGATTCACCGGAGATATCGAAGATGGTCAGAGCGAGGATTGTCAGGATAATGATGGTGGAGGCAAGCGCAGCGCCGAAGCTCATGAGGTCCCTGCTTGACCTGTCTGCGGCGCGACCGAAGATCCTGCCACCAACAAGGTTCGCTACCCCGGAGGCAATGACGAAACCACCGAGGCCGGCGAGGGCACTTGTTCCCGACTGGATCGACATGGTGATGATAAAAGGTGGCGACAGTGCCGAGACAAGCAAGAGGCTACGGGCAATGACGAAGGTGCGGAAAGGCTTGTCGGAGCGAAGCAGGTGGACCACCTGACTCAACCAGTTACGCTCGGAGTCCTTCTTAGCGGCGCCTGTGTCGTCTGGCTTGCTGGTGTTGCCGGGATTGTTTGTGTTGCCCGACTTGTTTGTCGAAGAATCAGATTCGGTCTTCGAGGGTTTGGTGGTCTTCTCGGTGGCGGGCTCCCTGATTCCCGCATAAACCAGCGCCACGAGAAACCAGAGGATCCCACCACCGACGAGTAGCCACACCAGCTGGGAGGCCGAAAGATCCCCGCCGCCGATGATCCGGATTGCCACGCCGAGGGTGATGGCAACGAGACCCGAGGCCATGGTTGCCAGGCCATTGATTTGTCCGCGCTCGCCCTTTGGTATCGTCCTGCCCTGAATGTCCTTCGAGGAGATCGAGCACAGGCAACGGCCGAGGGAGAACGCGACGAGGAACAGGAGGACCAGGACACCCGCGGTCATGCCCTCGGCGAGCGCCGCTGTCCCGGCCATTCCCATCACGGATAGGGCCTGGACAAGCGCCCCGGTGACAAAAACCCACTTGCGGTAGGTGACCTTAAGAACGAGAGGAGTGAGGAATGCTTGCGGGAGCATTGACCCGGATTCCCGTACGGGAACGAGGAAACCAGTGAGGGCAGCCGGTACCCCGAGAACTGAGAACAGCCACGGCAGAACGGTTGAAGCGTTGACGATCTGGTCGCCGGATGACTGAAGAGAGTTACCGAGAACCTGGCGCAGGCCGTTCCGGGGCACGTTCTGACGTACCGCCTCGGGAAGCTCGTCCTCTGCATCGTTGTTCCTATCCATGAGGAACGAATAGATTCTCTCGGTCTTATTCACCCGTTGACTATAGGACAGTGACCGGGCAATCTCTGCCAATCCGAGGACGCAGATCAGCCGCTTTTCGTCAGCAATAGTGTGCGAAAAGGCGGACGTATTGTAAAAATCTGTTCGACGTTCCCGTCACAAGCAGCCGCTGAGCGCAGGCGGTGAGTACGCTTTGCAGACCACTCGGTGCTGGGCACAAGCTACAGAGCGCTGAAGTATCCGTGCTCGTTGGACAGCACTCGATTGCCGGTGCGGGTTGATCGGCGCCGAGAACTGGCGCTAATCATTTTCTTCGGGGTGGAGTGGTAGTCGATAAGGGTGGCGAGCCGAACCGCTTCCTTCCGCGCGAATTCACCATCTGAGCTCTGGATTGCCATGGCGCTGATCGTTTCGCCGGAGGTGGTGTCGATTCGAACCCACGGACCGTCACCAAATTCGACGGCAATGAGTTCAGGCCACTCAAGCTCGTGGGAGCGGACCAGGTTCTTGACGCGAATACCCCAGTCGTACACTTCGATCCGCACCTGGTATTGGATCCATAGCAGGCCGAGAAGAAGCGCCACAAAGATGATGGTACCGATGTAGTCGACCGCATGAAATTCGTAGATCCCGAAGGACGGGGACACGGCGAATAGTGCGGCAGTGGCCAGGATAAGAGCCACCGCCAGCACCATGCAGACGATCCTTGCGAACCTGGGGCGGAAAGCGCGGGTCACAGCCTACATGCGAGGATCGGGGTGACGAGGATAGCCCTCGCCCCCACCTCGTACAGCCCGTCCATGACCTTGTTGCGGTCGTCCTTCTTGACCATGGCACGCACCGCAAACCATTCACCATCGTGTAGCGGCGAAACGGTCGGCGACTGCAGGCCGGGCGTGAGCTCGACTGCCTCTTCCAGGCGGTCTGCGTGAATGTCGTAGTCGATAAGAACGTACCCGCGGGCGACAAGAACGCCCTGGATCCGGCGATCGAGAATCTCCAGACCTTCGGGAACAGCATCCGCACGGCGAATAAGGACAGCCTCGGACGTCATGAGAGGCTCGGCAAACACGGTGAGGCCAGCGGCCCGCAGGGTTGAGCCGGTCTCGACAACATCGGCGATCGCATCGGCAACGCCGAGCTGCACCGAGGATTCCACTGCGCCGTCGAGGTGGACGACGGTAGCGTCGATGCCCTTCTCCTCGAGGTGCTTACGAACGACCACGTCATAGGAGGTGGCGATTCGCTTGCCGGTAAGATCATCGATCGTCGACATTGAACCGCCGGGCGCTGCGAAGCGGAACGTGGAGCGAGCGAAACCGAGTGCGCGATGTTCGACTGCATGTGCCTCAGAGTCGACGAGCAGGTCACGTCCGGTGATACCAACGTCAACGGTTCCTGCGCCGACGTAGACGGCAACGTCGCGGGGACGAATGAAAAAGAACTCAACTCCGTTGACCTCGTCGAGGAGCACGAGCTCCTTCATATCGCGACGCTGACGGTAGCCAGCTTCTTTCAGAAGAGTGGAAGCGGGTTCGGACAGGGATCCCTTGTTCGGGACGGCAATTCGCAGCACGGATTCTTCCTTAGAGGTAGCGGTAGACGTCGTCGAGGGTGATGCCCCTCGCGATCAGCATGACCTGGAGGTGGTAAAGGAGCTGGGACGCTTCGAGGGCAACCTGCTCGTCAGACTCGTATTCTGCAGCGATCCACACCTCGCCCGCCTCCTCGATGATCTTCTTGCCGATGGCATGAATCCCAGCATCAAGTTCCGCCACGGTTCCCGACCCCTCGGGACGTTCCACGGCCTTGCGGGACAGCTCAGCAAACAGTTCTTCGAAGTTCTTCACGCCTCAATCCTACGGCCTTTCAAGGAAGGGGTCACACCCGTCCCGCGGGACGGGCGCGACCACCGCTCAATATATTGAGCAATTCCCGCGCTACGTCAGGAAGCGGCCTCATCGGTACCTACCCTGCATGAGCAGGTGATTGGACACCAGCCTGGTTACTGCATCACTGGTGCTCGCATCAGCCAGTCGTCTCCGCTCGTGAGAGCCTTATACGTGCCTCAGCCCGTGATTTCGGTGGTCATGACCTCATCGACAGGAACGAGTTCCTCAATGAGTCCAGCATCGACCATGAACTCCGACATGTCTTCCCAGCGTTCGACATCCTGGGTGCCAACCTTGCCGTCACCCACGTAAAGCGGAAGAGTTGCATTGAACGTGAGCGTGGCCGCTTCACGGACCTCCGGGTCGGTCATGCTCGGCACGTACTTCGTCACGATGTCGAGAGCCTCCTCGGGATTCTCTTCCGCAAACTCCACGGCCTTTTGCAGTCCAGCCATGATCGCCCGGTGTTCGTCTTCGTTCTCACCAAGATTCTCTTCCATGACCGCAAGGCCGGGTCCAATGAGGGGCAAATCCGGGGCGAGATCGATGGTACGAACGTCAAAGCCCTGGGATTCCATGGCAACCGCATCGTTGTTGACGAAGCCGATGACGGAATCAACGTCTCCTCTGGACAGCGCCGCCATCTGAGTAAAACCGATCGACTCGACCTCCACGTTCTCCAGATCGTAGGCATCGATCATTGCGAGCAGGCCGAAATAGTTGGAGCCGTACTCCCCTGGGAGCCCAACTGACCGTCCTTCGAGATCGGCGGGGGTCTCGATATCGGAGTCCTGCGGAACAATGAGTGTCGACGGGTATTCGCTAAACAGCGTCATGATGGACGTGACATCCATGCCTTCAGCGCGAGCAAAGAGAACTTCGTCGCCGCTGACAAACACCACATCTTCCTCTCCCGTTGCGAGTGCCGTGAACAGCGACTCCTGGGCCCCGTGGTGGCGGATATCGACCTCAACACCGGCGCTCTCGAAGTAGCCGTTTTCTACCGCGACGTAGAACGGGAAAAACTGAACATCGGGAATATAGGTAAGCCCAACGGTGATCGTTGAGTCCTCCTCGTCTCCTCCCCCACACGCTGCAAGCATCGATACGGTCGCGAATGCTGCGACGAGCTTCTTAAGACCTGTTTTCTTCATTAAGAACCCCTGTTCCGGTCCGAAATCTGCTCCAACAGTGTGAGGAGGAGATAAATGGTGACAGCAAGAGCAATAAGTACTGCGATAACCGCAAAGAGATGAGCCACGTTGGCGGTAGACCCCTGGCCTGCCGCCAAGGCGGCCCCCAAACCATCCCCGCCCATGACCATCTCGCCGACAACAGCGCCGGTAATGGAAAGTGTGAAGCCGGTGCGAATGCCGGCAAGAACGGATGGCATCGCCAGCGGCATCTCAATCCTGCGGAACAGGTCCCAGCCTCCGGCACCATCGAGCCGAGCGGCGTCAATAACCTCGTGGTCGAGCTCTCGGATACCGAGGGCGGTTGAGATAACAACCGGGAAAACGACGAGGATCGTACACAGCACGGTAATCGACGGCAGTCCGTACCCAATCCAGATGACTAGCAGCGGTGCTAGGGCGACAGCAGGAACTGCCTGTGAGGCAGCCAGGTACGGTCCAAACGTTGAGGCCACGACCTTCGACTTGGCGATCGCATATCCCAGCGGGATACCAAGGACAGCGGCAACGAGACAGCCCAAACCGGCTGCAGTTATCGTTTCTCCTGTTGCAGGGCGCAGATCGCCTTCGGTCCACCCAAGCACGAGAGTGTCCCATACCTTGATTGGGTGGGGCAGGAAATAGGATTCGATGATGCCGCTTTCAGCAACAGCCCACCAAAGAGCTATGACAGCAAGCCCGAAAATGATGGGAGCTAGTCGCCGCACCTGTCCTCCGCGCATTTCGGGGACAGCGGGCACGCGTCACGCACTTAGGGCGTGACAGCCTAACGTGTTCCTCCCATCCGGACTTTGACCGTCGGTCGAGGAGTTTCACCTCGTCAGCCGCTTGCGCGGGTCGCGGACTTTAACCGCCGGCTCGGATTTTCACCGACCCCGAAACACAAGACCATCGTAGCACTGAGCAAACGGGAAAGGCTGAGACCGTGCCCACGTCTCGCTATGAGCGAGCACAGTCCACGGATATACAGCGAGCAAGGGGAGCAAAAACTTTTGCAGAGCTTTCCTCAACGGATACCGAGATCCACGAGCGGGCCCCTCAAGAAGCATTGCGTCGAATTATCCACAAAAAGTTGCTTATCCCCAGGAGCTTTGCCACGAAAAGCGAAGTCGGCCTCGCGTTATTCCCGTGCACGGTCCCATCTTTTGCGATGTCTTGGATGGAGCATGAGCTCCCGTAGGAGAGAAGCCTGAGCGTTGGCTCAGGCTTCTCTCCTAGGTGGGTGAAATGAGTGTCAGTGGCTGTGCTTCCTGGCAAGCTCACGGAGGTCGGTTACTGCTTGAGTTGCGTCTTCCGCCTTGTAGACAGCGGAGCCGGCCACGAAGTTGTTGGCACCGGCTTCGGCTGCCTGAGCAATCGTGTCGGCACTGACTCCGCCATCGACCTGGATCCAGGTTTCGAGACCCTTCTTGTCAATGAGTTCGCGCAGACGCTCCACCTTCGGCATAACGGAGGAAAGGAACGGTTGCCCACCGAAACCAGGCTCTACGGTCATGCACAAAACCATGTCGAACTCGTCAAGAATGTCGATGTAGTTATCGATCTGAGTAGCCGGGCTCAGGGCAAGTCCTGCTCGGCCCCCCATGCCACGGATCTCCCGAGCAAGCCGGATTGGGGCCTTGACGGCCTCGGCATGGAAGGTGGCGGATGCTGCGCCGGCCTCAATGTAGGCGGGTGCCCAGCGGTCCGGGTCCTCAATCATGAGGTGGGCATCAATCGGAATCGACGAATACTTCTTAGCGGCCTCAATGACGGGAAGACCCCAGGTCAGGTTGGGAACAAAGTGGTTGTCCATGACATCCACGTGTGCCCAGTCAGCTCCCGAGATCTTGTCCAGCTCCCCGGCAAGATTGCCGATATCGGAGTTCAGGATCGACGGTGAAATGAGAATGCTCATGGCTACCTCTTCCTACTTCTTGATGAGCAGTGCAGCGAACATGGCGTCAGTGTCATGCATATCAGGCCACAGCTGCATGTACGGTCCGGTGATCGAATCAAGGGTCCCAGGAACAACCATATCCTTGCCGATCTCCACAGTGTCGAGGACGTCGACCCTGTCACGCACCGTGTCCACAATCTCTCGCGTTTCCCGAACGTCCGGTGAACACGTGGAGTAGCAAACCAGGCCACCCGGCCGAGCTGCATCGAGTGCCGCTTCAAGCAGCCCAATCTGAAGTTCCCGCATACCCTCAGCGTCCTCGACGGTCTTGCGCCAGCGGGCCTCCGGCCTGCGGCGGAGGGCTCCAATGCCGGAGCAGGGAACATCAACGAGAACGCGATCGAAACGACCCGGCTCTTCCTTCGCAAGCGTACGACCATCACCCTCGCGGAGAACAACATTGTCGAACGGGTCAACAGCATCGGCAACAAGATCGAGGCGGTGCCCGTGAAGCTCGTTCGCAAAGATCGTGACATCCCGGTCGGCTGCGAGCATAGCCAACGTGGCGGTCTTGCCACCGGGACCAGCACACATGTCAAGCCATTCGCTATCGCTTCCCTCAAGCGGAGCACCCGCGGTCAGGTATGCAACGAGCTGCGATCCTTCGTCCTGAACACCCGCGGAATGATCGCGGATCGAACGCATGCGACCCGGGTTACCCTTTTCCAACACAATTGCCTCAGGCATCAGCACACCGTCGGTCGTGACGGCGCGTGCTTCTTCAGCATCGGCAAGAACGGTCTCGCGGGAAACAGCGCGGGCGGAAATAGCAACACGTGCGGGTTCGTTGTTGGCGGCAAGCAGGTCGCCGAGATCCTCGGTCGTGCGACCCGATGCTTCAAGGGATTTCTCGTACACGTCAAGAATCCACGCAGGGTGGGAGGTCTGTGCACCAAGAATAGCGTGAGGTCCCTCGTCTCCCAGGACTTCCGCGAGAACCTGGTCCCACTCCTCGTTTGTCCGCTCGGAAATGCGGTGCATAACCGCGTTGACGAAGCCGGAGGCACCAGAGCCAACCTCGTTGCGGGCGAGGTTCACGGTCTCGTTCATCGCGGCATGGATCGGCACGTCGAGTCCAAGGATCTGGTGGGCACCGAGCCGCAGGATGTCGACAACAAGGGGATCAATCTCATCGAAAGGACGGCCCTGAACGCACTGGGAGATAATCGCATCCCACCGCCCCTGCATGCGTAGCGTGCCATACGTTAAGTTCGTGGCAAAGCCTCGTCCCCGGCCCCGAACGTCCGCTCGTCTAAGAGTCGCGGGAAGCGCAATGTTCGCGTATGCCCCATCGCGTACCTGTTCCAGGACATCGAGGGCAACAACTCGGGCGGGATCGGATTGCATGCGCGCGGGGCGCCAGTTATCGGGGCGTTCAGTCATGAGTTCCAGACTACCGTCTCACGCACTCCGCGGCCCCAGTCCCCCGCATCCATCCAGGGTTTTCCAGGAGGAGCTATCTTCTCCAAACGAAGCGCACCTTCACCAGTGCCGAGGAGAACATCGTCGCCAATCAGAATTTCACCAACGGAAAGATCAACATCCACGGGTTCAGCTGGACCAACCTTGACCCGGTCACCATTCCACGTCGTCCAACATCCCGGAGCTGGCGTAAATCCGCGGATTTGTGCGTCAAGCTCCCGAGCCGAACGAGTTAAATCAAGCCTGCCATCGGCTGCCCTCAGCTGCGGTGCGTGAGTCGGCTCCCCCTCCTGAGGAACCGGGTTTGCCGTTCCGTCTTCAATGCTCTTCATCGTCCTCGACAGCAGATCGGCGCCCTGTACCGAAAGCCTTTCCAGCAGATCTCCAGCGGTCTCTCGGTGACCGATCTCAACTTTCTCCATGTCGAAAACCGGACCAGTATCTAGGCCCTTCTCGATCTGGAAGGTCGCTATGCCCGTCTCGGACTGGCTGGCGGCAACCGCGTACTGGACCGGCGCGGCACCGCGCCACTGCGGGAGAAGCGAGAAGTGTAGGTTCACCCAGCCGTGAGTCGGCACCTCGAGCAATGCCGGTGGAATCAACAAACCGTAAGCCACAACTGCCACAGCATCAGGGGCCAGTTCTTTAATGGATTCCTGAATCTCCTCATCACGGAGAGACTTGGGAGTGAGCACGTCGACGCCGAGTTCACGAGCGCGCTGCTCAACGGGAGATGGCGTGAGAACACGCTTCCGTCCAACAAGAGCAGGCGCCCTCGTCAAAACAGCAATAACCTCGTGCTCAGAGGCAAGCCGATCTAGCGATGGAACGGCGGTAACAGGTGTACCGGCAAAGATGATGCGCATGAGTTAAGTCTAATGGGCGTTCACAACTCGAAACATTTTGCCGCTCTTGGCAAGCGGTGCAAGAGCCGCTGAAACACCTGCCCAGTCATGATTGTCCACCGAAGCAATCTCCGCAACACCGGCCATTCCGCAGCATAAATTTGCGTAACTCACCAAGCTCCGAATGCATCGAAGATATCCGATCGAGCAAGTCTCACCTCTGACTTAGATAGCACCTCCAAATGGGATAATCTTGGCGTATCGCAACGAGGCGAGAGTTGAAGCCTAGTCCGGGCGAGAAAGTCTAATGAGGGGGCCGCTGTGACTGACTCAGCGTCAAAGGAGTCCAGGGAAATGAAAGTAGCATTGGCGAAGTACTGGGTCCCGATCGGAGCGGGCCTGATCATCCTCGGCCTACTGCTCGGTTTCGCCGTCAACACCGGTGTCAGGAACATCTTCGGGATTGGCCAAGAGTCGCATAACACTCAGGTTGTTCACTCTCTCGACCGCGAGGAAGAGGTTGTTCTGCTAAGCCTCGGTATCCAAGGCATCGACGAGCGGCGAGAAACTCGACAGGTATTTGGACAAGATATTCCCGGCACGGGAAGAACGCTATTTCTTCAGTACAACTACCGAGCCAAGCTCGGATTAGACGGTCAGGAAGTCGTAATTGAAGAGAAAGGTGAGGATGTCCTGCTCGTCCGTATCCCCGAGTTCAAGTTCATCGGGCACGACCAAGTCGAGTTTAAGACGGCCCTCGAAGACAATGGCCTGATCAGCTGGGTCACGCCCGATATTGACACTCCAGACCTCATCACTGAACTGTTGAATGACGATGTCATGTATCAGCACGTGAATGACAACCGGGACCTTCTCGAAGAGCAGGCACGTGTCTTCTACACGGGGATCATCCATTCAGTTGATCCTGAAATTGAGATCATATTTGAGTTCGCTGATCCCACCCGGGCCGACTGAAACAAGCCATACAAAGTACATCCGCAAAGCGGCTCTCTCGTGATACCGCACTTCGGGCCTGCTGAACATCACCAGTTTTCTACAGAATCGGATCCGCCTCCACACGAACCGCAAGCTGTCCGAGGTGCTGGAATGAGTCCCTGAGTGCGCGGGCAAGTCTCTTGGATGGCGTTCTCTCATGCAGGTAGAGGCTGAGGCCGGTCTCATCCTCGGTAGGGCCCACGAGGTGAATACCTTCTGCGAAGACTTGGCGGCCTCCGCCAGAAAGTAGTGCGGCGATGCCCTGCTCCGGTGGTGCTTCTCCTTCGAGCCTCGCAGCTACTTCTCCAAGCAGCCGCTGAATATCGGGTTTCTTGCCGGATACGTGGAACCACCGGTGGAACGGCGGCTGTCCAAGAATTTCCCGCTCTTCCAGTAATGGCATGAGAAACCCAAGGTCCCTATTGGCGAGCGCATGTGCCAGGTGCGGGGGTACTCCCCCAGCTAGCAAGAGATGATCCGAAACTTTCATCGCAACCCGGGACCAACGTCCAATTGTCTCAATTTCAGCATCGAGTGACAGGCTTGCGAGCCGTGCCCCAGCATCAATAATCACGCCGGCCGAAAACTCCCGGTCGGGTTCGGCTCCCGGGGTGGCGATGACAATCGGGGACCCCGATGATTCGGTTCCCGATCGGATCGAATCGACCTCAACACTGGGGAAAGCACGCGCAATTTCCTGGGCAAGACGCTGGGAGCCACGAGCTACGGCACGGAGTTTGGTTGAGCCGCAGGAACACCGCCACTGCCCTGTTCCGCACCGGGTACATGATGCGTTGCTTCCTGCCTTGGGCACTGCGATGGAGGAGCCGCAGTCTTGGCACACGGCTCGCTTCCCGCAACTGGCACACGCGAGGGCGGGAACGTAGCCTGCTCGGGGTGCCGCGATCAGAACAGCACCCGACTCGAGGCCCTTACGAATGGTCTCGAAGGCCGCATTGGGAAGAATGCCCCGCTGATCCCCGGCCCACTGTTCGGCACGAGTCACCTTGGGCCATTCACCGCCGGTGACAACCCCGGACTCGTTCAGCGTGAGTCTGGGAGGGTAGCTGAACCGCAGTAGCGTCCTCTCCCCCATGCCCAGATGTTCACCGATCTGTTTCCGTGCCCGGAGGACGTCATCTGCCCACAGGTACGGGCTCCTCTTGTCCCTCATGGCGCCGTTCTGCTCGTCGACAACGATCAGCAGACCAGCATTGATCGGAGTTGCCGCAGCGGCCCGCGTACCAATGACGATACGAGTGCGCCCCAGCAGCGCGGACAGGTAATGCCGGTAGCGGGTTTCCGCCGATGCGGAAGCTTCTAGGAGTGCAATGGGTTCTTTGGGAAGAAGATTCACAACTGCTTGGCGGCACTTCTTCACATCGAGGGATGTCGGGCAGACGATCAGAACCTTCACGTTCTTCGACAGCGCCAGTTGAGTGGATGCAGCTACCCGCTGCCACGTCGACCGGCCTGCCAGCAGAAGCTTCTCATGTCCATCAAGGAGATCGTAGGTGGGCAATGCTGTCGAAGAGGAAGCATCACTTGATGAATCAGTGCTGTCGAAAGCACCACCCTGCATCTCAATTTCATCGAAGACCGGTGCCGGCAACTCGAGAATGGTCTTGGCCGCACGCGCATGACGGGGTGGAACGGCGCCCCGCAGGAAATCATGTACTGAGCAGACATTGTCGCGGGCCACCTGCTCTGCCAGCAGAAAGATCTCCTCCGTGACAACCGGCTCACCGAGGACGTTAACGAGGGGTCTGAGTCTGGGCGAATCAGTCGTGTTTGTTCGCTCCCTCAGGAAGCCGGTCAAACGCTTGGATCCAAACTCAACCCGTACGCGTGCACCGGGGAGGGCTTTTTCGTGAAGCTTCTCGGGGATCAGGTAGTCGTAGTACTTTTCCGGCCATGAGAATGGGGTATCGAGCACAACTCTCGCGACCGGGTCAGGGTGCTCCGATTCGACGGTGCGCACAGCCCGCTCTGCTTGTAACAGGGCGGGCTGGCTTGGAAGATCGAAGAGAGCGTGGGGCACCCTCCTAGTTCACCACGTTATTCGGTCAGATTCACATCGCGGCAAGGAGATCCTCAACGCGGTTGGTCTGCTCCCACGTGAACTCGGGAATCTCGCGACCAAAGTGGCCGTAGGCTGCCGACTTCGCGTAGACCGGGCGCTTGAGGTCAAGCTCATCGATAATGGCGAGGGGACGCAGGTCGAAGACCTTATTCACGGCGTTGACAATGGCATCGAGCGGTGCCTTGTTCGTGCCGAAGGCGTCAACGCGGACGGATACGGGGTTGGCCTGGCCGATCGCGTAGGCAACCTGCACCTCGCAACGCTCCGCAAGGCCGGCGGCAACAATGTTCTTTGCAACCCAGCGGGCCGCGTAGCAGGCGGAACGGTCAACCTTGGACGGATCCTTACCGGAGAAGGCACCGCCGCCGTGGCGTGCCATACCACCGTAGGTGTCGACGATGATCTTACGTCCCGTTAATCCAGCATCGGACATGGGGCCGCCAATAACGAATCGTCCCGACGGGTTAATGAGAATCTTCATGCCGTCACGTTTCAGGTGCGAGGCGTACTTCTCGATAACCGGATTAATGACCTGCTCGGTCAACGTCTCCCTCAGCTGCTCCTGCGTAACGTCGGCGTCGTGCTGGGAGGAAACCACAATCGTGTTGATAGCGACCGGCTTATGAGCATCGTCGTAGTCGACGGTGACCTGGGTCTTGCCGTCCGGGCGCAGACCGGCAACAATGCCCTTTTGGCGGACCTCGGCAAGCCGCTCCGCAAGGCGGTGCGAGAGGAAGATCGGCATGGGCATGAGAACGTCGGTCTCGTTTGTTGCGTAACCGAACATCAGGCCCTGGTCGCCCGCACCCTCACGTTCGTATTCTTCGACTTCGCTATCGGACTCGCGTGCTTCCAGCGAGTTGTGGACACCGTCGTAGATGTCCTGGGATTGCTGGCCGATTGAGACCGAGACGCCGCAGGAGCGTCCGTCGAACCCTACCTCCGAGGAGGAATAGCCGAGGTCAAGAAGAGCCTGGCGGACGATCTGAGGAATCTCCACATAGCTCTCGGTGTTCAGTTCTCCGGCGACGTGAACGAGACCGGTTGTCACCATCGTCTCGATAGCAACTCGAGCGTTCGGGTCCTTGGTAAGGATCGCGTCGAGGATTCGGTCGGAGATAAGATCGCAGACTTTATCGGGGTGTCCGGCAGTCACAGATTCTGATGTAAAAGGTTGCACGGAACCAGTCTAATTAGGACAGGGACAAAGAAATGCTGTCGAGAACTATTCCCGCCATCTGAGACTTTGTTCCAGCTCCCTCGGTCTGAATCTCACCATCTCCATCGAGGATCGTGATCGCCGTGTCAACATCACCAAATCCGGCGGTTTCGCCGACTTTGTTGACGACGAGAAGATCCGCGCCCTTGGTCTTGGCCTTCTTCCGGCCGTAATCAAGAACACTGCCATTCTCGTCACCCGTCTCGGCAGCAAAGCCAACGACGAATGCTCCGTGAGAGCGATCTGACGCCAGGCCCTTAAGAATGTCCGGGTTCTCGACGAGCGTGATGTCCGGAGTGGAGTGTCCGTCCTTCTTGAACTTCGACTCCCCGGACGTTGCGGGTCGGAAGTCAGCCACGGCGGCAGTCATGATCAGGACCTGCGCCCCATCGGCCAAATACACCATGGCCTCCTGCAACTGAGATGCTGAACCAACCGGGTGAACGGTGATTCGAGGGTGGTTCGGAAGCATGGCGCCGTCGATGTTGCAGGCCACAAGGTCGACATGTGCGCCGCGGTGAGCTGCCTGGAGTGCAAGATTGATTCCAAACCTACCCGTCGAACGGTTACCGAGGAACCGCACGGGGTCAATCGGCTCGCGCGTGCCGCCAGCCGAGATCACAAAGCGCTTGTCCTCGAGGTCCTGCTTTTCGAGCAGACCGAGTGCCGTCTGGGCGATCTGTTCCGGTTCGGGAAGCCGTCCGACGCCAGAATCCGCTCCGGTGAGCCTGCCTTCGGCGGGCTCGATGACGATAACGCCGCGGTTCTTTAAGGTCTGAATGTTCGCCCTGGTTGCCGGATGATTCCACATCTGGGTGTGCATGGCGGGCGCGATGAGAACCGGACATGTTGCGACAAGTGCGGTAGCGGTCAGCAGGTTGTCGCCGATACCGTGGGCAAGCTTTGCGATCGTGTTCGCGGTCGCGGGAGCAATAACGAGGAGGTCTGCTTCATCGCCAACCTGAACGTGCTCAACTCCCTCCGGGTCATCAAACACCGAGGTGTGCACCGGATTACCGGATAGCGCAGCGAACGTCGACTTCCCTACCATGTTCAGCGCGGATTCGGTCGGCACGACCTGGACGTCGTGACCCGCCTTGATGAGTAGCCTGGCCAGGATCGCCGACTTGTAGGCGGCAATCCCCCCGGTCACGCCTAAAACAATGCGCGAAGGGCCCGCGGTTTGACCGTGGGCCCCAGGCTCAATGAGAGACATTAGTCTTCGGTGGGTTCGAGGACGAGCTTGTCCTCAACTACTTCGCGCAGCGCGATCGACAGCGCCTTCTCCTCCGGATCGGAGGCAACAAGCGGTCCGACGTGGACGACGTTACCGTCGGCGCTCATAAGCTCCTGACGGTAGTCGTTGATCTGTCGGGCTCGGTTCGCCGAGTAGACCGCGAGGGCATACTTCGAATCGACCTTCTCAAGAAGATCGTCGATCG
Organism: Flaviflexus ciconiae; assembly: GCF_003971195.1. Lineage (NCBI taxonomy): Bacteria > Bacillati > Actinomycetota > Actinomycetes > Actinomycetales > Actinomycetaceae > Flaviflexus > Flaviflexus ciconiae. The sequence continues at coordinate 743,366 of NZ_CP034593.1, read as the reverse complement.
GCGGGTAGGTGATGCCTTCCGGCTCTGGCACAGTTCCGTACATGTCAGCCTTTCAGATAACTCAACGACTCAGTCTACTTGACGGAAGCCATGATTGACAGGATCTCATCCGTGGCCCTGGCCACGTCGTCATTAATGACGACCCGATCAAACTCTTCCGCCGCCGCCATCTCCACCCTCGCAGTGTCGAGCCTGCGGGCCCGTTCCTGCGGGCCCTCGGTGCCCCTCATCTCCAACCTGACCGCAAGGTCATCGAAGGCCGGGGGTGCGATGAAGATCTGGAGAGCTTCGGGTAGAGACTCGCGGATTTGGCGGGCACCCGCGAGGTCCACCTCGAGAAGAACAATCCCGCCGTCGGCGAGAGCCTTCTCAACCGGGCCGCGCGGTGTTCCGTATCGGTGAACGCCGTGGACGGTTGCCCACTCGAGCATGTTGCCCTGCTCCACCATTTCGTCAAACTCCCCGGGGCTGACAAAGAAGTAGTGCTGGGCATTGACTTCGCCCTCGCGAGGGGACCGCGTGGTCGCCGATGTGGAGAGCCAGATGGCGGGCTCCTTCGCGACGAGTTCCCGGATGATTGTCCCCTTGCCGACTGCCGTCGGCCCGCAAATGACGAAAGCCTTCATTAGTAGAACAGGGTAATGAGGGCCTCACGCTGGTGCGGGCCGAGGCCGCCGACGCGGCGGGACGGCGAAATACCGGTGCGGTCCATGATCTGGCGGGCCTTGGCGGTGCCAATCCCGGGCATTGATTCCAGAAGAGCGGAGACCCGGAGCTTCGCAACGATCTCGTCTTCCTTAGCGAGGGTAAGGACTTCGGACAACCTGGTCTCTCCGGCCTTCAGTGACTTCTTGAGATCAGCGCGTCGCTTCCGTGCGATCGCAGCCTTCTCAAGAGCAGCTTGTCTCTGTTCCGGCGAGAGGGAAGGAAGTGCCATAACAACTACTCCATGTCTATAATTTTGGCGGGGTTTGTCTCATCAATAGTTGAGGAACAACCGGGGTTACCTTACCAAATGAAAGTAACTAGGTCTCACAAGTTTTGTGCCGAATGAGCATTTTTTAATCCGGTCACGTCCGGTCCTGCACGTAAGATCGCACGCGAAACAGGAACGCACAGCAGATTGCTCCCCGCTACCACCTGAGCTTGCTGGACAGTGGCGCCTTGGGCGCCAACGCCCGGGGCTAGCACCGGCCCTGCCAGTACGTTCACATCGATGCTCCAGGAGGAAATCCGCTCTCCCGCGGTGGCTCCAATGACCGCGCCGAGCGAGCCGGGCTGCCCCGGCCAGTACCTGCCATTGGTCTCCCCCAGCTCGTTTAGCACGCATTGTGCGGCCGCGGGATCTCCCGCACCTTGCACGGATGTGCCTTCGGGGTTGGATGTAATTGCAAGAACAAATGCTCCACGGTCGTTCTCAGCAGCCTTCTCAAAGGCCGGCTTCAGTGCTCCTACTCCGAGGTAGGGGCTGAGCGTGACAGCATCCGATCCAAAGGGACCGTCCCCCAGCCACGCATCCGCATACCCCGCCATAGTCGAACCAATATCGCCGCGCTTCGCATCGGAGATCACGAGCGTCCCAGCCTCCCGGAAGGTTCCGATTAGTCCTTCCAGTGCCGCCATTCCCCTACTGCCGTGCCGTTCGTAGAAGGCCACCTGAGGCTTGATCGAAGCAACCTGTCCCGCGAAGGCCTGCGCCAAGATTTCCGAAAACCGTGTGAGACCCGCCGGATTGTCGGGCAGGCCCCACGCCTCAAGGATCGACGCGTGGGGATCCACTCCGACGCAGATCGGCCCGAAGGCCGCCTGCTGGTCCGCGAGTCGCTGCGCGAAGGTCACAGGCCCCGCCTTGCGGTGTGCTCCTGGAGGCTCGTGACACTAAAGCCGGCGCCGCTCGCCTGGAGTGCCTGGACAGCGGCTCCAAACTCCTGGACGGTTGTCATGATCGGCTTATCTGCTGCCGTTGTGGCTGCACGAATCTCGTATCCGTCGGCGCGTGTTCCCGATCCAGACGGCGTGTTAATCACCATGTCGATCTCGCCAGCCTCAATGAGATCGGAGATCGTCGGCTCACCGTTGGGACCGCGGCCCGCCGAGTTGCGGCGCACCTCGGTTGCGGGAACGCCGTACCGGCGAAGGAGTGCCGCTGTGCCAGTGGTAGCGCAAATTTCGAAGCCAAGATCAACGAGCCCAATGACCGGGAAGATGATCGAGCCCTTGTCGCGATCGGCAACGGATACGAACACCGTTCCCTTGTCGGGGAGCCCGCCATAGGCGGCTGCCTGCGCCTTGGCGAAGGCGAGCGGAAAAGTCGAATCGAGACCCATGACCTCACCCGTCGACCGCATTTCCGGGCCGAGAAGCGAATCAACGATTCGCCCATCGGTTGTCGCAAAGCGCTTGAACGGAAGGACGGCTTCCTTGACTGCCGTGACCGGATTTGTCTCGATGATCGCAGCATCCTGCTCGGGCAGAATGCCATCCGCACGGAGCTCGGCAATGGTCTTGCCGGTCATGATCAGAGTGGCGGCCTTGGCGAGCGGGATTCCGGTGGCCTTAGCAACGAACGGGACCGTGCGGGATGCGCGGGGATTTGCTTCGATGACGTAGAGGACCTCGGAGACGAGTGCGAACTGGATGTTGATGAGTCCGCGGACTCCCACGCCCTTCGCGATCGCCTCGGTCGATTGCCTGATGCGGTCGATCATGGGCTGGCCCAGGGTGAGCGGGGGCAGGACGCAAGCCGAGTCACCGGAGTGAATCCCGGCTTCCTCGATGTGCTCCATGATTCCGCCGAGGAAAAGGTCGGTGCCGTCGTAGAGGGCATCGACGTCGATCTCGATCGCGTCATCCAGGAACTTGTCGATAAGGAGCGGTGCGGCCTTGCGAGTCGCATCGCTCCCCTCGTGGTCGCGTCGCGACAGGTAGTCGACCAGCTGATCCCGATCGAACACGATCTCCATGCCGCGTCCGCCGAGAACATACGACGGACGAACGAGAACGGGGTAGCCGATCCGCTCAGCCGTTTCGAGAGCTTGCTGGTCAGACGTTGCCGTTCCGTACGCCGGGGCCGGAAGATTCGCGGCCTCGAGGACGTTACCGAAAATGCCGCGATCTTCGGCAGCATCGATAGCTTCGGGCGACGTGCCGAGAATCGGTACGCCTGCCGCCTTCAGGTCGGCTGCGAGCGAGAGCGGGGTCTGACCGCCAAGCTGGACGATCATGCCGGCGACGGGTCCCGCTTCGCATTCGGCGCGGTACACCTCGAGGACATCCTCGAGCGTGAGCGGCTCGAAGTAGAGCCGGTCCGACATGTCGTAGTCCGTTGACACGGTCTCCGGGTTGCAGTTGACCATGACGGTCTCGTACTCGTCACGCAGTGCGAGTGTCGCGTGCACGCAGGAGTAATCGAACTCGATTCCCTGACCGATACGGTTCGGGCCGGAGCCAAGAATGATCACTGCGGGCTTCTCGCGCTTTGTGACCTCGGTGTGAGTCTCGTACGTCGAGTAGTGGTACGGAGTATCCGACTTGAACTCAGCTGCACAGGTGTCGACTGTCTTGTAGACAGGGTGCAGGCCGTATGCTGTACGGATCTCCCGAACGGCCTCCTGGCTCATGTCCTTCAGCTCGCCGATCTGAGCATCCGAGAAGCCGTGGCGCTTGGCGTAGCCGAGCAGATCGGTGTTGAGCGAACCGGATTCCTGGATTTCCTTGGCGATCTCGTTGATGAGAACTATTTGGTCGAGGAACCAGCGGTCGATCTTCGTGATCTCATACAGCTCATCAACGGTGGCACCCAGGTGGAGTGCCTGCTGGACTGCCTGGAGGCGGTCCTCGGTCGAAATGGCTGCGGCCGCGAGAAGCTCGTCAAGCGAACGAGTGATGTTCCAGGAGAATCCCGTTGCCTTCTTGTCGATGGACCGCATGGCCTTCTGGAGAGCCTCGGTGAAGTTACGGCCAATGGCCATTGCTTCGCCCACCGACTTCATGGTGGTGGTCAGCCGGTTGTCCGCCGCGGGGAACTTCTCGAAGGCAAAGCGCGGGATCTTGCATACGACGTAGTCGATCGAGGGCTCGAACGACGCCGGGGTCGAGCCGGTGATGTCGTTCTGGATCTCGTCGAGCGTGTATCCGAGTGCCAATCGCGCTGCGATCTTGGCGATCGGGAAGCCCGTGGCCTTCGAGGCAAGAGCCGAGGAACGTGAGACGCGGGGGTTCATTTCGATGACAATGACGCGGCCGGTCTCCGGCTCCATAGCGAACTGGATGTTACAGCCACCCGTATCAACACCGACCTCGCGGATTACCGCGATGCCGATATCGCGCAAGTTCTGGTATTCGCGATCCGTGAGAGTCAACGACGGGGCAACCGTGATCGAGTCACCGGTGTGAACACCAACGGGATCGACGTTCTCGATCGTGCAGACAACCACGGCATTATCGGCCTGGTCGCGCATGATCTCGAGCTCGAATTCCTTCCAGCCGAGAATGGATTCTTCGAGAAGAACCTCGTTGGTCGGCGAGTAGTGCAGTCCCGCACCGGCAATCCGGCTGAGCTCTTCCTTATTCCAAGCGAAGCCGGAACCTAGCCCGCCCATGGTGAAGCTGGGGCGAACAACAACCGGGTAGCCGAGCTTATCGGCAGCGTCGAAGCACTCGTCCAAGGTGTTGCAGATGGCGGAACGTGCCGACGCGGCACCGCACTTTTCGACTACCTTCTTGAACTCTTCGCGGTCCTCCCCGGCCTGGATGGCCTCGAGGCGGGCACCGATCATTTCGACACCGTACTTGTCGAGAACTCCCAGCTCGGAGAGCTCCACGGCCGCATTGAGGGCGGTCTGACCGCCAAGGGTGGGCAGGAGTGCGTCGGGGCGTTCCTTCTCGATGATCGAGGTGAGAACATCTGCGCGGATTGGCTCCACGTAGGTGGCATCCGCCATATCCGGGTCGGTCATGATCGTTGCCGGGTTCGAGTTCACGAGGATGACTCGCAGACCCTCTTCGCGAAGGACGCGGCATGCCTGGGTGCCCGAGTAGTCAAACTCGCAGGCCTGGCCAATAACGATGGGGCCGGAACCGATAACGAGAACGGACTTAATATCTGTGCGGCGTGGCATCAGTTGGCCTCCTTGATGAGAGTAATGAAGCGGTCAAAGAGGTGCTCGCCATCGTGCGGGCCAGCAGCTGCCTCCGGATGGTACTGGACCGAGAAGGCAGGGATGTCCAGGCAACGAATGCCCTCAACGACACCGTCGTTGAGACCGATGTGGGAGACCGCAACCTTGCCGTAGCGACCATCCCCGTACGGGGCAACAGTTGCTTCGTCAATCGGCAGGTCAACCGCGAAACCGTGGTTGTGGGCCGTGATTTCTACCTTGCCGGTTTCCCTGTCGAGAACCGGCTGGTTCGCTCCCCTGTGCCCGTACTCGAGCTTGTAGGTACCAAAGCCGAGGGCCCTGCCAAGGAGCTGGTTGCCAAAGCAGATACCAAAGTACGGGAGCCCAGCTTCGAGCACGCCGCGGAGGAGATCGATTTCGTGGTCGGCGGCCGACGGATCGCCGGGGCCGTTCGAGAAAAACACACCATCGGGTTCGAAGGCGAGCACTTCGGCAAGCGAAATCGACTGGGGAACGACCGTCACCTTCACACCGCGCTCGGCAAACTGCCAAGGGGTCCGGTTCTTGATACCAAAATCAACGGCGACAATGTGCGCGACGGGGTCCTTGCCTTCGAAGGCGCCGCGGGGCTCCACAACGTAAGGTGCAGGGGTTGTCACGTCCGCAGCAAGGTCGGCTCCCGCCATCGAAGGCGAGTCATTGACGAGGCCAATGAGAATGTCCAGAGCCTGTTCGTTGCCGTTGTCGGCGCCGAGCGGTAGTGCAGAACCCGAGAAGATACCGGCCCTCATGACGCCGCGGTCCCGCAGGTGGCGGGTAACGGCGCGGGTGTCGACCTCGCAGATACCGACAACGTCGTTCTCGACGAGGTAATCTTCGAGCTCACCGGTGGCACGCCAGGACGACGCGCGCCTCGCGGCATCGCGCACGACAACGCCCGCGGTCCATACCTTGTCCGACTCATTATCCTCCTCATTCACACCGGTGTTGCCGATGTGAGGAGCCGTCATGACAATGATCTGCTTGTGGTAAGACGGGTCGGTGAACGTCTCCTGGTAACCGGTCATGGCCGTGGAGAAGACGATCTCGCCCGTAGTTCTGCCTCGCTTGCCCCATGCCCTGCCTGGGAAGATTGTTCCATCCTCGAGCACGAGGAGTGCTGGCTCTCTCATTCAGCTACCTTTCCGCCGAGGCACGTGACCCGGCCCCGGAATACTGTGTGCATGACCCTGCCCGGCAGAGTCATCCCCTCGTAGGGGGTGTTAGAAGACTTCGTCTCCTGGTGGCGACCGCTCACTGTAGCAGGTGACTCGGGGTCGTAGAAGCAGAGGTTCGCAGGCTGACCAACGTCAATCGGCTGGCCCTGATCCGTCATACCGGAGATCTCTGCGGGTTTGGTCGACATGACGCGAGCAACGTCGGCCCAGTCAAGCAGACCCGGCTCCACAAGTTCCTTGTGGACCACGGCAAGGGCAGTCTCCAGCCCCGTCATACCGAAAGCACCGGCTGCCCACTCACAGTCCTTAGCCTCGGTGGGGTGCGGAGCATGGTCCGTGCCGATCGTGTCGATCGTCCCGTCGGCAAGGCCAGCCTTGAGCGCCTCGATGTCCGCGGCGGTCCGCAGCGGCGGGTTCACCTTGTAGCGAGGATCATAGGAGCGCGCTAGCGCATGATCGAGCGAGATATGGTGCGGAGTTGCCTCGGCCGTGACCTTAATACCCTGCGCCTTTGCCCAGCGAATCAGCTCAACGGAGCCCTTGGTGGAGACGTGGAGGATGTGAAGGCGGGAACCGACGTGCTGGGCAAGCAGGCAGTCCCGGGCAATGATGGACTCTTCGGCGACCGCCGGCCATCCGGCCAGTCCAATCTCTGCCGACACGTTGCCCTCGTGCATCTGCGCGCCCTCGGTGAGACGGGGCTCCTGAGCGTGCTGCGCAATGATCCCGCCGAATGACCGCACGTATTCGAGCGCGCGGCGCATAAGAACGGGATCGGATACGCACTGGCCATCGTCAGAGAACATCGTGACGTTCGCACGGGACTCGTGCATGGCCTCAAGCTCGGCGAGCCTCTCCCCTGCCAGGCCAACCGTGACGGCACCAACCGGCTGAACGTAGGCGTAGCCGGCCTTTGCCCCAAGCTTCGCTACCTGCTCAACGACACCGGCGGTGTCCTGGACAGGAGTCGTGTTTGCCATGGCGTGGACGGCAGTAAAACCACCGGCGGCCGCGGCGCGCGTTCCAGAAAGGACGGTCTCGGCATCCTCTCGGCCCGGTTGCCGCAGGTGGGTGTGGAGATCAACAAGACCGGGAAGGGCGATCATGCCCGTAGCATCAACAACGGTGGAATCTCCCGGTTCAAGTGCTGTTCCGATCTCGGTGATCAGGCCGTCTGCGATGCGGATGTCGGCGGTTTCTGTTCCGAGAATGCTGGCTCCGGTGAAGAGGGTGCTCATGCTGCCTCCTTATGGGCAAGTGTCAGGTACAGCACGGCCATCCGCACGTACACGCCGTTCTCGACCTGCTCGAGAACAACAGATCGATCTTGATCCGCCGCTTCGGCGGAGATCTCAAGTCCCCTGTTCATGGGGCCGGGGTGAAGCAGAATGGTGTGATCGGGAAGACGACCCATTCGTTCCATGTTGAGCCCGTAGAGACGGTGGTATTCCTCCGGTGATGGGAAGAAGCCTCCCCCGCTGCCGGTCATCCGCTCGTGCTGCACGCGGAGCATCATAATCGCATCCGGACCATCGTCAATGGCCTCGTCCAGGCTGTAGGAGATCTTGGAAGCCCAGTTTTCAATTCCCACGGGAAGGAGCGTCGGGGGCGCCACGAAAGTGACTTCCGCACCCAGCGTTGTCAGGAGATCAAGGTTCGAGCGGGCCACGCGGGAGTGCAGAATGTCGCCCACGATGACAACTTTCTTACCTCTCATGTCCTTTCCGAGCCTGCCCTCACCGATCAGGTGCCGTCTCATCGTGAAAGCATCGAGAAGCGCCTGCGTGGGGTGCTGGTGGGTGCCGTCGCCGCCGTTGATGATGGGAGCATCGATCCAGCCGGATTCGGCAAGCCGCTGCGCGGCTCCCGAAGCAGAATGCCGGATAACGAAACCTTCGGCTCCCATTGCGGCCAGGGTCTGGGCCGTGTCTTTGAGCGACTCGCCCTTGGACAGGGAGGAACCCTTGGCGGAAAAGTTGAGCACATCGGCTGAAAGCCGCTTGGCTGCCGCCTCGAAAGAGAGACGGGTGCGCGTCGAGTCCTCGAAGAACATGATGGCGACCGTGCGCCCGGCAAGTGCCGGTAGTTTACGGATCGACTGCTTGTTCGTATCCCTCATTGTCTCTGCAGTGTCGAGAATCATGAGGGCCTCATCGAGGCTCAGGTCAGCTGCTGAAAGGAGATGCCTCACCGGGGATCCTCGATGATGACGCCATCGGTCTCGTCCACTTCAGCCAGTTGCACGACCACCCGCTCGGAGCGGGACGTGGGCAGGTTCTTGCCCACGTAGTCGGCGCGGATGGGAAGTTCGCGGTGGCCGCGGTCCGCAAGGACGGCGAGCTGAACCGAGATGGGACGACCGATATTGGTCAGTGCATCGAGTGCCGCACGGATGGTGCGGCCGGAAAAGAACACGTCATCGACGAGCACGACAATGCGATCGTCGATCCCACCCTCGGGAATGCGTGTTGGGGATGGTGCTCGCGTCGGGTTCCGGCGCAGATCATCGCGGTACATGGTGACGTCGAGCGATCCGACGGGCACCTGCTCTCCGCTGGCCCTTTCAATGGCGGCTGCCAAACGCTCTGCGATCGGCACTCCGCGGGACGGGATGCCGAGAAGAATGACGGAGTCAGCTCCGTGATTCCTTTCCAGCACCTCGTGCGCCATGCGCGTGATGGAGCGGGTAATATCCCCGCCATCCATAACCATTCTTCCAGTCATAATGGGACTCCTTGCCGCCTCTCTGTGCGGTAGTTAAAGGAGATCCGACCCGGTTAGGCCGGACCCGATATTCAATTGTACGTCGAGAGAATGACCGCAAAGTCCGCTCTCGACACGACAGGCAGGGAACCATGCGATCTCCTGCCTGCCAATTCTATTTCTCCTCGTCGATCGACTGATCGACCGGAAGTTCGTCGTTCGCATCATCTCCCGAGGATACAAACGAATAGTTGCTCTCAGCATCGCCGAGTCCGTCACCGGCGGACGAATCGTGTGAGGTGGAAACTGTGGACTCGGAGACCGAGGGCTCTGTCGAGCCTGGCTTGCGCTCCGACACGTCAGCGTCTGTCGAACGCTCGGAGCTTTCCAGCGTGGAATCGGAGACTGACGTAGCCTCAGGAAGCGCCGAAGCATCGGCTGCCGTCAGTTCCTCAGGCGCTGATACTGCTTCTGCGGCATCGGCCTTCATCTCTTTGCCGGCGCGGTTAAAGATGGCCGTGATGAAGCGGATCGACTTCTCGTCACCGAGTTCGCGAACAATGGCGGAGTACTCTTTGACGGCAACGGCGACCTGGAGGCCCGCGAAGCAGATCTCGGCAAGGCCGAGACGGAGAACGCAACGGTCCAGCGACGCGAGGCGGCGAAGCCCCCACGCAGAGTAGTCCTCGATCATGCCGTCCAGGTCGTACAGGTGGTCGGCAACAAGGTTGACGAGATCTGCTCCAGCGGCCTGAATCGGTACCTGGGCCGTGGAGACTTCTTGGCGCTCGGCAAGAAGCTCTCGAAGCAGGCCGGGCACAAGAATATCTTTCTGCTCGGCCTCGAAGACGACATCGAGAGCTCGCCTACGCTGGGTTTCGAGGTGTCGTGCCACTAGTCGGTGGCGCGACCGAGGTACTCACCCGTGCGGGTATCGACCTTGACCTTGGTGTTCTCGTTGAGGAACAGGGGAACCTGGATCTCGTAGCCGGTTTCGAGGGTAGCGGGCTTTGTACCTGCCGAGGAGCGATCGCCCTGAAGGCCGGGCTCCGTGTAGGTGATCTCAAGGACCACGGACGAGGGAAGCTCAATAAAGAGAACCTGGCCCTCGTGCTGAGCAACAATCGCCATCTGGTTCTCGAGCAGGAAATTCTTGGCGTCGCCAACGACCTCGGGGCTGATCGGCAGCTGATCGTAGGTCTCCATGTCCATGAACACGAAGTCGGTACCGTCGTTGTAGAGGTACTGCATGTCCCTGCGGTCAACGGTCGCGGTCTCAACCTTGACGCCGGCGTTCAGCGTCTTGTCGACAGTCTTGCCGGTCAGGACGTTCTTCAGCTTCGTGCGGACGAAGGCCGGACCCTTGCCAGGCTTGACGTGCTGGAATTCGACAACGGACCAGAGCCCGTTGTCGATGACGAGCACCATGCCGTTCTTGAGATCGTTCGAGGTTGCCACAAAAACTCCTTAAGTTCAGTCAGTCCACACAATACCGCGTGCGGATAAGCCCGCCCAAGTGCACCGGGCTGATGTGAGCGAGTAGGCCGAAATAGTGACTTCCCTCCCCCGCAAGGGAATTAATCGAACATTGTCACCAAAAGAACTAAATCGGACGGAATTATGCAAGTCGTATATAACTCACCTTGACGAGGCTATTCATTCATCGATTTCACTGCCGCCAGACCATGTCCGCAGGTCGCACGTCTGATGTAACATACGAATCCACACTGCATACCTATGCACCTCTTTGAGTTTTGTAATGTATACGTTCAACACATGGCTTTATGGGCGCATATTGGGGAAATAGCCACCGAAACTCGGCACTGTTGACAGACAAGTTTGCCACATAGTATTCATCTTCTATGGATTTTATAAATGAGCTTTCGCTGGCTAAACGTGCCCTGCTCCAGCGTATGCAATCGGACGAGGCGCGCATACAGGCGGAAGCCAGAACAAAGCGACGTCTTCAAGCAGACTTGAGCAAGCTCCTTGCCAGGTTTCAGAGTCCGCCGACACCCTTCTGCTTTCCGGGGTTCCAACCATGCCGATGGCTTCCCACGGCGCAACCGTCACGCTGTGGGACGAGCCCGGGTGGCTCGTGTGCGCCTGTCTAGAGCGGAGCCCAAAGAACGGCTATATTGCGATGAACACTTCGGGATCGCGCTTCTTCATCGCGCACAGGGACTACGTTACCGACAAGCCAATCCATCAGAACCTGCGGATGGCGGGACTGGAATACGGCACCCCGTTCATCATGACCTACGAGCATCGACGGTTCGGGCTCGATAAGTTTCTCCGCGAAGATTGGAGATCCAAACTTGGCCTGTACCTGTTGCACTCTAAAGACGGTTTCCCCATGAACATTTCACTCCAAAAGGCTTTTGCAGACGGGATCGCCAATCTGCTCAAGGACTACGAGCGCTGAGTCCGGCAGTCTTCTTCATCGGACAGACTTCTCACTCGGAACTGGGCCAATCGAAAGCTGAGGAGCAGGTACGCACCCGGTGACCTGCAGTATCTAACCAAACTAATCCCGCGATTTGAACCGCGGGATTAGGTCGTTATGGGCACGTATTTACTCGGCGGACCTCTTCAGAGCCCTAACCTGCCTCTATTGGCCGGTGATGCGCAATGCCAGTGCTTCCCAGTCGCCTGAACTCGTATCGACTTTCTCAGCCTCGGCAGCGTAGACGGCCTCGCGGGCCTTGAGCTGAGTGAGGAACGTGGAGCGGGGCGAGCCGATCGCTACGGACCGGGGAACGTTGAGACCGGCCCTTTCCATCAACACCTTTGCCTCGGCGGTGAGGAAGTACTTCGTCGCTCCGCTGGCAACGAGTTCGGAGATCTTGGCCCGTACTTCGGTTCCCTTCTCGTCCTCGAGGGAGTTGCCAAGAGCCCCGGAGCTCAGCACGACGACGTCCTTACCGGATTCAAGGGCAGCGAGCGAGCTTTCCCGTTCAGCCTTGTTATAGGCCTCCGCACCGCGGGTGATGGAAATATCCGACAGGGACAAACCCGACTTTTCTTCGACGTGTTTGTTCGCGTCGGCAACGGTCAGGCCGCGCCCACTCAGTTCATTGGCGAGTTCGTGTGCTCCACTACCGACGGGACCGACAAGAATGATCATGCTTTGACTGCCTCCCAGGAGCGTTCGATCTGCTCCGGCGTTGGTTCAACAATGGTGGGCTTCCCCTGCGCGGAAAGAAGGACGAAGCGTAGCCTGCCGGCACGAATCTTCTTGTCGGAGAACATCGCATCCACGAGCGCTTGCCGGTTGCCCTTCTCATAGGTGACGGGAAGTCCTACCGCGGAAAACGACTCGATGTGCTCATCGACCCTGTCCCCCATCCCGCATTCGCGAGCCAATGCGGCCGCGAAGACGCATCCGATGGCGACGGCTTCGCCGTGACGCACCGTAAAGTTCTCGACCTTCTCGATCGCGTGAGCAAGGGTGTGGCCATAGTTCAAGAACTCGCGCGAACCGGATTCCTTGAAATCCTCGGTAACGATCCGTGCCTTGACGGAGATCGAAGAAATAATCGCCTCGCGCAGCTCCGCACTGCTGGGATCCAAGAGCTTCTCCGGCTCCTTGGTGAGCTGGAGGATGCGGGGATCCTCGATCCAGCCGCACTTGATGACTTCGCCGAGCCCCGCGCGCAGTTCATCCGCTGGCAGGGTCCACAGCGACTCGAGGTCGGCAATGACGGTGAGCGGCTTGTAGAAGGCTCCAACGAGATTCTTGCCCGCCGGGGTATCGATTCCGGTCTTGCCGCCCACGGCCGCATCAACCATGCCCAGCAGCGAGGTGGGAACCTGGATCAGCTCGACTCCGCGCAACCAGGTGGCGGCAATAAAGCCAGCAAGGTCGGTAGTTGCTCCGCCGCCGAGCCCAATCACGACACCGTCGCGTGCCATTTTCAATTGGCCAAGATGATCCCAGGCACGGATGAGCTCCGAAGAGTGCTTTTGCTCCTCACCTGAGGGAACGACGTGCCGTTCGGCAGGCACGCCCCTCAACTCAATCTCCCGAACGATGCGCTCCGCCTTTTCGGTGAGCGCCTCGGGGTGCACGACAAGCGCCGACGAAGCGGCGGACGCTGCCTGGGCGACCCGGTGATCCAGATGGTTTCCGACGTGAACCGCGTAATCCTTAACGTCGATAACCGTTGCGTCCTGGGCCAGCTGTGCGTGGATTTCACGAGCAAGATGAATGGGCGGCCGAGTGTCGGTTTCCACCGTGAGGGTCGAGACCTTTTCGTACAGAGGTTCGCGCTCGGAGCGAAGCCTCCGAAGATTCTCGTCCGGCGAATTCAGAAGGAGGGGCCGGCGCGACGGGTTCCGTGTGACTCGCTCGAGAAGTATCTCCTGGGAGCCGGTGATGAGAACAACCCGGTGTCCGCGTAGCGCGGTGCGCACCTTGGCGGACGTGATGGCGCCGCCGCCCAGGGCGAGAACGCCCCCGAAGGAGGTGAGTGCGTCCGTGATAACGCGCTCTTCAATGGCGCGGAAGCCGGGCTCCCCCACGTCGTCAAAGATCTCGGGAATTGACTTCCCTTGGTCCGCGACGATGAGGTCGTCGGTGTCGGCGGATTCAATGCCAATGATTTCGGCAATATGCCTCGCCATCGTCGACTTTCCTGACCCTGGAAGGCCGACGAATACGGCGTATGGGCGGCTCATGAAAGGTGCTCCGCGCGGTTGCTCAAGTAACCGGCAAGGTTACGCCGAACTTCAGCGACGGAGTCACCCCCTGTTTTGTCGAGAAGCGCCTCCGCCAGAGTCAGTGCAACCATGGCCTCGGCGATAACGGCTGCCGGAACAACCGCTGAGGTATCGGAACGCTGGTGGATAGCGGTCGTTGCCTCACCGGTCTCCGTGTCGATCGTGGCAAGAGCACGCGGCACTGTGGAGATCGGCTTGAGTGCCGCGCGGACGCGCAACACCTCACCGTTGGACATGCCGCCCTCGGTTCCACCTGCGCGGTTCGTCTTGCGAACGATACGGCCATCCTTGACCACGATCTCGTCGTGGGCTTCGGAACCTGGGCGCGTTGCGGTGGTGAAGCCGTCGCCAACCTCAACACCCTTTACTGCTTGGATCCCCATGAGGGCCTGAGCGAGCTTGCTGTCCAGACGGGCCTTGCCGGAAATGTAGGAGCCGAGGCCGGGAGGCATGCCGTAGGCAAGGACCTCAACCACGCCGCCAAGAGTATCCCCGTCCTTCTTTGCCCGGCGGATCTCCTCCTGGATGGCCTCCGACGTCTCGGCATCAAAGCAACGGGCAGGATCGGCGTCGAGCTTCTCCACGTCGCCCGGCCACGGCTTGTCAGCATCCTCGGGAACTTCGACCGAGCCGACTCCTACAACGTGGGAGACGAGCTGAATACCGGCAGCCTGATCGAGGAAACGAGCAGCAATCTCGCCGAGAGCAACCCGGGTTGCGGTCTCTCGGGCGGAGGCGCGCTCGAGCACCGGCCGGGCTTCGTCGAAGCCGTACTTCATCATGCCGACCAGGTCGGCATGTCCCGGGCGGGGGCGAGTCAGTTTCTTGTTGCGGGAGATCTCCCGCTCGTCACCCGTTCCAGCATCAATGAGAAGCTCGGCGGGATCGACGGGGTCGGGGTTCATGACAGCGGTCCACTTCGGCCATTCGCTATTGCGAATGACAAGGGCAATGGGGGAACCCATGGTCTTACCGTGGCGGATACCGGCGAGTATCTCGAGCTCGTCCTGCTCGAACTTCTGGCGCGAGCCGCGGCCGGCTCCGAGCCGGCGGCGGGCAAGGGCAGAGCTAATATCCTTACTCTGAACCTCAATACCGGCGGGCAAGCCCTCCACCACTCCGACGAGTGCGGGGCCGTGCGATTCTCCTGCAGTCATCCACAACATGGGACTATCTTGCCAGAGATTCAGGACAGCCCGGTTGCCAGTATCGCCCCTAGGACCATGGCGGGACCGTACGAGGCGGTCTTCTTGCCTGTCGCGACGGCGGCAAGCACCCACACCGCACCGATTGCGACGGCGAACACAAGGGCGAGTCCCAGCGCCGTCCAACTGATGGGAAGCAACCAGCCTCCGAGAACCGCCGCTAGTTTGACGTCTCCGAGGCCCAGCTGGTTATTTGAGAGGATCCGCGTGATCGCAAAGGCACAATAGCCAATGCTTGCCCCAACGGCCGCGAGAAGAAGGATAAATCCGCCGGCAACAAGATCGCTGGTCGCCATAATCGTTATCGGGTGGAGTAGCGCGAGAGCCCCGGCGATGATCAGCCATGGATCGGGCAAGTACATCGTCTTTGCATCGATGATGAACAAGATTCCGAGCACTCCAAAGAAGAGTGTGGAGAACACGGTGGTTGCCGGAAACAGGTGACCCCATCCGACAATCAGGCCGGCAACGGCTCCGACCAGGCAGGCGACCGCGATCCACAGGACCGAGACGCCCCGAGTCCACTTCATTCGGCCAGTGCCTTGTGAAGCGCCTCCGCCATGACATCGAAATTCGGGGTCCTATTCGTAAAGAGCCGGACCTGGGAAACGGCCTGGTGCAGTAGCATCGCCCATCCCGGAACGATTCTCGCTCCCCTGGCCCGGGTTGCTTCCACGAGCCTCGAGGGCCACGGATGGTAGATCACGTCGAGGACCGTCAGGCCCGACAGGTCCGGAGCAGCCTCGTCGATCCGGTCCGCCAGGTCATCCGCGACGCCTGCGGGCAGGGTCGAGATCAGGAGGCCGGTACCCGGCAGTGCGCCGACAAGGTTGTCCGTGAGCTTCACAAGCGAGGGGCTCAGATCCATGCGGGAGGCCGCGGCTACCGCGGAACCGGGACCGCCATGGTTCCGTGCCGCGATCGTCAGATGCTCCTTCGCGCCCAATTCGACGCAGGCAGCGAGTGCCGAAGAGGCAGTCGCACGCGCACCGAGGATCATGGCCGAAGGAGTGGACAGGTCGCCAGCCTCGCGAACCGACTGCGCAATGCCGTAGACATCCGTGTTAAAACCGACGATCTGGCCACCGGTCGGTTGCACGCAGACGGTGTTGACCGCACCGACGGTCTTTGCCAGGCCGTCGACAAAGTCCAGCTTCTCAATGACGCCCTGCTTGAGCGGCATCGTGAGCGACAGGCCCGCCCACGAGGAATCCAGTTTCTTGATCAGTGAGTCGAGGTCTTCAAGCTTGGTCGGGTAGCGACCGTACTCGATATCGACCCCGAGATCCCGGTAAGCAGCATTATGGATCTGGGGAGATAGCGAGTGGTCAACGGGGTATCCCGCTATTCCGGCTTTCATTCTTCTCCTTCTGTTCCTTCAGTCTCCTCGGCGCCATCGGTTTCGCCCCCGACCTCGGACACGTCCTCGCGTCCGTAGTTAGGGTTCTCTTCCAGCCACGCATCGAGCTGCGCCTTATTTGCGTTGTGCTCCTCAAGGGTCGCGGCGAACAGTGTCTCGCCCGTGTGGAGGTCGACCGTGACGAAGTACAACCAGTCGCCGTCCGCGGGGTTAAGCACACCTTCGATGGCGGAGATGCCGGGATTGCCGATCGGGGTGGGTGGAAGTCCCGCATACATGTACGAGTTGTAGGGGTTGTCGTTGGCAAGGTCCTCCCCGGTGGGGATGCCACCGGACTTGCCCACGCCGTACAGGACCGTGGAGTCCATCTGCAGTCTGCCGTTCACGGAGGCTGTGTCGACAAGCCGGTTTTCGATGACCCGTGCTACCTGCGAATAGTACTGTTCCGTGTTGACCTCGCGCTCGAGAATCGAAGCCTTGATGAGCAGCTCCTGACGATCCTCATCCGCAATGTCCAGCGAGTTGAGCTGGCTCACCCGTGCCGAAATCATTTCACGCAGAACAGATTCAACCTCGGCGTCCGGTGACACAAGGTACTGGCCGGGCTTGTACCAGCCCTCGGGGTTGCCTTCGGCCTCTTCTGGAAGCCCAATGGCCTCGGAATCGTCTGCCGCAGCCAGAACATCGTCGAGCGGAACGTCCATGAGGTTCGCGATCCGTTCGTGCACCTGCTGGGCGGTGAACCCCTCGGGGATTGTGATCGTCACGTCGACGCGATGGTTCTCGTAGTCCTGCAAGAGTTCAACGGCCCGCTGACCGGGGATTTTCGTGGGCAGCTCGTAGGTGCCCGGCTGGATAGAGCCGGCGCCCGTGTCGGCATTAAATGCTTCGATAAATGCCTCGGTCGACTTCACGACATCGTTGTCGTACAGCACCGTGGCCATGTCGGAGCCGGTCGAGCCAACCGGGATTGTGACGCGGGCGGGCTCCCCCTCTTCGCCTTCTTCGTAGTCTTCAACTTCGTCACCGAGAATTTCGGAGACCGGATTGTTGGAGATCCAGTCCCGCACGTTCGGCAGGACCGTGTAGGTGATGCCGGCGAGGACCGCCAAGACGAGCACGATGACAGCTGCGGCACGGCCGCGCTTCTTGCGGCGTTTCGGTTGAGCCTTCGAGCTCTCCTGGGCCTCGTCAGTGTCCTCGCTAAAGGCATCAAATATGTCCCCCATGGGGTCCCTTTCTGCTCACCTGTTCACCCGGCGGGTGGCCTGTGGTTTCTTCGATATCCAGCGCCAGTTCGAGAATCAGGATGGCAGAGACCTGGTCGACGACGGAGCGATGGGTTCGTTCCGTTCTCCCGGCCTCGTGCAGCGTGCGGTGTGCGCTGACGGTTGTCAGCCTTTCATCTACTAAACGTACCCCAATGTTACGATGTCGTAACGAAACCTGGCGAGCAAAGTTGCGTGCGTCGCGCGCAGAAATTCCCTCGGTTCCGTCCATGTTCTTTGGCAGGCCAACGATGATCTCCATGGGCTGATACTCATCAATGAGATCATCCACATCGTAGAGGTGTTCGTTACCTCTCTTGTCTCGATAGATCGTTTCGACCGGGGTACAGAGAATTGCCTGCTCATCGCAACTAGCGACGCCGATGCGCGCCCGGCCCACGTCAAAGGCCAGGCGCACACCCGGGCGCTTACTCAGAGCGCGCTCGCTATCGCATCCGATGCCGCGGAGATCTTCGTGGCATCCTGGCCACCGCCCTGCGCAACATCGTCCTTGCCGCCGCCTCCGCCGCCAAGAACACCCGATGCAACCTTGACAAGGGCACCGGCCTTCACGCCGCTCTCGCGCGCGGTCTCGTTCGTAGCGACAACAACGAGCGGGCGCCCCTTCGATTGCCCGAAGATGGCAACAACGGCGGGCTCGGACTCGGCGATCTTCGAGCGGACGTCGAGAGCGAGCGTGCGCAGGTCGTCTCCGCTTACGCCGTCACCGAGGTCCTTGAACGCGTAGAGCACCTGGCCGTGGCGGGTTGCGGACTTCGCAATGTCATCGGCACCCGCCATGAGCTGTGCCGTCTTCATGGACTGGAGTTCCTTTTCTGCCGCCTTGAGGCGGGACATGAGGGAGTCGATGCGGTCGGGCAGCTCGTTCGGGCGTGCACCGAGAATCGAGGAGATCTGCGAGACAAGCGCGCGTTCCTTGGCGCCTTCGGCGTAGGCTCCCTGGCCGACAAGCGCGTCGATGCGGCGCACTCCGGAGCCGATCGAAGCCTCGCCAAGAACGGAAACGAGACCGATGGTGCCGGTTTCGGGAACGTGGGTTCCCGCGCACAGCTCCTTCGACCAGTCGCCACCGATCGAGACGACGCGAACCACGTCGCCGTACTTCTCACCAAACAGCGCGGTCGCGCCCTGCTTCTTGGCTTCGTCCAGGCTCATCTGTTCATCGGTGACAAGGAGGTTCTCCTGGAGGCGAGCGTTCACACGGCCCTCGATGTCGGACAGAACGTCAGTGGGAACCTGCTGGCCGTGGCGGAAGTCGAAGCGTAGGCGCGACGGAGAGTTCTCGGAACCGGCCTGCGTAGCCTGGTCACCGAGGAACTCGTGGAGCGACTTGTGCACCATGTGAGTGGCTGTGTGCGCGCGGGCGATCTGGCCCCTGCGGTCCACATCAATCTCTGCGTGAACGGTGTCCTCCAGAGCGATCGATCCTTCGGTCAGGGTACCGCGGTGAACGATCAGTCCCTTGATCGGTGACTGAACATCCTGAACGTCCACGTAGCCGCCACCGCCAACAGAAATGAATCCGTGGTCGGCAAGCTGGCCGCCCTGCTCCGCCCAGAACGGAGTCTGGTCCAAAATGACCTCGACATCGGCGGGCGCCTCAGCGGCAGGTACGGGCTGGCCGTCGACAAGAATGCCAAGAACCCGACCATCGGTCTGGGTTTCGGTGTAACCGAGGAACTGGGTCTTGCCGGCGTCGCCCAGCAGCTCGTTGTAGACGTGCACGTCGACGTGGCCGGTCTTCTTCGCCTGTGCGTCAGCGCGGGCACGGTCCTTCTGCTCCTGCATGAGCTGAGTAAAGCCGTCGGCGTCGACCTCGACACCGGCTTCCTCCGCCATCTCCAACGTCAGGTCGATCGGGAAACCGTACGTGTCGTGCAGGGTGAAGGCATCAGATCCAGTCAGGATCGGCTTTTTGCCGGAGTCCTTGAGCTTCTTGACGGCGCCTTCGAAGATCGTCGTGCCCGAAGCGAGGGTCCTGCGGAAGGCTTCCTCCTCGGCGTAAGCGATGTCGGAGATCCGGGAGAAGTCCTTCTCGAGCTCGGGATACGAGGCCGCCATGGAATCCTTCGATACAGGAAGGAGGGTCGGCAGGGATACCTCGTCAACGCCGAGAAGTCGCATGGAGCGGACTGCGCGGCGGATCAGGCGGCGCAGAACGTAGCCGCGACCGTCGTTACCGGGGCGGACGCCGTCGCCGATGAGCATGAGTGAGGAACGGACGTGGTCGGCAATGATCCGCATCTTCACGTCGTCTTCCGCATCGGCACCATACTTCTTGCCGGTCATCTCTTCCGTAGTCGAGATGACGGGGAAGATCTCGTCGATCTCGTACATGTTCTCCTTGCCCTGGAGAAGGTACGCGATGCGCTCGAGGCCGGCGCCAGTATCAATGGCCTTCTGGTCGAGCTCGCCGAGGAGCGGGTAGTCGTTACCGGTTCCCTCGCCGCGCAAGAACTGGTCAAAGACGAGGTTCCAGATCTCCAGGTAGCGGTCGCCACCCGGATCGACGTTGCCTCCGACCGCTTCAGGGCCGTACTGGGGGCCACGGTCGTAGTGGATCTCGGCGCATGGACCGGCGGGGCCGGGCTGGCCGGTCGACCAGAAGATCTCTTCGCGGGTGAGCATCACGAGGTGCTTGGGATCAACACCAATGTTCTTCGTCAGATAGTTATAGGACTCGGCGTCCTCTTCCCATAGGGTCACCCACAGACGGTCACCATCGAGACCGTAGCCGCCCTCGTCGACAGGCGACGTGAGCAGACCCCATGCGAGATCGATGGCGCCTTCCTTGAAGTAGTCACCGAACGAGAAGTTGCCGTTCATCTGGAAGAACGTGCCGTGGCGCGTGGTGCGTCCCACGTTCTCGATATCGTTGGTGCGGATGCACTTCTGCACGGAGGCGGCACGCGGCCAAGGTGCCTTCTCGGTTCCCACGATGTAGGGGATGAATGGGACCATGCCGGCGATCGTGAACAGGATCGACGGATCCGGCGACACGAGCGGCACCGAATCGGCGATGTGGTGGTCGTGCTTGCGGAAGTAGTCAAGCCAACGGGTGCGAATCTCAGCAGTACGCATGGTTCCTCTTCGTTATGCCCGAGGGGGCGGATTATGGTCGCCCAGTGAACTCGATCAGCGGGCGGTTGTCATGATGTGGAGCAATGCTCCGGGGCCTGCTCACGCGACGCGTGACTGCCCAATATTCTAGCGGTTTCCGCGAAGCTTTCCGACAGCGTTACGCACCGCAAGGAACGGCGCCGACACGGTCGAGGTGACGAGTGTCGTCGTGGCCGAAAGATCCTCCGCGGTACGGGCCGCAGCGGTGGTGATCGTGTCGATGCGTTCGAGCTGCGTGTTGGTCCGTGCCACGGTCTCCGCCGCGTTCGTCAGGGCCGGAATTGTCTCGTCGGTGAGTTTCTCTACCGACTTCGTCAGCTCGTCGAAGGTCTTACCAAGCTTCGTCAGCGGGCGGACCAGGAATACGACGAGTCCCACAAAGGCGAGGGCGGCGATAATGGCGGCGATTCCGCCGAGTGTGATCTCCATGGCTGCTTCTTTCGGATAGAACGAACTCCCCGAGCATATCGTGCCCGGGGAGTTGCGTTGAATATCAGCGAGAGTAGAACTCGACGACCAGCTGCACGTCACAGGCAACCGGGACCTCGGCTCGCTTGGGGCGACGCACGAGGGTGGCGTTCAGCTTCTCAAGCTGAACATCGAGGTACTCCGGGACGTCCGGCAGGACGTCGCGGTGAACGCCCTGTGCAGCCATGAGGAACTGGTCCGAGGCCTGCGACTTGGCCTTAACCTGAATGGTCTGGCCGGGCTTCACACGGAAGGAAGGACGGTCGACGATCTTGCCGTCAACGAGGATGTGGCGGTGCACAACAGCCTGGCGAGCCTGGGCGATGGTGCGTGCAAAGCCGGAGCGGAGGACGAGAGCGTCAAGACGCATCTCGAGAAGCTCAACCAGGTTCTCACCGGTCTGGCCCTCAATACGGTGTGCTTCCTTGAAGAGCGTGGCAAGCTGTGCCTCGCGAATGCCGTACTGGGCGCGCAGACGCTGCTTCTCCTTGAGACGGACCGAGTAGTCCGAATCCTTGGTGCGGCCGCGGCCGTGCTCACCCGGACGGTAGGGGCGGCGCTGCATGTAGCGCTCAGCCTTGGGGGTCAGGGCGATGCCGAGGGCGCGGGAAAGGCGCACCTGCTTGCGGGAACGAGAGTTAGACATATTTCTCCTGTCGAATAAGTTGCACAGTCTCGAGATCTCGAGGCTGCGGGGCCACCTCGTGGCTAAGGCCCCAGGGATGTCGCCGAAGCAACCGAACTAGCGTATCACTGCTCGCCATCAACTATGGAGCGGTACTTGGCTAAACGCGGCGTGATTTGCGACTCGTAGCCATTCTCCGTCGGCTCGTAGTACCGGGTGCCCGCCAGCTCATCCGGCAGGTATTGCTGGTGCACAACGTGACCCGGGAAGTCGTGAGCATACTTGTAGCCCTCCCCCGCACCCGTTTGGCGGGATGCCCACACGGAACCGTCGCGCAGGTGATTCGGGATCGAACCAACCTTGCCGTCCCGTACATCCTTGATCGCCGCGTTGATCGCGTTGTACGCCGCATTCGACTTCGGTGCGGTTGCCAGGTGAACAACTGCCTCGGCGAGAATGATCCGGGCCTCCGGCATGCCGACCAGGGCTACCGACTGGGCTGCGGCCGTGGCGGTCTGCAGGGCAGACGGGTCAGCCATCCCAATATCCTCGGCGGCGGAGATCATGAGCCTGCGGGCAACGAACCGGGGATCCTCCCCCGCCTCCAACATTCGCGCCAGGTAATGCATGGCAGCATCAACGTTCGAACCGCGAATGGACTTAATGAAGGCGGATATTACATCGTAGTGAACATCACCATCGCGGTCGTAGGCTACTGCCGCAACGTCAATCGCTTCGGAAACATCCTCAACCGTGATCTCGGATTCACCGCGTGCCTCGGTCGTGCCGGCAGCCGCCTCAAGAACCGTCAAGCTCCTGCGAGCATCCGATCCGGCCAGCCGGACAATCATGTCTTTCGACTCCGCCGGGAGACTGAACTTCCCTGCCAGCCCACGTTCGTCACTCACAGCCCGTTCCAGAAGCTTCCCAATATCTTCGGGTCCCAAGCCGTGCAGGGTCAGCATGATTGAACGGGACAGCAACGGAGTAACGATCGAGAACGACGGATTCTCCGTTGTGGCGGCAACAAGGATGACCCAGCGGTTCTCCACCGCTGGCAGGAGAGCATCCTGCTGCGTTTTTGAGAAGCGGTGCACTTCGTCAATGAAGAGAACCGTCTCCGCACCCGATGTCGTCAGGTGCCGACGCGCTTCGGCAATAACCGCGCGGAGTTCTTTCACTCCAGCGGAAACTGCAGAGAGTTCGACGAACTTACGGGCACCCGAGCGGGCAATCAAATAGGACAGTGTCGTCTTACCGGTGCCGGGAGGGCCCCAGAGAATTACCGAGGACGGTCCCGAGTCACCGGAGTCGGACTCGATGAGTCGGCGTAGCGGACCTCCGGGAGCCAGTAAATGGTCCTGCCCCAGCACGTCGTCGATGGTACGGGGCCGCATGCGAACGGCAAGAGGCCCGCGGCTATCATTCGGAATACCAACCGTTTCCATACCAGCGTTATCGAACAAATCCACGATGTCAGTGTAGCCCCTACACTTTCGCGGCTCGCGTCGCACAAACCACACCCCGCTTCAGGTCACTCGTTCCACGCTTCGATACGGGGGACCAAGGGCGAACGAGGTCCCGGTTCCCCTGTGGGAAAATCCCTTGTCGTTATAAGGAGAATGCATGAAACAGTTCGAGGATTGGCTCAACGGTGTCACGGACCCGATCACGGCGTGGCTGACCACCGTCAACGACTGGGTCTACAGCTGGATTGTCATCATTGCCCTCGTCGGCACCGGCATCTTCCTTACCTTCGTCACCAAGGGCGTGCAGTTCCGGCACGTTCGCACCATGTTCCAGCACCTGAAGCGCTCGCGGCAGGGCGCCAAGGGCGGGATCACCTCATTCCAGGCCTTCGCGATCGGCATGGCTACTCGCATTGGAATCGGCAATATTACGGGCGTGGCTCTTGCCATGATTCTTGGCGGGCCGGGTGCCCTGTTCTGGATGTGGGTGGTTGCCTTCTTTGGCATGGCCACTGCGTTCTCCGAAGCAACGCTTGCCCAGCTATTCAAGCAGCGGCACCCGGATGGCACATTCCGTGGCGGACCCGCCACGTATATTCTTCACGGCACAAAGTCGCCGTTCCTCGCAAAGCTTTTCGCCGCGTTCATGGTTTTCTGCATGGTTGTTGCCATGCCCATGGTCCAGGCGAACTCCATCTCGGGCGTGCTTCAGTCCAGCCACAATGTTCCCTTGTGGATCTCCGGCGCCATTATTGCGATCGCGGCGGCAACGGTTCTTATCGGCGGCGTTCGGGGCATTGCCAAGGCAACGGAGATCATCTCCCCCGTTATGGCGCTCGTCTACATCGTCACGGCACTGGCAATTATTGTCCTCAACCTCGATGCTCTTCCGGACTTCTTCAGCGCGGTATTCCGTTCCGCGTTTGGTCTCGATGAGGCGCTCGCCGGCACGGCCGGTGGCATCTTTGCCGCCATCCTCAACGGCACCCGCCGCGGCCTGTTCTCCAACGAGGCCGGTATGGGAACAAACCCGAACGCCGCGGCAACGGCAACGGTTGACCACCCGGTGTCTCAGGGACTTATCCAGGCACTTGGCGTCTTCCTCGACACGGTGATCGTCAGCACCGCGACGGGCTTCATCATTCTCACCTCGGGTGTGGTGGATCTGAGTGGGCTTGACTCCACGGCCTCCTCCTACCTCACATCCCAGGCCGTCATGGGATCACTGGGGACGTGGATGGCGTGGCCGTTCTCGATCATGATCTTCTTCTTCGCTTTCTCGTCGATCCTGGGTGCCTACGCCTATGCGGATGCGAACATGGTCTTCCTCGGCTGGACATCGAAGATCTGGGAACGGGGCGCTCAAGCGCTTGCCGTCCTCTCCTCCGGCGTCGGCGCCATTCTCGCCGTACCCTTCGTGTGGACACTCATGGACTCCGCCATGGCATTCGTGACAGTTCTCAACCTCATTGGCGTCCTCGCGTTAACGCGGTGGATCACCGGTGCTCTGAAAGACTTCGACGAGCAACACAAGCAGGGCAACGAGCCGGTCTTTAACGAAGACACTGCTGACCTGCCGTCACGCCTCCCCACGAACGGCTGGGTCCTCACCGAATAGGGAAACGGTTGGGTGTCGACCAAATGGGTGCCGAGTGAGAAGCGACCAGAGATAGCTCCCCTACGTAGGGGAGCCCTCGGCGCACAGATCGACGGCTACGCTCTCCACCCGGCTTCTAGCGCCCGGCTTGCAGCACCCAGCCTCTCGCACCCACCTTCAACATTGGAACGTCCTAGTAAATAGCGGTGGTTTTCCATAAGTCGCGATAGGTGTGCCGGCGGTGTCATCGTGCGCGACCGTCAATGACGTGCACTGATATGAAAACCTGCGCCGGGCAGTGGAGAACCCGACCATGGGCCACTCAAAGGAGCAAGAACTCTATGAGTTCATTAAACACCCTCATGAACGCCAGCGGATTTCAGCACATTAGCCATCAAAAACTGATGGAAAAGGCCCTAGGTGTACTTCCTTGGGAGGTTGTGAACGGGGTGTGATTTAGGGAAGGCCTCCGGGCAGTATGGGGTTACCACAACTCCTACCAGACCCGGAGGTCTTCATGACTCACGCTAACGCACCTTTCAGCCTGGTGGGGCGACGGCGCATCGCCGTTCTCATTGTTGATGGTGGATTACCGATACGCCGAGCCGCAGAACGCTTCCAATGCTCACCGGCTACCGCCAAACGATGGGCAGACCGTTACCGGGCCGGACTTCCCATGACAGACCGTAGTTCCCGGCCCCACACCTCTCCGAACCAACTTCCAGCCAAGACCGAACGACGGATCATTAACCTGCGGTTTAACCGCAAGTGGGGACCACACCGGATCAGCTACCACCTGCGAATCCCACGCTCGACTGTGGGGCATGTCCTGGAGCGCTACAACATGCCCAGGCTCTGCGATATCGACCAGGCCACCGGACTTCCCGTCCGCAAGCCCAAACCTAAACGCTACGAGGTTGCGGCTCCAGGGGAGCTGGTTCACGTCGATATTAAGAAGCAGGGCCGGATCCCAGACGGTGGTGGCTGGCGGGTCCACGGCCGAGGAAGCGAGGGGCACCATGGGGCCCAACGGAACAAGCTACAGGCACGTAAAACCGTGCCAGTTCGCGGATACCGGTATCTTCACCACGCGGTTGATGACAACTCCCGAGTCGCGTATTCAGAAATCTTAGATGATAAGAAGAAAGAAACCGCAGCCAGCTTTTGGAAGCGAGCTAACGCATTCTTCAACGACCTGGGAATCACTGTCAAAGCGGTCATGACTGATAACGGTGCCTGCTACCGCTCAGCCGCTTTTTCCCAGGCACTCGGTGAGGGTATCAAGCACGAGCGGACCAAGCCATACCGACCCCAAACCAATGGCAAGGTCGAAAGATTCAACGGGAGTGCTGAGGGTTTGGTTGTCACTTTGATTGCATGACTTTCTCTAGTCGTGCTGGAAGGATGACAACTATGCCGAAAATGTATTCCGAGGAATTCAAACGCGACGCCGTTGGACTCGTGAATTCAGGGATGACTCAACGCCAGGTCTGTACCGATCTGGGGATCTCGCGCTCCTCATTGCAGAACTGGGTCAATCACGACCGTCTCCACTCCCGCGGCCTGACCGTGCCTGCCGATGCCAGTGAGGTCAAGGAGAACGTAGCTGCGCTGAAACGTATCCGTGAGCTCGAAATGGAAAACGAAGTCCTACGCAGGGCTGCCGCCTATCTCTCCCAGGCACACATCACGCCCCCACAATGATCTACCCGCTCGTTGGTGAGCTTGCTGCAACGAGTGTCCCTGTTCGGGTGCCGGTCGCAGTGACGTGCCGGGTCCTTGGGGTTTTCCACCCAGGCGTACTATAAATGGAAAAAGAAGCCGCTCTGTGCCCGGCAAGAAGAAGAACTGCACCTGATCAACGTCCTACGAGTCCTGCACGAGAAGGACCCCGAGGGCGGCTACCGAGTCCTTGCTGATGACCTCACTGATCTGGGCTACCGGGTCTCCGAGCAGCGAGTGTGGCGCCTGTGTCACATCGCAGGAATCCGGTCGGTGATCACGACCCGCAGGCGGAAATATACTGTTCCCGGGCCGCCTGCTCATGATGATCTCGTGCGCCGCCAGTTCCGCACCGATCACCCCAATCGGTTGTGGCTGGGCGATATCACCGAGCACCCCACCCGGGAGGGAACCCTGTATCTGTGTGCGTTCAAGGACACGTTCAGCAACGAGATCGTCGGCTACAGCATGGACTCCATTATGACAGCCGACCTGGCGGTGAATGCCCTAAAGAAGTCGCTCTCCCATCGGGGACATCCCGAAGGGGTGGTGGTCCATACTGATCGGGGATCGCAATTCCGGTCAAAGAAATTCCTGAAAACACTGGACGAGCACAAGCTGTGTGGGTCGATGGGGCAAGTCGGTGCTGCTGGCGATAGTGCAGCTATGGAATCGTTCTTTGCTCTGTTGCAGAAGAATGTTCTGGACCGCAAGATCTGGAATACCCGCAAGGAGCTGCGCCTGGCGATTGTGTCCTGGATCGAAGAGATCTATCACCGCAAGCGTCACCAGCGGGCGCTGGGCAAGCTGACACCGATCGAATTCATGACCATAATGAAACCCGTCGCCACCCTGGCAGCATGAAACACCACCGTCAACCAAACCTTCAGCAGTCCCTAAATTCCAATCGTGCATGACTTGTCATAGTTGATTCCAACTAGCTCAGAGGTGCATTGGACTAAAATTTATGAGTTGCTATTCTTTAACACTTAGGAATGTCCTTGGCCCGAACGACGTCTCTTTCCCCGCATTGTGAAGATTCTCAGGACGTTCTGGCACGACGGCTACCCGAGCGCCGCTACCTACCCGAACTCCATGGGGTACGCGGTCTTGCCCTGGCCGGCGTGGTGGTCTTCCACCTGTTCGGCAATGGGCGAGTCTCTGGTGGTATCGATATCTTCCTCGCCGTTTCCGGATTCCTCTTCACAGGAATGCTTCTCCGGGAAGCCGCAACGCACGGTGGTCGTATTGATCCTTTGAGGTATTACGGTCGTCTCGCACGCCGCATCCTCGTCCCTGCTGCCCTGGTTATTGCTGTCACCCTTGCTGTAGGTCTAGCACTCTTCCCAGTGACGCGGCATAGCCAGCTTTGGGCTGAAGCTCGCGCATCTCTCCTGTATTTCGAGAACTGGGAGCTCATCAGCTCTCAGCTCGCATACGGGGCCGCGGGGCCTGAGACGTCACCGTTCCAACATTTTTGGTCGCTGTCAGTGCAGGGCCAGTTCTATATCGTGTGGCCGGTGCTGGCTATGGTCGCCGTCTTTGCCGCGCGTCTGGTCAAGACTTCAGCGGCACGGGTCATGGCTGTCCTTGTCGGTATCGTCTTTATCGCCTCGTTCGCTTACGCGATCTATGTGGGCAGCTACAACCAGGACGAAGCGTATCTCCTCACGACAACGCGTGTCTGGCAGCTCGCTTTCGGTGGCCTTCTAGCCCTGACTGCCGGATCAATCCGCCTACCAAAGCCACTGCGCTTCCCGGCCGGGTGGATTGGGCTGGCCATGATCGTCTCGTGCGGCATCGTCCTCGATGGCCGCCAGCTCTTCCCTGGCCCATGGGCGCTGTGGCCCCTGATCGGCCTCACCCTCGTCTTCATTGCCGCGGGGCAGAAGGGCGGTAACCATGATCCGGTCGGGTCAGCAACACACTTTCTTTCAAACAGGGCACTGTCGTGGATCGGCGACCACGCCTATGGTCTCTACCTGTGGCACTGGCCGCTCATCATCTTCTACCTCGAGCTTCGCGGGCGGGATTCTTTCGGTCTGCGCGGCGCGGTCATTATTCTCGCTATCACCGTGGTCTTGGCAATGCTCACGTACAGATTTATTGAGCTGCCGCTCAAGAACCGGCAGCAGAGCCGCCCCCAGGACACCGCTCGCAGAGCCAACAAGATTGTTGTCTCAGCCGCCGCCGCGGCTCTCGCGGTTGCGGGAACGGGGGCAACACTTGTGCTTCATGAAGAGCGCAGCCGTCCGGCGACTGATTTCGTTGACTGGGATTGGGATCATTATCCCGGCGCCCTCATCACCACCCCCGAATATGCTGACACCCCAGAAGCAGCCAATTATCTGCCAGCGGTGGAAGATCTCCAACGGGAATTAGCCGACATATATCGCACGGGCTGTGTCACCGCGATGGCCAACGGCCCCGGACTCGACAAAGTCAAGGTGTGCGAAGATCCCGATGCACCAGAGGACCCAACTGCTCGGATCGTGATCTCCGGCGGCTCCCACTCCGCCCATTGGTACGAAGCCTATAAAACGCTTGGCGCGATCTATGGCTGGGAAGTTCTCGTCGTCAATAAGGACGCATGCGTCTTCTCAATCAGCGATTCAGAAGGCACGAAAGACTGCCAGGCCTGGATTGGGAACTACATCGAGTGGCTGGAGGAAAACGATGTCGACCTTGTGGTTACAGCCGGCACCCGCATCCTCGCCGCTAGTGATGAACAGATTGAAGACGGTGCAATCGAGCGCTGGCAGCAGATTACCGATACCGGTACTGACCTCGTGCTCATGAGGGGCACCCCACGCCCAGGGGAAATGGTCAATGACTGCCTTGCCAGCGGGAATACACCGGAAGAATGTGGGGCATCAAGCGCTCATATCGCTGACACAAACCCGTTGTCTGGTCTCGATCTCCCGGACGGAGTCTACACCGTCGATGTGACCGACAGTGTATGCCCTGACGGAAGGAACGGGGCTGACACGTGCACGGCTGTGGTCGGGAACGTTGTCGTCTGGTACGACGGTTCGCACCTGACCAACACGTTTGCCCGCACTCTTGCACCTCTCATTGAAGAACAGCTCAAACAACAGGCCGCCTGGCTGTTCGAATGAACTGGCGGCTTAGACGCCGTGAAGATGGTAGCCGGTCCGCGTTTGCGAATCTCAATCGACCAGTTTCTCGCCGTCCCAGGCCACAATCGGTACCTAGCTCATACTTTTAACGAATGCCGCTATCCGAATGTGCGACGGAGGTAAATTCCTGTAGGGCTCCATGGAGAGCGGCGATCCCGCCATCACCAACAGTGAGTCATCTGACGTCCTCCAAGAAGCCGGAGCTGTTCGTTAAAGATTCGTTCATTCCATTGTCGACCTTCACGATGACCCGATGTCGGCAGACACCGAAGTCACGATAGAGCTCACGACGCTCGCGAAATGCTTGAACACACTATCCGAAATACTCTCGTCGTTTCGTACCCCTGAAAGCAAGATTCGGGCTAGTTTTGGTGCCCATCGCCTAACAGCGACCGATGAGATCAGGGCGCAGGCAGTTGAAACCCAGGCTAAGACTAAAGCTCGTGCTCAGGTGAATCCGGGCGCAGCGGCAATGGTGTGGGCGGAAATGCATGAACGAATAGAACAACTCATCAGTGGACCGGTTTGCCAGCGGGATGCGGGACTCGGCCGAATTCTCTTGGGACTCTCAACGAGTCAAGAGTCAGCGACAGCTGAAAACCATCGGTCTCTCGAAGGAGCACCAACCCGAGTTGATTATTAATCACCTACATAAACTCCACTACATTTTAGCCCTTCAAGTCATCAAAATTATTCGATAGGACACCTAGACACCCTCAGTATCATCCATTTAGTTTCTCAACCATGTAGAACCTTAATGTCAGGCCTAAAGCGCGGGTCCGGAGGCCACCTGAGCTGACCCTGCCAAGGTGAACGATGACAATCCTTGGCCCTGTAGACCACGTCAACACAGGGCCAAGGTATTTCACTCCTGATCGCATATACGCTGTGAGAAGTATTAGCCCCGGTCGTAGCAACGTGGCTGTGGAAACCCTGTTAACTCATAGATCACAGCCGTCTGTCGACAACAATCAGGTGTCGACCTGGGATAGACTCGCCTGTGTTATTGATAAGCGTTCGCTGAGCGCCGCCCGGCAGGTCATCTCCGTGAGAACTCCGGCTCGAGTCTCAGCGGGAATAAGAGTTGATCGGTGAATCTCAAGTCTGTTGCGAAGCAGGTACGCACGGGACTCTGGCACCTGCGCAACGGTGGCCCGGAGCAGCTGAAGAAGTGGCAGAGCCGGAAAAAGCTCTCCGGCCCCTACTCTCTGGCGGGCCCCGGATCGGGACGAGCACGGCGTAAGGGTGCGGCTTTTGATCCGCTCGATATACCCGAATACCAAGACCTTGACCGCCCCCGCGCCTTTGAGGGCATGAGAGTCGCCGTCATCATGGACGACTTCTCCCTGCGAGCCTGGGGCCACGAGTTCACCACTGTTCAAGTGACACCAGACAATTGGCAGGCCGAACTCGATAGGGGCGTCGACCTCCTTTTTGTCGAGTCTGCCTGGAACGGCAACGGTGGGGCCTGGCAGTACCAGCTCACCGGTTCGAAGGCACCGACCGAACCGCTTCGGAAACTCGTTGGCACCTGCAAGGACAAGAACATTCCCACGGTCTTCTGGAACAAGGAAGACCCGCCCCACTTTAATGATTTTCTCGACACCGCCAAGCTCTTCGACGTTGTCTTCACCTCGGACTCGAACAAGATTGAAGACTACAAGCGGGAGCTCGGACACGACCGCGTTGACTCCTTGAGCTTCGCCGCTCAGCCCTCGATTCACAATCCGGTTCGGAGCCCCGAGCTGCACCAGATCGGTGACATCGCATTTGGCGGCATGTATTTTGCGCACAAGTACCCGGAGCGCCGCGAACAGATGGATCTGCTTCTCGGCGCCGCCTCGAAGGTCAGCAAACGCGGATACGACTTTACGATCTATTCGCGGTTCGCAGGTGCAGACGAAAACTACCAGTTCCCCGCACCGCTCGATAAGCACGTGGTGGGTTCACTCCCCTACGACAAGATGCTGACGGCCTACCGCACCAACAAGGTGTTCCTCAACGTGAACTCGGTTGTTGATAGTCCGAGCATGTGCGCACGCCGAGTCTTCGAGATCGCAGCCTCGGGAACACCCGTTGTTTCGACCCCCTCCGTTGCGCTACAGGAGTTCTTCCCGCACGACGAGGTCCCGCTCGTCGACAATACCGAGGAAGCAGAATGGACGATCAGGGCACTCTTGCGTTCACCCCAGTTCCGCGACCGAATGGTTCACAAAGCCCAGCGCCGGATCTGGCAGAACCACACCTACACGCATCGCGCCGAGCAGGTGTTCCGTGCCGCCAGCCTGCCTGTCGAGAACAGCATTCTAAATAAGCCGTCCATTACGGCCATGGTCTCCACCAACAGGCCCCAGCAACTCGATCACATCCTGTCCCAGGTATCTCAGCAGCGGGATGTTAATGTTCAGTTGGCCCTGTGCACACACGGATTCGACACCGACATTGGGGCCTTCAAGTCCAAGGCAAAGGAACTTGGATTGGAGAATGTCACGGTGTTCCGCGGAGATGAATCGTGGAAGCTCGGCGACTGCCTCAACAAGCTGGTCGAGGTAGCCGATGGAGACTTTGCGGCCAAGGTCGACGATGACGACATTTATGCACCCCAGTATTTGCGTGACCAGATCAATGCGCTCTGGTATTCAGGCGCGGATCTGGTTGGTAAGCAGGCCTGCTATCTGTACCTGGGAAGCATGGGCGCTACACTTCTTCGGTTCCCGGAACGCGAGCACCGATGGACCACCTTCGTGGCGGGCCCTACCCTTCTCGGCCCCACCGAGACGTTCAGGACCGCGCCGTTCGAAAGCCGCACCCACGGCGAAGACAGTGCCTTCCTCCGCCTTGTTGCGGACCAGGGCGGCAAGACCTACTCGACCGACCGGTTCAACTTCCTTCAAGTGCGCGGGAACACGCAGCACACGTGGCAGAGCCACGATCTCGAGTTCCTCGCCAACAGCGAGTATATCGGGACCGGCTACAACCCAGACTTCGTCGTTGCCTAACCCGGCAACTGAAAGGTAGAAATGACTGAAACCTTCTCCCCCACGGACTCTTTCCAGAGCCTCTGCGTGATCGGGCTGGGATACATCGGGCTTCCCACCGCTGCTTTCATCGCCTCCAAGGGCATTGCAGTCACCGGCATGGACACCAACCAGAGCTACGTTGACCGGATCAATGCCGGCGAGGTTCCGTTCTTCGAGCCCGACTTCGAGGAGACCCTTTCTCGCGTCGTCAGCGAGGGCTCACTCAAGGCTTCCTCCGAGGTGCCCCACGCCGATGCCTACATCGTTGCGGTACCCACCCCGTTCAACGACAACCACGAGCTCGACCCCACCTACATCGAGTCGGCAGCAGAGTCGATCACGCCCCACCTCACGGGTGGCGAACTCATTGTTCTCGAGTCCACCTCCCCGCCCGGAACGACGAAGAAGATGGCGGAGCACCTGATCGAGATGAGGCCGGACCTGACGCTCGAGGACGGCAAGCCCAACAGCGTCTATTTCGCCCACTGCCCCGAGCGTGTTCTGCCCGGCCGGATCATGGTTGAGATGGAAGCAAATGACCGGGTCATCGGCGGCCTCACCCCTCGCGGCACCGAGTTGGCACGAGCTCTCTATGCCACGTTCTGCACGGGTGAGCTCCTGCTTACCGACGCAACAACGGCCGAAATGGCAAAGCTAACCGAGAACTCATTCCGCGACGTTAACATCGCCTTTGCCAATGAGCTCTCCGTTATCTGCGACAAGCTCGGCATCGACGTCTGGGAGCTCATCGAGCTCGCCAACCACCACCCACGGGTCAACATCCTCCAACCCGGCCCCGGAGTCGGTGGACACTGCATCGCGGTCGATCCCTGGTTTATTGTCTCGGCAGCACCGGAAGAGTCGAAGCTTATTCAGGCGGCCCGTAACGTGAACGACAGCAAGCCCGAGCACGTCATCGACAAGGTGCTAGCAAAGGCCGCTCGGATCAAGAACCCGACGATTGCAGCCCTCGGCATTGCCTTTAAGCCGGATATCGACGACCTGCGCGAATCCCCTTCGCTCGAGATCGTCCGTGAGCTCGCAACGATTCTCGAAGATGGCGACATCCGCGTTGTCGAGCCTCACATCAAGGAGCTCCCGCCCAAGCTTAAAGATCTCGACAGCCTTCAGCTCCAGGACCTCGAAACGGCAATTGCCGACGCAGACATTGTTCTTGTCCTTGTCGACCATAAGCCGTTCAAGCAGTTCGACCGAGCAAAGCTGGGCGACAAGGTCATCATCGACACAAGGGGCCTGTGGCGCTAAATATATAGTTCTCATTGAGCAAACAGCTCTCAGACGCGGAGGGTGATTCGAACCGATTGGTTTGGAACCACCCTCCACTGATTTCTCGCCGCCATGTCAACTCTGAAGAACACTCTAACTATGAGAGAGCCGAATCTTAATCGCGGCACGTGACTCGTGGGTTGCCTATTTTATGCCGGACCGCTTGACAATTTCGGCATAGATAGCCCGGCCCACTCGTTGCTCATACGGTAGAGACAGCATGGCGAGGATGAGCCGACGCGAGTTGAACGGTAGTGCAACGATTGCCGCAAGATCGTATTCTGCGTAGGAAGCTCCCGCCCACTTCGTCAGTCGGTGCTCCCAGTAGAACAAGTCGTGCAGATCGTATCCGTGGAGCCGGTCATCCGTGAACTGTGTGTACTCGATGTAGTCCTGAAACTTCTTGATGAGCTCCGGGTCTTCTGAGACCTTCGAATATGCGTACTTTTTCGCGAGCCACTCGGGTGTGATTGTCGACTGTTCTCGACCCGTGAAGAACACGGTTCCAATTTCACCGCCGACACCAATAAACAACGCGGAGTCTGCCTGCAATTGCTCATAGAAAGAGGAAGTGAGCGTCGGGAATCGTGCCCACGCTGGGAAGGTCGCGTTGTAGAGTGGGCCGACTTCCTTCGCCACTCCATCAATATCAATCACCTTGAACCTGAGCCCAGCATCCAACGCCATCTGGTTCGCTTTCAAAAGGTCGGTCGCTGTGGTTGCGGCGCCCTTCTTAAAGAAATGGTACGTCATCAGGGTGACGTCTTCGCTCTTGTGATTCAGAAGATCCAAACTGGCTGAGAGAATTGCACGCGAGTCCTGCCCCGCAGTGAGAGCCAGATAAGAATGATCGGCGACGCCAAGCCATGCTTCCATGTTGAACCGCATCTCGTCCATGAAAACATCGGTCGCCTCGTCGAGACTCAAGGATTCTAGTTCGTGCTTTGGGAAATACCGTACGTGGGTGACCTTCGAGCCTTGAATACTCAAATAACAATTCGCGATCACTTCTGTGGTGCAATCGTGCGGTGCAATGAGTGCCGGGAGCGTCTTACCACCGGGATTTGAGTAATCTGGATGCCTCATGATCCAGCGGTTTTCAGTCACCTCGGTGCTACCGGTCGCATGAGCAATCAGCGCCGAATGTGACGCTAAGTAGGTTGTCCTTTTCCAACGCCCGGTTTGCCCCCAGAAGCATGTTCGGCTTGCCATCGGATCCGTGTAGACGCGTAACTCACGACCAAGAATCGCAATAGCGACGAATCGTCCACTCATTTCAAGAATTATCTTCTCGAACGAATCGAACGAGCGTGCCTCCAGGAACCTTTCGTGGAGCACCCTGGCAGTGTCAACTGTCGTCATCGTTCCTGAATTCTTGTGGAAGGCATGACCGAGAATGAGAGTGGCACAGTTCGGTTCTGAGAGGTACGAGTATCCCAGGTCGGGAGCTACCGCCAGGTTGTAACCTCGCTGCAATTCGAGTCGGGTCCAGTTCGCGGGTACGTAGTCTCCGATAACACCGTTCGCGACAATATATCCTTTGGCGAAGATGTTCTCGTACCTGTACTTGTCGGCAACCGTGGCAGACCGCTTGTGACGAGCGTGGTAGCGGTCCCATGCCTGCTGGAGCGTATTATCTGAAGGGCTTGTCATGGTAGCTACTAGACCTCCAGCTGGTCTTGAGCGTTCCCCATGTACTGGAGCATCCCGGTGGAGAACAGCTCTTCATCGGCAACGGACCAGGTGTGGCGTCCCTTGTCCTCCCAACGATTCACAATGAAGTTGAACCGGTCGGTGCTATAGATCTTCCCACCATCAGCGCGGATCTGCTGGAGGAGAGCCGAGTCCTCCCCTAGGCTCTGATCACTAAACGGGTACTTGAGGAAGACCTCCCGCTTGGCTACGAAAGTCGCGCCGCGAACAAAATCGTCGATCTTGTTTTCCTTTTGCGGATAGGTGAGGACGGTGGAGTCCGTTGACTCGAAATAAATGTAGCTCGCAGCCTTACCGACAAGGGTTGCTCCCGAAAAGTCGAGGGCATGCAGCTGGTCCCGGACATAGTTCTTGCCGTACCAGTCATCGTCATCCATGCGCACAAGCACATCCCCGGTCGTGTTCTCGATCGCAAGGTTGAGATTCTGGCCGAGCGAACTCTCCGGAGCCGCAAAGATCAGCTTGACGATAATGCCTGCTTCGCGAACAGCATCGAATTCGCTCTCATCGAAGTCGAAACCGTGGCTGACAATGACAACTTCCTCTGGCTGACGGACCTGTCGGAGCAGGTTCTCGGAGATATATGCGGCGGAACCGGGCACATTTGTCGAGATGAAGACGGAGACGGTGCCCCTAACATCCTGAACGTCTTGTCCGATTGTTTCGAGGATCGTATCGACACGGTGGGAGTAGGTGTTCTTCTCCCACACGATTCGCTGCGCCTCGTGGACCTTGCGGTCGCGGTACTCCGACGAGCGCGTGAGAAGGCGAATCGCCCTGGTCGCCTCGTCCTGATCGGATACGACGGACAGAGCATCGCCAAAGAAGTGGTCGATTGCTGGGCTCGGGGGTGTAACCACTGCCGTACCGCACGCGGTGGCCTCAAAGATTCGCCTGGCACACATCGTTGACGAGGTCACGACCGAGTTGACGTTTAGAACAGCCTTGTACAGCTTATAAGCCGTGATCATCTGCGGGTAGGCAAGAGAGCCAACAACGGCCGAGTCATAGGGAGCCGGGAACTGGTAGGCGGGATCCTTGCCAAGCTGACGGGAGAAGATTTCCAGCCCGAAGTCGTGCGCGGCAGGAAGAAGGTAGTCCATCTGTGCCCGACGTTCGGGATACTTGTCCCGGAAATACATGCCACCGAAAGCAATGTTTCGTGCCCTGCCAAAACGGCTCACCTTCACGGGATTGTGAATGAGCGGTTGCGCGGCAAAGGGCAGCAGTCCAATGCGGTTGTGGCCCAAACGCTTCGTGTACTCGGGCACCAGATCCCCATCGGTCGTAAATACATAGTCGGCAAGTCTTGCGACATCGAGGAAGTCCTCGAAGTGCGGCGGATCTTCCTTGTTCCAGAACACGACAGGAATGTTCTTCGACTTTGCGTAAGCAATAGCGTCGACGACCGCGGGTCGAGGAGCAGAGGTTCCCACGAGGTGGTAGCGCCACGATCCGTCGTTACCTTCCCAGGCGCTCTCAATGAAGAAGAGATCCGGGTTCTCGTCGTCAATGATCTGCTTCCAGGTGTCCGGGGTCGGAGTCAACTGAATCCACTCGGGAGCAAATGCGGCGAGGGTAAATTCATCGGCGATGACCATGGCCTTCGTCGTGCGCTTCGGAGCAACATCCGGCATGGTGCTTTCGGGGATCATATTTGTGTCAAGGAACGGGCGCGCCGACATTCCGGCACCGGAATCCCCCACGTCCTCACCGTCGAAGCCGGATGCATACATGTGCACGGCAGCCTCGTGGACGGTACGGATCATGGGAACGGCCTTACCGACCGAGCCCGCGGTGTTGCGCGTATCCTGGGCTATGTTGCCAACGCGGTAATCAATCTTGCCGACCTGCTGCTTGGTTTGTCGCATGTCCTTGCGAACCGTCTCCACGCACATGCGGACAAGCTCGAGGGCAATGAGGATCAACCAGCCAATAAGGCCGATCAGAAGCGTTGCCGCGATCAGCTCTGCGTGGTCAGCAATAGCGACAACGATGATAGCGATCAGGGTCGCAAGGCCAACCAGCCCCGTGTAGAGCAGTCCTCGCTTTGACTTGAGCGTGCGGACGATGTTGTTCACGACATGCCTTTCTTAGGTAAGTTCAGCGCGGTCGGCTCAGCGCCACAGGCCCTTGGTGTCAATAACGATCTTCTCTTCCAACAACGCACGATCAATCGACTTGAACTTTGTGTGGTCAACCAAGACCAGAACGATGTCGGCCTCGTTGATGGCCTCGAGGGTGCCCTGCAACCGTACGTTCGAGGACTGCGCAAGGCGCGACGGTAGTTCGGAGACATGAGGTTCAACAACACGAATATCGCCTTCTTCAAGTTCACCGGCCAGCCGCTCGACGATTGCCAGCGACGGCGACTCGCGCAGGTCATCGATGTCGGGCTTGAAGGCGATGCCAAGCGCAGCGATAGTCGGGTTCTTGATGCGGTACGCCTTGGCAAGCACCTTGTCGATGACGTAGCCGGGCTTCGCGTCGTTGATGTTGCGGGCAGCCTTAATGATCTTTGCCTCTTCGGGAGCCGCAGCCACGATAAACCAGGGGTCG
Organism: Flaviflexus ciconiae; assembly: GCF_003971195.1. Taxonomy (NCBI): domain Bacteria; kingdom Bacillati; phylum Actinomycetota; class Actinomycetes; order Actinomycetales; family Actinomycetaceae; genus Flaviflexus; species Flaviflexus ciconiae. The sequence goes on along the minus strand of NZ_CP034593.1, from coordinate 705,030 downwards.
ACCGCGATGCAGTGTCCCCCCACTCCGGGGCCGGGCTGGAGGATGTTCACCCGTGGGTGGTGGTTGGCGAGCTCGATGAGCTCCCAGACATCAATTCCGAGCTTGTCGCAAATGACAGAGAGCTCGTTCGCGAACGCAATGTTGACGTCCCTAAAGGAGTTCTCCGTCAGTTTCGCCATCTCCGCCGTCTTCGCATCCGTTAGGAGGAGCTCACCCGTGCAGAACGTTGCGTAAAGCTCCCTCGCCATCTCGGTTCCGTGCGGCGTGAGACCACCGATCATTCGATCATTCGACGCGAGCTCGACCATGATGCGTCCCGGCAGGACGCGCTCTGGGCAGTGCGCAAAGTAAAGCGAGTTCGGCTGACCATCCTCTAGCGTGAGGTCGGGACGCAGGGAGATCAGGTAATCGGCAAGCTTTTCCGTCGTTCCGGGCGGGGAGGTCGACTCCAGAACGACGAGTTCACCACCGGACAGTTTGTCGGCGATGCCTTCCGCAGCGGACTTGATGTACGACGGGTCAAGCTCGTGCTTGTCATTGAAAGGGGTCGGCACCGCCACGATGTAGGCGTCTGCGGCCGGGGTCTCGGTCGTCGCCGTCAGCAGGCCCCTACCAACGACATCAACGAGTGTTTCCGCAAAGTCCGGCTCAAAGAACGGGACCTCCCCAGCATTAATCCGGTTGACGAACTTTTCATTGACGTCGACGCCGATAACGTTGATGCCCTTGGAAGCCACAAACGCTGCGGTCGGGAGGCCGATATATCCCAGGCCGATGACACAGACGCTCTGAAATGTGGATGTTGCCATCATTGCGAGGCCTTTCGTTGACGAGGAGGAGAAGCGATCAAGCGAATCATGGTAGCAGTCCAGGCAAATGTACAGTCCGCTGCGCGAACCGGGTTGCCACAATCGCTCGTCGACAGCTGGGCAAAGTCAGTGTGTACTATTCCGGAGCACCTGCCAGTCGTACCTATCTCCTGAAACAGGAAATCAGCTGTCAAAATATCGCCTTTGCTTTGCCAAGGGAGGGCACGCTTCCGCCACCCAAGGCTCGTTAGTTAACCTTTTTGTAACACGTAAATCGTAACACCGAGTAACCGGTCCTCTCGGGAACCTTCAAAGAGAGTACATAAATCAAGGTATGGGCTACCTGTGCACAACTCCATTTCCGGGCGATGAATGGGCACGTGCGCAAAGCGAAGGAGCTTCCGAGGAAGCCTGTGTCGTCACCGGAGTTACTTCTCGGTCTCTTGGTTTATGCGGTTAGGCCGTGCCCCGAGGGGAGCCAACTGAGCCACCTGCCAACATGTGACCGTGAAATCTTTGGGGCGTGAACATGGGGGCTACTTAATCATGGAATCGGCGAGTTCAAGATACAGTTGAGCCTGGAAGTATGTCGGATGATGAAAGGGCGATGTGTGAGCTCCCGAGCGCGCAGAAACCGACGGTCAGTCACGATGCTGGGGGCGGTGGCTTCACTGGTAGTTATCGGGCTCGTCGCTGCCTTAGGTGTCTGGAAACCGCGGGTCGTGGTTCCAGTTGTGGTAGCGGTTACCCTCTGCTCTTCGGTTATTCTCCTCATTCTTTCCCGCCAGTGGGCTAGGAGGCTCATCAGTCAGGTCAATCGGATCCGACGCCAGCTCGATACAGACAGTGGGACAGGAGTCACGAGGCAACCCTCACCCACATGGAAGGATCATCCCCAAGCAAAGGCACTTGTTGAGTCCCGCATCTTTTCGCAAACCTTCTATGAACGGCTGAGCGGAAAGAGCTTTGACTCCGCTCATTTGGCGGCCGCACATTACCTCACGTACTACCTTCAAAAGCTGACGCCACCAAATCCATTTATTGACTTCCACACGTTCCCGCAAGAAATCCAGGATCAAATCCGGCGTGGGCAGATACTTCCCGTTCTTGATTGCCTTGGTTCACAGAAGTCGAATAGTCTCGGCCCAGCCTTTTTCCCCAGCTTCGTGTCGAGTGACCCCGAAAGCCCAGTCTCCCCCCTGCGGCAGTTCCTGGATCGGATGGACTCCTCGACGCTCCTTCCAGTCCCGGCTGATTCCCCACTGCACGGCGTAACCGCCCAATCGTATGCGGATACCGTCACGAACCAATTCCAGGCCCTGTTCGATGAGCAGCGTGTCAATCGCCCCCGGCTCACCAGAACCTGGGATCACGCGGGCGAAGCCGCGTGGAAGGAAACCATTCTCAGCTCCCCAGAGACGTTGCGGCCACGCGTCTCGGTTGTCATGCCGGTCAAGAACCGTCCCGTCCTCGTACGGGATGCTGTGGCATCGATACGGGAGCAGTCTTACGACAACTGGGAATTGCTCATCGTCGATGATCTCTCAACGGATGAAACCCCGGAGGTCCTCGCAGAGCTTGCGAACATCGACACTCGCATCACCGTCTTAACGAACACCGGCTCGGGAGTTTCAGCTGCCCGCAATACCGGACTGGCTACGGCAACCGGTGACTACATCGCCTTTCTCGATTCGGACAATACCTGGACACCGGACTACCTCGAGCTCATGATCCGCGGGATGCTGTCCCAAAATATCGTCTGGGCCTACTCCGGTAACCGGCTTGTTGGAAACACCCCGGATGATGTTCAATACATGGCTTACGAAGGCGGAATTGAGGATCTTCTCATCCGCAACCACATCGACATGAATGTCATGGTCATCAGTGCCGACCTTATTCGAAGAGCAGGCGGATTCGACGAGACAATCAAGCGCTGGGTGGATTTCGATCTGGTCATGAGGCTCATGACCAGATCGACACCGGTTCTCTTCCCATTCATTGGTTGCAACTACGATCATTCGATGATTCAGCCGGACCGAATTACGGTCAAGGAGTCCAGCAGATGGCAGGGAGTTGTCCTCGCGAAGAACATCTTTGACTGGGAGCGAGACGAGGCAAAGGAGCGGGTTCCCGGCCGAGTATCTGTCATTCTGCCTGCCTATGAAAACAGTCAAAGCACAATCGATGCCGTTGAATCGATCCTTGATAACTGTGGGTATGACGATATAGAAGTAATCGTTGTTGATGGTGGATCGACTGAGCGGCACGCCCGCCGTTATATCCAGTACTTCTCCTGCCGCGACAACATACGGCTCGTCCGGCTTGCCCGGAATTTCTACAACTCCATAGGAAATAACTACGGCTACTTCGAGTCGTCCGGGGAGTTCTTGCTTTTCGTCGATCATAAGACGCGCATGAGAAGCGGAACGATCGCTGACCTTGTTAACAAGCTTCGCGATGACAGCATTGCAGGCGTGAATCCCGTCATCCTAAAACGGAACGACACGATTCACTCCGCCGGTGCTGTTTGGGTTGCACCGGGCACCCTCCCCCTGCAGTTCCTCGAGGGGCACCCAGTGGAGGATGCTCGCTACAGTACCGACCATACTTTCGCCGCAGCATCCGCCACGGGGCTTCTCATGAGGGCGGTTGACTTCCGTGCTCTTCATGGCTTTGATGCCTCATACGTGAGCGCTATGCACGACATAGATCTTACTCTGCGAGCCGCGAAGCTGAGACCGGGTGGTTTCCGTACAGTCCCGAGCGTTGCCATGGCGCACCTGAAAGGAAATCAAAACAGTAGCGATCAGCAACTGGTCCTTGACGGGCGAGTGTTCATGGAAGCGTGGCGAAACGAGCTTCCCGCTACTGATCTTGACCTCTTCTCGACTTCGACGTTTGAAGCCGTTCGGGTCGGTCCTGATAGTAGCCTCCTCAAGCCGGAAGCTCCCACCGCAGCTGTCACGCTTGGACGTAAGGCCGGATCCCCCAGACGCTGGTCGATCAAGAACCCAGCTGATCCAGGCGCGCGCGGCGACGAATGGGGAGATACACATTTCATCAACTCGTTTGCGGCAAGCCTGAGACAACTCGACCAGGAAGTCGTCACGCTGCGGCACGGGGCGCACGCTTCCGCAAGCGGAGTGCTCGATGATGTCTCGCTCGTTGTCCGCGGACTGCACCGCACCGTCCCGATTCCGGGGGCAACCAATGTTCTGTGGATCATTAGCCATCCCGACAAAGTGACGGCCGATGAGCTCGCGGGCTTCGACCTCGTCTACGCCGCCTCCCACGCCTGGGCCGAGTGGGCAACCAAAGAATACGGAATTGACGTCCGTCCGTTGCTACAGGCTACTGACGCAACCCGTTTCTTTTACGCAGATTCACCAGCATCACACACGAATGATCTGGTTTTTGTCGGCGGTAATTTTGCTAAGCGCAATCGAAAGTCGGTGGTCGATGCCGTGGAATCAGGCGTACGCCTTAAGGTTTATGGCCCCGGCTGGGAGGGTGTAGTTCCCTCCGAGATGATTGGCGGCCCCTACATTGAAAATGACCGGCTTGCCGATGTTTATCGGGATGCTCGCTTCGTGCTAGCAGATCACTGGGATCTCATGGCTCGGGAAGGTTTTATCCAGAATCGGATCTTCGATGCCGTGGCGAGCGGCTGTCGAGTGATCTCCGACGACGTCAAGGATCTCGATAAGGTGTTTGGCGAGGAAGTCCTCGTCTATCGCACACCGGACGACATCCGCCGATTCGTCGAAGAGTCGATCACGCAGGATTATGGACAAGCAGAAGCTCGACGCCGCGAGGCATCACAGAAGGTAATCGACAATCACACCTTTGACGCACGAGCCCGGCGACTGGTTACCGATATCGAAGATTGGGAACGTCGCAAGAAGTTGTAGGGGTTTCACGCTCCCGATCACAGGGCCTAACCAGTAATGTGACTTACGATCACGATGGTGAGAGTTCACGGCGGAAAACGTGAGCAAACCGTTGAATCTTGAGTATGACCATAAACAAAGAGGAAGGGGGCCGCCGTATGGCTCGTCAGTCGTGGCGGAAGATTCTGCGCGCAGTCGGACTTACTTCCACGCCCCCTCCGGTCGAAGAGAAGACCCCTCCAAAGCGACACGAGCGCACGGGAACAATCAAGCTTCCAATCGAAGCGAATGAGATCTACCTGATCTTGCCAAGCACATGGCGGCCGCCGGAAAAAACCTGGATCCTCACGGTGCCGGACGCGAAGGATGCATTCGGCCAAACACCCACGGTCGTGTCGTGGCCATATTCAGGAATCGTCGAGAACCACTACCAGTACGTGCTCGGGCTCGATAACGATGCCTCACATGTTCTTGAGCCCCTGACATTTTCAAAGCCGGTCAGAACAGTCGAGATCAGCATTGTCGACTGGCAAAAGACCGCACGTGAGAACGACGTACCGAGCCGGATTCCCTGGCACGCATCAACAGAAAGCGGACGGCAAGTAGCAGGATGGCTGGACCTGGCATGACCTCAATGAGCCTGCTCCTCGATATTTCCCAAGTCCGGGATGCTTCTTTACCCGAGAACCTATCCCTCCCCAGCATTGGTGACATTTTTCTTATCGCCAGAACTGATCAGAAGACCGACTCCGAGCGATTTGTACCAGAGGTCAGCTGGATTCTCGTGGATCCCACCACCCCAAGAACCGACCGGTTCTCGCTCGCAATGCAGTACGTGACAAGCGAATGGGTTGCTGTCTGCGAAGGCCCTTGGCCTACATCCCTCACTGTCGGCAACAGCCTGGGTCCCAGGTCCGCACTTCTCGGCGGCAGTTTTCAGACGACGGACAATGTTTCTGCCTCCGAGCATGAAGAAAAGACGGCAACGGCATTTGCTCTGCGAGTAGAGGCGTACTGCGTAGTGCAAGGCTTCAATCCCGCTATCAAGAACTTCGATAGGGCACTGGCTGAGTTTGCGTTACGTTGCCAGTTGCTTGGCTGGGAAGCCAACCTTGGTCGCACTGCCTGCACACTCATTGGACCCGCTGCGGAACCCATCGAGCATGAGAAAGACCGTCACGACGATTCCGACCACATGCCTTCCGAACGGGTCGATCTCATCGCCCATCTCCCCCACTGGAACCAGAAGCCCCAAGGAGCTCCTCCCCTGGTTTCGGTTGTTATCTCCACCCGCAATCGTTCGGCCTACCTGAAAGAAGCGATCAACTCCGTTCGACTGCAAACATTCCAGGATTTCGAGATTCTTATCGTCGACGACGGTGGTAGCGATGACTCTCAGCAGATAGTTGAATCTATCGGCGATCCGCGAGTGAGATACTTCTGGCGGGAGCACGGCGGCATTGCCGCGGCACGCAACTTCGGTGCGGACCAAGCTCGCGGATACTTTACGGCCGTGCACGACTCCGATGACCTCATGCTTCCCAACCGGCTTGAGCTTGGCCTCAAAGCGCTGCACGACAACGCGATTGCTAGCTACGGAGCGTGGGTGAATTTCGATAACGTCACGGGCGACATGATCATGCACGTGACGAAGGAAGACTTCAATCTTGATGTGCTTTCGGTAACGAGCCAGGCAACCGGGCACCCCACCTGGCTGATCCCGACGTGGATCATTCGTCAGCTCCGGTACGACACAAGGCTGACGAGCGCAGTCGACCACAACCTCGCTACCCGCACGGCGCTCCTCGGAGTCCGCTGGAAGCACGTAGGCAAGGCCGTTGTCCTCCGGAGGATCCACCCCGAGCAGGTTAGCGCCGTCGATGTAAAGAACCAGAAGCTCGGCGCACTGCTAACCCGGCAATTTGCGATCACGGGGACGACCACGGACGCGGAGCGCACTGCTGTTCACCGTGTTAAGGAGCGACATCCGTGGGCGCAGGTCGCTGAGCGTGCGAATCTCGAGAAGAACTTCACCCAGTATCTTCCCGGACAGGAGCAGTCCCAGGCGATCATGGTGACCGGTCCGCTCGCTTCAAAGCTCGGAATTCTCACGACGTACGACCAAGAAATCATTCTCGGATCGGAAGCGGACTATCGCGGCAAAGTGGTCCGCGAACGAGCATGGCTCATGCGGCCCTCAGATGACGCATTGGCCGATCTCGCTTTCAACGGGTACTCCGTTGAACCAGTCCAAGCGTCAACCGCTGACGACCTCGAGCATGTGGCCCGGCAGTGGGTTTCGCTTCGACTACGGGACCTTCAAAGGACAATGGGAATGGCGACGGTTCTTGTCGGCGATGTACCGACTCGTCCGGATTTCACGGACGTTGGTTGTGCAAGTCTTTACCTTCGCACCTTTGACGGAACCGAGGCATGGACTGCACTTGTCCCAGTTGGTAGCGCTCGGGAAGCTACGGCAACAGCCGACAGGCTAGCTATCGCTTCCCCCAGTATCTTGGCGTCAAAGGACGTTTCGGTAACAGAGTTGATGGCGATGATCGGAGCTGAGATCGAATGACCAGGATTGAATGTGCAGTAGCGACCCACGGCAATCTTTCGATGAAACTGCTGACCGAGCAGGACGGTCGAGCACTACCCGTTGGCGAGGTCCTGCTTTCCCGTCCCCGAGAATCGCGCTCCTCGACCCGGATCGCCTCTTCTGGTCAAGCCTCATGATGTTCGGTCCGAGGCTCGACAATCCCGTGAGCACGAACCTTGTAATCAGTGAGGATACTAGCGGCGTTGCCGAACAGATTTGGGGCCAGCCTTTCACAGTGGCGGAGAATGAGGAGTCAGCTGTTTTCTCCCCCACGCAAGAGCCCCTGCCCGAAACCCATCGTTCGCTTGAAGTCACAACGCGTAGTTTGAGCATGGAGCGGCGGGAAACCAACGATTCCGTTCTCCAGGTCCTGCCGCTCGACCAGTTCAATGGAACTCTGGCCACCCTTTTCGATATCGCGGTGACGACGAATGCTGTTATGGAGGCGAGGAGACTGCACGGTGAAGGCTCGGAAGCACTCGGGTCAATCGCCATCGCCAGTTGCTTCGCCCCCGCCCTGCAAGCGACGCACCTGAATCTCCGGGACGATGTACCAGTCATTGACTTCGACGAACGGATCGAAAGCACCCTGAAGCAGCTCAAGCTGACTGCGGGGTACGGGCAGTGAGAATCCTGGTTATCGTGCACACCGTGTCCTCCTGGGGTGGTGTGCAGGAGTGGGCTCTCACCCTGATCCAGGGCCTTGCCAGCAAGGGGTATACCGTCGGGGTGATTGCACCCACTCAGCGGCTCATCGACGAAGCAAAGGAAGCTGGTGCCCGGGGGCTCCGTTCCGATCTTGCCGAGAGCGATCTGTCCGAATGCCTTGGTTGGGTTCAGGAGAGCGGTTGGGACGTCATCGTCTCCTCTCCCATGAGGTCACGTGAAGTCAGCCAATACCTGTATCAGAAGACCGGAATTCCCTTCGTTGCCACATTCCACGGGGTCTATTCTGACTACGTGCAGTCCTGGAAGGACGAAGCCGGTGCCCTGGTCGCAGTCACAGGGTTGCTGGCAAAGATGGTCCATCAAATCGGTGGCGTCCCGCTCGAACAAGTCGCCGTTATCCCTAACGGCGTCCCGGAGTCCGAGCTAGCACGCCCGGGTGTTAGCTTCGAGGACAAGATGGAAGAAGGCGTCTTACGGATCGCCATGGCGTCACGCCTCGATATCGATAAGCTTAAGCAGCTAGAAGCGCTCGACAATCTCGTGACACTGCTTTCTGATCAGGGTGTTGAGCGCGTTCACGCAACGATCATGGGGGACGGTAGTGGACGCGGATATTTCAATTCACGCCTGCGTGAACTGAGTGAACGAAATAGCGGCTTTACCTACCGACTATCGGGCTGGCTGAGTCTTCCGGACATGCTCGCTGAGCTCGAGCATTCGACCGTGTCACTAACCGCGGGCCGAACTGCTCTTCACAGCCTTGCCGTTGGAACGCCCGTCATCGGTGTAGGAGCACGTGAGTACGTTGGCCTCTTCGCCTCATCACACGTCGACGCGATCGCCGACTCGAACTTTGGCGACTATTTCACGCCGCAAGGTTTTGAGCCCACCGCCGACCTGAGTCTTCTCCTAAATCCAGGGTCGTACGCGCAACTAGCAGCCAAGGGACGAGAATGGGTCCGCCAGTGCTACACGGCTGAATCCATGATCGAGAGCTTCGAGAACCTACTCGCACGCATTGTCTGATCCCAGGCGGTAACCTTTCGACGGCCGGCTCCTGCAGGGCTTCGATGTGTCGTTGCGGATCTGGGTCCCTGTTGCATGTGACAACACCTCAGACAGGGCACTTCCCACGTCAATCGGAGGGTCTTACCTATCTGAAGAGGGTTGGAAGGGTGTCGCTTAGCTCTTCTTCGATCGCTGGTGCCAACGACTGCGAGAACGGGACTGTGAAATGGTCCGTGTCGTACCAGACGAGAAGATTGCCAACAACAGCATCGCAGTTAGCCTTTGAATCATCGTCAATGGCCGGGCACACGTACTCGGTTAGATCCAGTAAGTGCGTGCCCTCCGGCAGGTCCATTTCCAAAAGCGGGTTAACCTCGGCAATGTTTGCCTTGGGGAGGCCGCACTCTTGCGCAGTGCCACCCGACGCAAGGCAATCGGGGACGTTCTCCATGCCTCGCGGGGTTCCGCGTGTGAGGAGAAGATCCGCACCCGTATCGGTGATCTGCTCCCACCAGTAGGGGGCGTCAGCCAGAACGTTCTCGGGCTGCCAGAGCCTGCTACCGGGTGTGACAACGAGGTCGACGTCTTGGGTGTCGAGCCATTCAATAAAGTTTTCATTCCACTGACCACACATCCAGTGATCCGGGTTTTCTTCAAGGCCAAAGACACAGCCTGATTTGATTGCCACAATGACTTCCCAGTCGTATTTGTCACCCAGAGCCTTGAACGCCGCCTCGAAGTGACCGGCATGGGAACCGCCAGCGAGGACAATCGTGGCCGTTGGATTTGCAGGCGGATCCTCGTCCTCGCAGATAAGAACCTCATCGGTGCCGGGCACGTTATTCCCTTCCTGGCGACAGCCGCGTGCAACGTACTCTGGCATATAGTCTTGTGCGTATTCGACTTCCGGGAAGATTTCTTCCTCGGCAGGCGGTTCATCCTGGAAAGCTTGCGCAGCACCCGGGTACTTGTCCGCGTCCAACCCCTCATACGCAACCTTGAGCTCGGGCGGTGTCGGAGCAAACGCTGTCGTACCCACACCAACGAGACCAATCGTGACGACGCCGGCAACAACGGTGTACTTGTTCCTGCGTCCGCCACCGGGCGCATTCGCCTTTTTAGTCGCTCGGGACAGCGGTTGCTCGAGGAGCTTGTACATGATCGAAGCGATCACGAAGGAAACGGCGAGGATGCCGAGACCATCAATGACGTTAATTGCCTGTTTGTCCGCAATCTCCATGTAGAAAATCAGGAGCGGCCAGTGCCACAGGTAGAGGCCGTAGGCACGATCACCAATCCAGGCAAAAACCTTGTTGGTAAGGAAGTACGTGGCTGACCATTTCGGATCCTTGTTGCCGCCTTCTGGGCCCGCCGAGATAAGGACGAGGGTAAGCCCGAGGATCGGCCAGAATGCCCAGGGTCCCGGGAAGAGAGCCCTGCCGTCCAACAGGAATCCGCAGCTAACAATGAGGGCAAAGCCCAGCCAACCGCCCACTCCCCGGAGTTTCCTGGGAAGCCTGATCTTTGATCCCGCCAGCGCAATAAGGGCACCAAAGGCGAGCTGCCAGGCGCGGGTTTGCGTCATGAGGTACGCCTCGTCCTGGTTGTAGCTCCCAACGTAGATGGCATAACCCAGGGAAACAACAACGATGAGCCCCGCAAGCGTCGCCATGACGCCAGCCGCGGACCGCTTGATCAGGCGGGCAATGAGGACCGAAAGTATGGCAACGAACGGCCATACCAGATAGAACTGCCCTTGCACGGATAGGGACCAGAAGTGTTGGAAGGGAGACGTGTCAGGTCCAGCAGCGTCATAGGTCAGCTGCGAGTTGATGAGCTCAATATTCTCAAAGTAGAGAATCGAGGCTCGCGCCTCGGTCCACAGCTGTCGGTGTTGCGTGACGGGCAGGATAACGAGCGCTAGCGCAAGCGTTGCGAGAGCAACGGTTGCTGCCGGTGCAACGATTCTTCGGAACAGCCGTCCAAAATATTTGAACAGATCAACAGGACCGCCCTTGGCTGCGGATTCGCGTAGCAGCATTCCGGTGAAGAGGAAGCCCGATATCGCAAGGAAGATATCGATGCCACCAGAGATCTTTCCCGAGCCAAAAAGGTGGAAGAGAACGACGCCCAGCAGGGCAACACCGCGTACACCGTGCAGTTCAGGAAGGTATCGCCGTTCGGGCAATCCCCTCATCAGTCGCTGGTTAGAATCCTCAACACGTTGGGTCATGGAAAAGAAAACTCGATTTCTACGTTGGCGGACTCATCGAGTTTAACCAAAGCTCCGCGATCGCGCCGAAGCCGCTCCCGTAAACGTGTCTGAGAAGACAGGGGACGAGCACAAGAAGCAACTTACATCGGTATGGGTGACCGCTCCTCCTTGACGTGCTTTACTCCTGAGAAGACATGCGATCGGCTAGAACCCATGTCCGGCTACTCAGTGAAAGCCGCCGGATCGTAAGTCTCCGGCGGCCTTCTCAACTCAATATCAGTGACCTGTGGTGTACTCGAATTCGGGGAGTCTCTCCCCCACGCCGAGTAGAGCGGCAATGGCTGCGACCACGCGGTCGGAGGACTTGCCGTCGCCGTACGGGTTGATTGCCTGGGACATGGTCTCGTAGGCATCCTGGGATTGGGCCAGTTCGGTGACGGCATCGACGATGGCGTCGGTGTGTGCACCGACGAGGCGGGCGTTGCCGGCCTCGATTGCCTCGGGACGTTCCGTGGTCTTGCGCATGACAAGGACGGGCTTGCCGAGCGAGGGGGCTTCTTCTTGGACGCCGCCGGAGTCAGTGAGGATGATGTGGGAGACCTTCAGGGCATGGCAGAACTCGCCGTACGGAAGTGGCTCGGTCCACACCACGTTGTTGAGGTGCTCGATCTGGGGCAGAACGGCCTCGCGGACCTTTGGGTTGCGGTGGATCGGGAACAGCACTGCCTTGTCGGGGTACTTGGTGGCGAGTTCGGCAATGGCCTTGCCGATTGATTCCATGTTCTCACCAAGGTTCTCGCGGCGGTGCGCAGTCACGAGCAGGATGTCCCTGCCGGACTGGGCAAGTTCCGCAACGCGCGGATCGGTGAAGGGCTTGGGTTCCTTCGTGGCATGGAGCAGTGCATCGATGACGGTGTTGCCGGTGACGACAATGTTGTCCGGGTTGAATTGCTCGCGGACCAGGTTCTGCTTGGCTTGATCGGTCGGTGCCAGGTGCAGCGAGGAGATCTGGCCGGTGATAAGGCGGTTGCCTTCTTCGGGGAAGGGATCGAACAGGTCGCCAGAGCGCAGGCCTGCCTCGAGGTGGATGACGGGGATGGAGCGGTAGAAGGCTGCCATGGCCGCGCCGGACACCGAGGTGGTGTCGCCCTGGACCATGAGAGCGTCCGGATCGATGTCGGTGATCGCAGTGTCGATACCGGTGATGATCTTTGACAGCATGACGTTGAGCGACTGGCCCGGCTCGAAAATATCGAGGTCCATGTCGGGAGTAATGCCGAAGACCTCGTTGACTTGATCCAGCATTTCGCGGTGCTGCCCGGTGGAGACAACGATTGGATCAAGAACGTCCGAGTCCTTCATCGCGAGAATGACGGGAGCCATCTTGATCGCTTCCGGCCGCGTGCCCATAACGACCATGATCTTCTTCTTGCTCATCCAAACAAGCCTTTCAACATCTCACGCAATCGGTAAAGAATGATTGCTTTCTTCCGCCGATCCTACGCTACTCACCGGCAGGTACGCGCGAGCACGCTTCGTTCCCCACAACCTGTGGTCTCAGCCGCGTTCCCGTGGCAAACGTGTTCGGATACATGGTGATGTTGACCTGCGCACCAAGCAGTTTCCCAGTGCAGAGCAGTAAAGTTGGTAGGGTAAATTGGATTACCAAAACGCTGTGCGGAACGGTAACGGATGTATCGCGAGAAGCTCTCGCTGAGACCTGGTCTTCGAAGGAATAACCCATGACTGCAAACGAGCCTGCACGAGTAGCCATACTCGGGAGTTGCGTCAGTCGAGACATGATTCAAATGTCGCTGTCAGACATGACTCGTGTGCCGGTCTACGTCGCCCGGCAGTCAGTTCTTAGCTACTACCATCCGGCCACCGATAACAAGCCCGAACACCCGGAATTTCCACACCCGTTCCAACTAAACTCGTACAAGTCCGACGTTTACGGAACCGGGCTGAAGCAAGTACTCATCGCAGAAGATATTGATCTTGTCCTCATCGACCTCGTCGATGAAAGGCACGGTGTTTACGTGTCTCCAATCGGCGAGGTCATAACCCGTTCAATCGACGGAATTCCGACGGGACTCTATGACACGCTAACGGACTGGGATCTCGTTGAATTTGGAACACCGGAGCACCTGGTCGCCTATTCGCAGCAGGCGGAGATGATGAAGGACAAGCTCATCGAGAAGGGCCTGTTCGAGAAAACGGTTGTTATCCACTCCCCCTGGGCCACCCATCTAAAGACCGGCGAAGAAGCTCCGCTCAGCATGGGCAAGACCGCCGACTGGGCAAACGCCATCCTCCCCTCCTACTGGAAGATCTACGAGGACCTGGGCTTTACGATCATTAAACCCGACCCCGACACGATCCTTGGGGATCGGGAGCACAGGTGGGGGCGGCACCCTTCCATTACGTTCCTGAATTTTACGATTCGCTGGCCGAACAGATTCGCCCCTACCTGGAAAAGGCTTCCTCCGACCGATGAAAATTCTTGTTCTCTCGCAGTGCTGGTATCCGGAGAACGGCGTACATCAGCGCCGCTGGACGTGGCTCTCTAAGATCCTGATCGACGCGGGCCACCACGTCACGGCCGTCGTCCCTCCCCCGCACTACCCCGGCGGACAGCTACTATCGGGCTGGGAGAAAAGCACCGTCGAATACGGCGCGGCCGGCGAGAGAATTCTCCGCACATCGTTCTTTCCGCACTCGGAGAAGCTCGTCTCACGAGCCCTCGACCAGGCGGTCGTGTCTTCCACGTCGGTGACAACTGCGCTCCTCACGTTCCTTAATAGGAACGTCGAGAAGCCCGACCTCATCATCGGAACGGTCCCCTCGCTTCCCACCGCAATCGTCACAAGACTGATTGCGAAGGCACTGGGAGTCCCCTATGTTATTGATCTGCGGGACGCTTGGCCGGATCTGCTCAAGTACTCGGACCGCTGGGATGAATCGCTGCGCGTCCGGGGTGGTGGCACAAGCAACCTCAAGTTCCGTGCCGGTTCGCTCGTCGCCAAGGTGACGAGCGACCAGATCCTGGGATCACTGCAAAATGCTTCCGGCATCATCGTCACCACCGATAGCCTGCGCGAGCACCTGCTGAATAGCTCAGTGCATACCACCCTGCCACCCAGCCACGTGGCGACCGTGCGCAACGTTTTCCCGCACATCCTCCCCGAAGTAAAGCCGCCACTCATTCCTGAAGAGAACACCCTCCGGGTGGTTTACGCTGGAACGCTGGGGCGGGCACAAAACCTCCGGAGCACCATCCGGGCCGCTCGTCTTCTCCAGGACGAAAGCAAGCACATTCACTTCCGTTTCATCGGGGGCGGCGCCGCCAAGAAGCGCCTCCAGGCGGCCGCAGAAGACGGCAATATCAATGCTGAATTCCTGAGCCGCGTCAGTCCCGAAGAACTCAGTAGCCACTACGCGTGGGCAGATACGGCACTTGTTAACCTGGCCTCGTGGGATCCCATGTCACTCACGGTTCCCTCAAAGCTCTACGAGCTCATGGCGCTCGGACATCACATCAGCGGTGGCATCAACGGTGAACCAGCCGACATCGTCTCCTCACTCGGGGCCGGCCATGTTGCCAATGCTGATGATCCGAAGGGACTCGCTGAGATCTGGTCCCGCATCATCGATGATCGTTCGCTCCTATCCGTTGACAGCAGGGGCGGCGACTGGGTTGAAACCCAGCGCAACTCCATCGCACCCGCCCAGTTCCTCGCACTCGTAGAAAACGTTCTCTCATGAAGCATTGGCTGAAGGTCTCCACGCTCGGCGCCACCTCGATGTCACGCCTGTTCCTGACCGACCCGAAGAAGTTCATCGGTCAGGTCGGAGAAAGACTGAACATCTCTTTCCTGCGTCCCAAGAAGAGCGGTCACGACACGGCCGGCTCCGAAGGGTCGGCAGACACTCTCTTCACCAAGGGCGAATACTCGAAGGCAACCGAGGCCGCCACCGGTAAACAACGCAGGCGCATCCAGGGCGAGCTTGAGCTCCTCACTACCAAGGGACTTCTCGGTAGCACGCTCACAAAGCAAGGGCCTCTGGATACCGCTACTTTAACGGGAGTTGACGGTAGCGATATTCGCTCACTCCATTTCCTCACGAACTCCCTGCCCCATACCCAGTCGGGCTATTCACTGCGTTCCCACTCGGTCCTTTCCTCGATCAAGAACGAGGGTGTCAGTGTGCGGGCAACGACAAGGATCGCTTACCCCGTGACCGTCGGAAAGATACCCAAGTCTCCAACCGACACAATCGACGGGATCACATACGAGAGACTCTTGCCCTCTATTTTCCCGGCCCAGCTCACCGAGCGGCACGAGAAGAGCGCACGCATGCTGGCCGAGATTGGCCGTCGGCAAGGCTCAACAATCCTGCATACAACGACAGATTTCCGTAACGGCCTAATCGTTCACGCCGCGGCACAGGAACTTGGTATCCCGTGGGTGTACGAGGCGCGAGGAGAGATGGAGAAAACCTGGCTCTCTCGCTTCCCCGAGGAAGATCAGCCAGCCGCTGAGCAGAGCGAGTTCTATCGGCTAGCGCGCACCCAGGAAGCCCGCGTCGCAGCCGCTGCGCACGGGGTCGCCGCATTAAGTGAGATTTCCGCTAACCAGCTCGTTAGTCGCGGCGTCGACCATAGCCGCATCATTGTCGTCCCCAATGCAGTTGAAGACAGGCTCCTCACCCAACCGGTTGACAAAGCGAGGCTCCGTGCAGAGCTTGGCTTGCCCGACGGACTCATCGTTGGGGCCATCACTGCCGTTGTCGGATACGAGGGACTCGACACCCTGATCCGGTCCATCAAGTACCTGCCGGCGGATGCTCGGGTTCTCATCGTCGGAGACGGAACCGCTCGGCCCGAGCTCGAGAAGCTCGCCGAAACCCTACGCGTATCGGACCGGGTGATCTTTGCCGGTCGGAAGCCATCGGAGGATATCTGGCGCTGGTACGGGGCGCTCGATGTGTTTGCTGTACCGCGGCACGATACGGCCGTCGCCCGCACGGTCACACCTATCAAGCCCCTCATTGCTCTTGCACTCGGAGTTCCCGTCGTCACGAGCGACCTGCCAGCTTTGCGGGAAGTCACAGGTGGAATCTCAACCTACAGCGAGGCGGGTAACGGTGAGAGCCTCGCCCAGGCAATCCTCCAAGCACGGGACGCTGATCCGAGCCTCAGTAAGGACTTTGCCGCCACCCGCACGTGGAGTGCAAACGGAAAGCGGTACCGGGTACTCTACGAACGTCTGGCCGACGAGGCATAAAACTACAGGCGGTCGCTTGTTATGAGTGGGTCCCGGGTTTAGCTCGAGACCGACTGACAACAGGAGAGCGAGACCTCCCTAGCCACACAGTCTTGGAAATCCCTTTCGAAAGACTCGCTAGTGCCTCTTGCCGTTGTGGTTTTTCTCGTCTGAGGCAAGGACTATATTGGGTTTCACGTAATCCTTCTTCACGTCCTCGATGATTTTGTTGGCGCTTTCGTACTCGTCCTTCGCTTCCCGCCATGCCCACAGGCGGTAGTGGCGTGCCGTTGATTCGGCGGGCCCGTCGGCAATGATTTCGCCCTTGTGAAGCCAGATAGCGCGGGTGCACATTTCCTCAATGGTCTGCGCGGCATGGGACACGAGGAAGATCGAGTGGGCTTTGCTCAGGAGATGATCCATACGACGCTTCGCCCGCGTTGCAAACGCTGCGTCACCAGCAGAAAGGGCCTCGTCGATAAGAAGAATATCGGGGTCGATCGACGTGGCAATCGCAAACCTCAGGCGGGACCCCATGCCCGCCGAGTAGGTCTGCATGGGTCGTGCCATCGCGTCCTCATCAAGGCCGGACAGCGACACGATGTCGTCGTAAACCTCGTCCACCTGTTCGGGAGTCATTCCCATGGCGAGGCATCCCAGGCGAACGTTGCGCGCACCCGACAGGGTGGGCTGCAGTGCGGCGCTGATTCCAAGAAGGACGGGCTGGCTACGGACCAGAAGGCTACCCGACGTTGGAGTCTCGCCACCCGCAATCAACCTTAAGAGTGTCGACTTACCCGAGCCGTTCTGACCGAGAATACCGATGGATTCACCGGATGGTGCCGCGAAAGAAACTCCCTTAAGAGCCTCCACGGTGATATCGCGGGACTTGATGTTCTTCCTGCGGTCCGCTCCCCTGGCGATGTAGCTCTTACGAATGTCGCGTGCGACGACTGCATACTCACTGGACTGCGCCATACTTTTCCTCACCTCGCCAGAAGTAGATCATGCCAAGACCGAACGTTCCGAATGAAACGGCGACCAAAATGAAGAAGTCACCCAGGCCCGGGCCCGTTCCGTACAGCACCGCGTTACGCACGGCGGACAGGAACATGTAGGCCGGATTCGCGGTCATAACGTCCTGCACAAGAGGCTGTGTCGCAAATCGTTCAATCGAGAAAAATACGCCGGAAATGTAGAACCAGCCGCGCTGGAAAATACGAACCAAAGCCTGCAAATCAGGGATCTGGAAGCAGAGCCGGGCTACGAAGAACATCAGCCCCGTGCCGAAAATGTGCAGGAGAGCAAACACCGGGATCACCCACAGAATCGCGAATGTTGGCGGCGTTGAGATCTGGGCAAAAAGGGCCGCAATAATTGCAACGAGGGCAGGAACGGTCGAGTCAAGAACCATGCGGATCGACTGCGACATGACGAGGCTCGCGCGTGGGAACTGGAAAGCCGTAATCATGTTCTTCGACGACTTGATCAGTGTCGCACCGCTCGTCATGTACTTCGTGAGGAACGAGAAGAAAATGACGCCGATAACGAGGTAGCCAATGTAGTTCTCGATACCTCGGGAGGTGCGCAGGAGCAGACCGAAAATAACTCCGTACATGGCGGCGTCGAGCAGTGGCGAAGCAACGAGCCAGAACTTGCCAAGGTAATAGTCCCGGTCGGTTTCAAATGAGCGCCCGCGAGCATCGGCCCAGATGAAGTGGCGGCGTCCCCACAGTGACTTCAGATATGCGGTGAAGCTTGGGCGGCGGTGCAGGTGAAGGAACTTCGAGTCGTCGACCAGGATCGGCTGTTCACTCATTCGGTTGCTACCTTCCTCGGTTCGGTCAAGCGACGAACATGATTCGCGCGCACCGGAACCATACCGGGACTCCTTCTGAGGTTGACGATCATCAAACTCCCACCGTTGCTCATACTGGGTAGCCTAGGCTCTTCCACCGACAGTTTGCGAAAACGTCGTTGACGTCAAACCTCAAGACCATTCGATTCAATCCCAGTTTCATTGCGATAGATGGTGCGCAAGCAACGTGTTGCCGCTTAAAACACCATCCGACCAAGTGATGAGTATACTCCCCAGCTCTGGGCAAGCGCGTGATCTAACACCAGCAGGGAAGACCCCTTCGTCACGTTTTCGAGCAACCGGTCTGCCTTAATCGACCCGAGATCGTTGCTCCGCTTCGGTCGTGATCTTGATAATAGGATCCCACCCATCTGGGGTACTGCGAGACAATGAAGGCGTGTTCTCGAAGCTCGGTCGTTTGATATCTCATCACCCTCTTGCCACCGTTGTGAGCTGGGTGTTGCTCATGGCGCTCGCGGTTGCTGCGACGTTCACCGGTTTCGGTGGAAAGGCCCTTTTCGACAATCTGGGTTCGGGGAATCCGGTCCTTCCGAACACGGGATCGGCTGCGGTCTACGAAGAAACCGAGGACGATGGAGCAAGCCTGCTCTACATCCTTGACGGGGTTCCCGAAGAACAGCTGGCACAGGACACCGAGGTTGCTCAGGTCCTCACGGACCTGAGCAGGGCGCTGGAAGATCAACCGGGAGTGGCGAGCGTCCTCTCCTATCAGGATGTCGCTTCCGAGATTGCCTCAACGGTTGAAGAGGAACGAAGCGCTGCACTCGCCGAGGTCGAGGCAGGCTTTGAAGAACCTCAGGCCGAGATCGACATGCTCGCCCAGCTCGACCCCGAGGCAGCTGCCGCCGCACAGGCCGAGCTCGACGCTCAGAAGCAAGCCGCGCTCGACAAGGTCAACGAAGAAGTCGATAACCAGCTCCAATCCGTTCTTGCCGGAACAGCGGAAACCGAGGGCGATGAGGCGATCGACATAACCTCCTTCCTGTCGACCGAAGGCGATGGACAGATCATTATCGTTCAACTCGAGGAGGGCCTAACCGAAGAACAGGCAAACACGGCCCACGAGGAGGTCATGGCCGAGTTCGATGCGACGACGGAGCAACTCCAGGCCATCGATTCGGGTATCGAGGGCTACAAGCAGTCGATGACGCTGGCGATGGATGCCGTGATCGGTCAGGTCCAGCAAGATCTCATCACGGGTGAGTCAATCGGCCTGCCCATTGCTCTGTTCATCATGATCATTGTCTTCGGCGGTCTCTTGGCTGCCGGCCTCCCACTCATTGGTGCACTCTCGACGATCGCGCTCGGCATGGGAGGAATTTGGATTCTCTCTCAGTTCACCGCGGTCGACTCCTTCGTCATCAACATCATCTCGATCATTGGCCTGGGCCTGTCTATCGACTACGGCCTCCTCATCGTGTCGAGATACCGAGAAGAAATCCAGATCCTCCTGCCCACCATTGGCTACGAGGCCGACGGCAACAACATTCCTCACGAGCTCTCTGCCGAAGAGCAAAAGAAGCTTTCCGATATTCGCCACAGGGCAATCGAGACCACGATCGGCACAGCCGGGCGTACGGTCTTCTTCTCCGCGCTCACGATTGCGATTTCCATTGGCGCTCTACTAGTCATGGATGCTCAAATCCTCCACATGATCGCCCTTGGCGGCGTCATCACGGTTCTGTTCGCAGTGGCCGCCTCCATCTCCCTCGTCCCAGCAATCATCGTTCTGCTCGGCAACAAGCTGCTGCGTCCCTCCGTCCTCGACAGGATCCCCGGCGTTCGCCGAATCACCAAGACGGTAGGCGATTCAGCCTCCGATCACGGCTTCTTCTCAAAGCTCGCACGTTTCGTTCACGACCGCCCCTGGCCCATCCTGATCCTGCTGGGCGCCCTGCTTGTTGCCATGACGATTCCCGTATGGTCGATGCACCTACGTTCCTCCTACGACGAGTACGTGCCTGCCCACACGGAAACCGGCCAGGCTATCGAGATTCTCGGCAACGAGTACCCTGCCTTCCGCACCTCCGAGATTCAGATCCTCACCGGCACCTCGGAGGAAGAAACTGCTGGCTCCGCCTTCGTGGCAGAGCTTCAGGAACAGTACCCGGATGCTCGTATCAGCTACACGGACACGGGTGACAACAATAGAGCTCTCATCAATCTGGATCTCGAGACCGACGATCCCCTGAGCGTCGAGGTGGAACAGATCGTTCTCGACATTAGGGACATGGATGCTGGCTTCGAGTTCTGGGTGGGCGGATCGGCGGCCCTTCAGCTCGACTTTAATGACTCGTTGGCTGATGGTCTCCCGCTCGCCCTCGTTATCATCGTTGTCGCGGTCTTCGTGCTCCTGTTCCTCATGACCGGTTCCCTCATGGTCCCCCTCAAGGCCATCCTCCTCAACGGACTATCCCTCCTTGCCTCCCTTGGCCTCACCATCTGGATTTTCCAGAACGGCTTCTTCGGGCTGGAAGTGGCCAAGGGGCTCGAAGCCTACGTTGTTGCCATCGCCCTAGCCTTCGGCTTCGGTCTCGCCATGGACTACGAAGTCTTCCTCCTGGCGAGAATTAAGGAATATTGGGACGCTGGCTACTCGAACGACGAGTCCGTCGAACGTGGCCTCCAGAGGTCCGGGCGAATCATTACGTCCGCAGCGGCAATCATCATCGCTGTCTTCATCGGCTTCGTGTTTGGCGAGCTCATAATGGTCAAACAGGTTGGCGTGGCCCTTGCCATCATCGTTGGCCTAGACGCCACCCTTGTTCGCCTCCTGCTCGTCCCGGCAACCATGACCCTGCTGGGCAAATGGAACTGGTGGGCACCCAAGCCCCTGGTCAAGATCTACAACAAGTTCGGGATCCACCACTAGGACGTCCGAACCAGCCACGCCACGGGCGGCGAGATGAGGAACTTCCGACCCTCCCGTCAATGATCGTCAATTTAACCCCGCCTGCTACCACGCCGAGAGCGTCGGCCCCGGACTAATCCAGGGCCGACACATTCGATGATTTTGCCTGACCACACTCCTGCGTGGGGTCAGGGACCATTCTCTAATCGGTGACGTGCACGTAACCGTGGGCGCCGCGTTCGGCTTCACTCATGATGTGGTTGACGACCGAGTAGTTGCCGGCTTCCGGGAACTCGAGTTCAACGAATCCGCCCTCTGCCGGGAGGAGCGAGAGCACCTGGGAGCCACCGTCGGTTGCGCCGGACGAGGACACTCCTTGGCGAAGGTGGTAGGCACCTTCAATCCAATAGGTGTCGAACTGTCCGCCAACAATGTGGAAGGCGAACGGCACGTTCGGCCCGGCGTCCAGCACCCAGAATCTGACTCGTTCACCGGTCTTTACTTCGAAGCGTTCCTGATCGTACTGATTCGCGATGCCATTGAAAACAACGCGGTCCGGGGTACCGTTCGCGATCTTGTCTGCGTTGACCTCTTCGGCCTCTTCCGGGCTGTGGGCTTCGTTTGCGAGGTAGACCTCGGACTGGACAATCACGAACTCATGGTCGACGGGATCGATGTCGGCGGGCTCAATGATCACAGCGCCATGCATGCCTGAGGCAATATGGGTGGACATGGGAGCAGTCGAGCAGTGGTACATCCAGATACCTGCACGTTCAGCCGTGTACTCGTATACGAGACTTTCACCCGGGGCAATCGTTCTCATCGGCACATCCGGGGCGAGCGCACCGGCATGGAAGTCGATCGAGTGGCCAATCGTTCCATCGTTCACGAGGGTGATGATGAACTTGTCACCAACCTTGCCGTGCAGAGTTGGCCCCATGGAACTGCCATTGAATGTCCACCTGGTCTGCCACAGGCCGGGAGCAACCTCTAACGGAACCTCGGTCACCGTGAAGGTCAGCTCGTGCGTGACGGGCTCGTCGGTACTCTCCAGAGGCTCGAGCTTAGCCGGGTAGACCTCCGAGACCTCCGCATCGACAACATCGGGAATTGCGGCAGGCGCCGCATGCCCGGCATGGCCTCCTGCATCAACTGCCGATGACGAACCTCCGGTAACAACGACGTCGAGAGTCATCCCCATCTGCTTGTGACCCGCCACGGAGCAGTAACCCTCCTGGGAGTAGCTTTGCACGCCGAAGTTCACAGTCTCCGATTTGCCGGGCTGGATACGAGAAGACTCGACGTCGCCAATAACAAGGTCGTGACCGTTCTTGTCGTCCTCGTTGATCAGGGTGACGACCAGTTCATCGCCGGCCGGGACCTCAATGACACTCGGTTCATAGGTCATGTCCGCCGTCATCGTCACCTCAACCTCGGTGGTTTCCCCCGTCGGTTCAACTGCGGCGCCCGCTTGAGCAGTACCGCCGCTCGCAAAGTTCGGGTTGGCTGGAAGGGACGTGCCGGACGGATTGGCGGCAACCCCAAAAGTCACGGCCAGGAGGATCGCAACAACGGAAGCAACGATTCCCGCTGCCGACCAGACCGAGGACACGCCGGAGTTTGACTGGCTCCCCCTCATGCCCGCACTCTTCTTCGTTGTCTCAGACATCATTCTCCTTGTCGGACGTGCCGTTAGTTGTCCTGGTAGAGCCAGCACGATTCATGTCGCTTCCTGACTCAGAGTTCTTATCGCTAACTGACTGTTGGTGACGTTCGTTCAGTTGGGCGTTTTCGTCTTCCTGCTTGGCAACCGCCTCGGCGGCCTTCTCAGCAGCCTTTACCTCTCGCTCGGCTTCTAGGACCTTCTTGTGCTTGAGGCCCAGGAAGACGGCACGGAACATGATCGGGATAAACGACATGATGGTTCCGATACCGAGAATGGCAACGATCAGGCGGATTGAGGACGGCACGGGAAGTAGCCAGATCACGAGACAAAGGTTTGGAACGGCAATGCGGAAGGTTGCTCCGACGTTGAGAGCATCCTGGTATACCGCGAGGTTAGCTGGGCTCTTGCCCATCAAAACAGGTAGCAGGTAGGAAAGGGCACCGAGGAGGATCTGCAGGGCAAAGCCGAAGGCGAGCAGCGGCGCCATCGACACCAGGCGGTCCGTGACCTCGGGCCAGCTATCCGCAAGAGCAAGCAGGACGCCGATCCAGATCAGGCCGACAACCGCCCAGGTGCCTGCGGCACCAACCGAAGCCGGTGCGAACTCGCGGATGCCCTTGAGAGAAACGGGCTTCCACAAGGTTCTGCCCCACCAGAGGAAGCTCAGCGCATAGACGGCTACGCCAATGATGGAGATGAGCTTAATACCCGCAACTGCTCCCCCGGCGACGATGACGATACCTGCCAACAGCGGCCAGAGGACCTGGCGGGTCATCCGTTCGGACCTCTCGTCCATGCGGGCCCGCACCATCGTGGGCCAAAACGTCACGAGTGTGCCGATCACCGTAAGGCCAATCCAGCCGAGCAGGTTAAACGTCATGTGGGCAATCATGAGCCGGCCCCGCCACTCATCCCCGAACCCAAAGGCAAGGAGAACACCGAAAGCCGCTCCGACGGGCAGCATGCAGGCGGCGGTGATGTAGTAGCGGATGACGATCCGGAACCTGCCGGGCAGGGCCCTCTTCATCTTCCGTGCCAGGTATACCGCGTGCCACAGCACGGAGACCGTGACAAAAGTGGCGCCAGTGAGAACGAGGACCCAGATATCCATGGGGAAACCAACGAACACAAACAGGGCGCCCAGCGCCATGAGCAAGCTGCGGCGGTCCTGGATCTTCCCTTCATTCGCAGTCGGCCGAGTCTTCAGGAGCGTGTTCGCAAAGTACTCGGACCACACAAGAGCCGAGTGCGAAAGGGCACCCAAGAAGGTGACGTGAATGGCGAGCCAGTCCGAGGACAAGATTTGCTCGTGGAACATTACGACGAAGATAAGGACGATTAGCCAGATCACCGCAACCATGTCGCGGATTGGGCTCACGCCCCTGCCCCTCTTCGCGGGAGTTATGGGCTTCGGAGCGGCCGGCTTATTGCCTGAACCGGGGGAACCGATCTTCATGCGCCCTCCCCACCCAAAACAGTTGCAGGAGCAGGCTTAGTTCTGCGCTTTGTTTTCTTCGTCGGTTCTCCCGCAATCACCGTTCCGAAGACAGTGATGAGGAAGAGCAGGACGGCGATAACGTTAATTTGACCGCCAAGTACCCAGAGCGATCCCTGTCCAACGATCAGCTCAGCACCCACTCGAAGTGCGAGCCCCACATTCAGCATGACGAGAGGGACGTACATGATCCTGCGGTACGGAACCGGGATACCCATGACAGCCGGGAAAATTACCGGCGCGTGCGCCATGATCATCGTGAAAGCGAAGCCGATGAAGATCGTGTGAATGACGATGTCGTAGTATGGAGTGCCCACTGCACCGGCCGTCGCGATCCAGACGATTCCACCGACGATTAACCAAAAGTAGCCGGCAAGCAGTGCGTAGGCCGAGTACCTCGGCAATCCCTTCGACTTGATCAGCCTGCGCGGGGCATCATCCTTGATCAGCCACAGCGCAATAACGATCTGCACAACGCCAAAGGCGCGGGAAGCCGGATCCGGCCAAATAAGAGATGCGGTGGCTGCAAGAATCAGCAGGAGAGACAGCGTCAGCAATGTCGGCACCGCGCGCGGACCCATCGAAAGCTGGGCAAGCTCAGCGCGCTCGGAGGCAATCGTAATAATCAGGAAAGAACCAAGCAGCGGGATCAGCGCAGAGACGTCAAAGCGCAGTACCAGGATTGTTGCGACAAGGAGAGGTACCGCCGACAGGATCTGCGTTGCTAGTAGCGGGAGTGGGGCTCTGCGCCACAGCCACAGGTAAACGAGCGTGAAAGCGAGGGCCCCCTGGATCATGAGGAGGTGACCGACCAGGCCCCAGAAGGATGCTGTGCCGCCGATAGCCAGCAGAATGCCACCGGCACCGAGGAGCGTTGGCGCGAGAAATGCCCAGCTGTTCTTCGGCTCATTGTGAGCGAGTGCCTGAGCACGTTCGAGAGAAATCAAAGTGCCGAGGAAGCCCGCTGTCATGACGAACCCGTGAACCGAATCATCCTGCGCTTCGGCAGGTGCCCAGGACCCAAGATTGAGAAGCCCGGCATTCATTCCCATCAGAAGGGACAGCCCACCAAGGACAAGAAAAATGACGCGCCACGAGATTCGGCGTCGCTTACCGCCACTGCCCGTTGGTCCGGGGGCCTGAAGCGAACTGGTAACTGTCATGTCTCCTCAAGATTTAGTGGCGAAACAGCTTATTCATCGAAGGTAACTATCCGAAACAGATATGTACCAATAGTTTTGGGGCCAGTGTTTGCTTTCCCCAGCCTACCGAGCAGACAGCGCTGGCTCGAACACGGAGGGCCGGATACTCGCGGCTGTCACCGCGGACCCGACCCTCCGTGAGGCTAAGTTCTTTGTGGCCTCGTCAAGAGGCTACTTGCGTTTCAGCGCGATGGTCCAAGGTTCCTCGGAAACATAGGAGATCTCAATGGCGTCCGCACCGTTGAGATCGACAAGCTGCTGTAGAAGCGGCTTCGGGTTGTGCGGAGCAATGATGTGCATGGTCATGCCCGGGCGTAGCTGAGAGAAGGCACCAATGACGGAGCCGTGGCGAATTGCGTGCGGAATGATCCGAACGTCAAGGACCGGAACGTCCTCATCGTGCCCGCCGCAGCCGCAGCCGCCGCCACCGTGAGCAGAAACATCTTTGATCGAAAGCTCAGACATTATGTCCTCCATTGAGTATGAACGCTTACCTAATTATTACACGTTAAACCGGTTTAATTAAATGGCGGGCGAGGATCACACACCAGAAAAGCCACCAATGCCCGGATTCCCATAACCCGACTTCTCCGGACAATTCCGGCACTTTCGTCCTATCCGCCAAACTCCCTCATTGGTGAGGCTTTCGCGGTTCACCCGCCGACTAGTCGGCAATTAAACTCCGACATCGAGCTCGCGACCACAACCAGCTCAGGCTGTTCTAGTTCAGTATTGAGGAGCCATTTGAAGACCTAATGGAAACTCCACTCGAGGACAAACATCGGCACAACTATCCCAACTGTCAGCTCCCTCTCGCGCAGAGACCATGGCTATTGACCCGCGATTGAGTAAATGCGCGGCTCCGCAAAAGGCAAGTGCAACATCTGGTTTTCTTCGACCGGCGAGTCAGCGAATCGTACTTTTAGGATACTGTGCATGTCGCCCCAGACCTGGCCGGTGGTTGGAGGCACTTCATCGGCTCCCCTACCAGGTAGCAATCCCTCGTTGGTGACGGTGTCGCGATCCGCAACCTGTTCAACATTGCCGAATTCCAAGAACACAAAATCGACGCATATATCCTATAGATTCGGATCTTCAATCATCAGCGGATATTGCACTCGTGAGAGCCGGTTGTGGTGCGGGTGGGAACTGGTGGCCGTTTAGGGCGAATAATTCGTGTGCCGATTCAGGTAATGCTAGGTCGCGACACAACCGTCATTTCAACTAGGAATCCTTGCTCCTAGTCCCAAACTACTTCTTGATAGAGCAGGCTCCATTACCCAGTGCCGAGCACGACCTGTTCCTCGCCACCCATGCGTACGCTCTTCGGGCTATTGGTTCGACAGGTCGAAGGTTGATGATTCTCCCGACCCATGACCAGGGCCTGCCCATAGTCGCCAGTACAGCAGCGACGGCCCGGTGTCCGCGCTCAACCGTCTCCCCCGCGTAGACGAGATGCTGTGAGTATTCGGCGGGGTTCACTCCCCTGCTTGTGAGGTCGGCGAATCCCGTGAACTCAACGTGGGTTCGCTTGCTCGCAAACTTTGCCATGCGCGCGCACATCTTGCATCCGCGGTCGTAGACACAGATTGGCACCGAGGGACCAGTATTTCCCAAGTGATTCATGCCGTCTCCTCCGTTCCTCTTCCGCGCGCTCATCGGTTTTCGGTCAAGACTCGGTCTTCACAAGGCTTCGGCTTGAACGTTCACGCGTCGCTTCTACGCTGGTATTTTGCCCAGGGTACGCAGAATTACCAGCCAGGTGAAAGGGGTCGCCTACTGTTCAGGCAGGGGCTCTCGCGAATGGGTGACGTAAGAATAGCCTTCGGTAATTTCGAGACGGCGGTAGAGCATGCGTGCACGGTCGTTCCAGGACCACATACCGAAGGAAACGATCTCAACCTCGTCGAGCTCTCGATTGATTGTGCCAGCCATAACGGCACCGCCTATGCCGTTGCCCTGGAGTTCGGGATCGGTTCCCAGTCCGGCGAAGTGGGATCCATTGGTGCCATCGGCGTTGGGGAGCCGTTCAACTCCCATGGCTCCGCCAAGCAGGTTGCCATCGATGTACCCGTACCAGGTGAGATCATCGAGATCGCGTAGTGCCGACGTAGTTGGATTCGAAGCCGAGACGACGCGTTCAATCTCTGCCCGCCACGTGGGTAGGTCTAGGCGGGCGACAAATTCATCGCCCTTCGGTGTGGGTAGAGGCGAGTCACTGTAGAAGAAGTCCCACCGGTTGCCGATATGGGGGCCGAGCCAGTCGCGGTGACGGTCAGCTAAACCGTCATGAGTGTTGGACTGGAGCATGGCCCGCGAGGGTGCGGGCAGGGCACCCCGGCCCGGGAGGGCGGCGAGGTTACCCTCCGCCGCCTGCTCCCGTACCCGGTCGAGTGAGGTGTTCACCGCATCGGGTTCACCGATTGCGAGCATTCGTACGAACTCGTGTTCCTTCTCGCGGACGAGAAGGTCGTCGAAGTCCTTAAGTGGCTTGGCTGCGGTCAGGACAACGGCATGCTCGGGCCTACGTCGGTGAAGAGGTTGTGTCCCTCTTCCGCCATGGTCTGCCATCGCAAAGCCCCTGTCCTCCAGAACACCTCGGTTGACTGATCCATGGTCAGTTAGTTGAATCCTCTGCCTCGGTCTTCTCGGCATCGGACTCTTCATCCTTGGCCTTGGGCTTGGCATCCACGCCAGCTTCCTTACGCTGTTCGGGCGTAATGGGTGCCGGGGCATCGGTCAGCGGATCGTAGCCGCCACCCGACTTCGGGAAGGCGATGACGTCGCGGATCGACGGAGCATCGATGAGGAGTGCGACGATGCGGTCCCAGCCGAAGGCGATGCCGCCGTGGGGCGGTGCACCGTACTTGAAGGCGTCAAGGAGGAAGCCGAACTTCTCCTGCGCCTCTTCCTGCGACAGTCCCATGGTCTTGAAGACGCGCTCCTGAACATCAGAGCGGTGGATACGGATCGATCCGCCACCGATCTCGTTGCCGTTACAGACAATGTCGTAGGCATTGGACAGTGCGCTACCGGGGTCGGTGTCGAACGTGTCAAGATGCTCGGGCTTCGGTGCGGTGAACGCGTGGTGCACTGCGGTCCAGGCTCCCCCACCGACAGCAACGTCGCCCTCTGCCTTGGCCTCGGAGGCCGGCTTGAACATGGGGGCGTCGACAACCCAGACGAACGACCATTCCTTGCTGTCGATGAGGCCACAACGCTCACCGATCTCGAGGCGGGCCGCCCCGAGCAGTGCGCGAGACGACGTGATGTCGCCGGCAGCAAAGAAGATGCAGTCGCCGGGCTGAGCGCCGGTGGCGGCGGCAAGCCCGTCGCGCTCGGCTTCCGAAATGTTCTTGGCAACCGGGCCGCCGAGGGTGCCATCCTCCGCGAGGGTGACGTAGGCCAGGCCCTTGGCACCGCGGGCCTTCGCCCACTCCTGCCACTTGTCGAAGGTACGGCGCGGCTGGGAGCCACCGCCGGGCATGACAACAGCGCCAACATATTCGTTCTGGAATACGCGGAAGGGCGTGTCCTTGAAGTAGTCGGTGAGGTCGACAAGTTCCTGTCCGAAGCGCAGGTCCGGCTTGTCGGAACCGTATTTGGCCATCGCATCAGCGAAGGTCATGCGCGGGATCGGGGTCTTCAGGTCGTAGCCGATGAGCTTCCAGATCTCGGCAAGAACGTTCTCCGCAATCTCAATAACGTCATCCTGCTCGACGAACGACATCTCGACGTCCAGCTGGGTGAACTCGGGCTGACGGTCTGCGCGGAAGTCTTCATCGCGGTAGCAGCGTGCGATCTGGTAGTAGCGTTCCATGCCGGCCACCATGAGGAGCTGCTTGAACAGCTGCGGTGACTGCGGGAGTGCATACCAGGAACCGGGGGCAAGACGGGCCGGGACGAGGAAGTCGCGGGCACCCTCCGGGGTGGAACGAGTCAGCGTCGGGGTTTCAATCTCTACGAAGTCAGCATCATCAAGGACGGTGCGGGCGGCACGGTTAACCTTCGCGCGGAGACGAATAGCGTTCTGCTCGTACTTGCGACGCAGGTCAAGGTAGCGGTACTTGAGGCGGGTTTCCTCACCAACCTTCCCGGAGTCTTCGGCGTGCTCGGAGACCTGGAACGGAAGTGGTGCGGCGGAGTTGAGAACTTCGACGTCGTCGGCAACAACTTCAATATCGCCGGTGGGGATGCCGGCATTGGCGTTGCCCTCGGGGCGTTCGCGAACGGTCCCGGTCACCTGAATGACGTACTCGGAGCGGAGCTCGTGGGCAACCTCTTCGCGAATAACAACCTGGGCGATACCGGAGGCGTCACGAAGATCGATGAAGGCAATGCCTCCGTGGTCGCGGCGACGGTCAACCCAGCCGACGAGTGTAACGGTTTCTCCAATGTGGGAGGCCCGTAGGCTTCCCGTGTGGTGCGTACGAAGCACAATTCCTCAATTCTGTTTTGGTTCTAGCCCGCGAGACGAGCGGACCCGGGCGGAGGCGAGACGAGCCGGCGCCAGGAACCAGTCTAGGATACGCATCACCCATGTCCAGTTCTTGGCTTCGAAGACATGGGTGAGACAATGCCCATGATGGCTAAGATTTCCCGCAAACAACGCACCGCATCCGAATCGGCTCAGCGGTGGCTTCTGTGGACGGCTACCGCCATCATCACCTGCATCGCGTTCGAAACTCTCGCGGTGACAACGGCGATGCCGACGGTCACGAGGGAACTGCAGGGCGAGCACCTGTTCGCCCTGGCAAACGGAATCGCACTCGCCGCTCAGCTCATCACGACCGCCATCGCCGGCCAGTGGATCGATGCGAAGGGCGTGAAGCCAGCTCTATTTATCGGGCTGTCGATGTTCGCCCTAGGCCTTTTCATCTGCACAACATCACCGACAATCGAAATCTTCACGATCGGGCGCCTGGTGCAGGGGCTCGGTGGCGGACTCTGCATTGTCCCCCTCTACGTGCTGGTCGGGCGCCTCGTACCGTCCGACACGCAACCGAAGTTCTTCGCGTTCTTCTCTGCGGCCTGGGTCGTCCCTTCGCTCGTGGGCCCCGCCATCTCCGGTTTCCTTGTCGAACAGGCGCACTGGCGCTGGGTGTTCGCTATCGTTCCCATCGCTCTTGTAGTCATGATGCCGGTCATCGGCAAGGTGCTGAACATGCTTCCGCCGATGGAGTTCACCGGCAGCCTGAAGGGCATAAACAAGACGATCGGTGTCGCACTTGGTACCGGCGGTGCAGCCATCATTCTTCAAGTTCTTTCCGGCACGGAATCCGCGGACTTTACGCCCCTGACATTCATCATCATTGCGGTCGCGATGATCGCGGCGCTCGCATTCGTCCGCCCCCTTATTCCCCCTCGGACGATCACGCTTGGTCGCGGACTGCCGGCAACGATCGCTTTCCGAACCTTCCTGAACGGCACTTTCGTCGGGATTGAGATCTACCTGCCGCTCATGCTGCAACGGATTCACGGCTGGGATCCGTTTGAAGCGGGCCTGACCCTCACGGTTGGCTCCGTCACCTGGGCCGTCGGTTCGTTCATCCAGGCCCGCATCGTCGACCCCAGGAACAGAAAGTACATCGCCAACTGGGGTGCGTTCTTCATGTTGCTGGGCTGCCTCGGCACGATCCCCGTGGCCTTCGTATCCGTCTCACCGGGCTTCCTCGTTGCTGCCTGGGCTGTCGCGGGTCTCGGCATTGGCATGGCGCACCCGGCCATGTCCACGCATGCTCTCGGTCTCACCCCCGTCGAGAAGCAGGGCGGCACATCATCGTCGTTGCAGATGGCTGACAATCTTGGCTCTGCGCTCGCCATCGCCATCGCAGGCATCGCCTTCGCCCTCATCGCAGGCCAGGGCACAGCAGCTTTCGTTCTCCTCCTATCCGTCATGAGTGGCCTCGCCCTGTGCACCCTGCTCATCTCATTCCGTGTTGAGCCGAAGGTCACCACTTCGCCACTGCCCAACGAGGCCGATCCCCGGTAAGGTAGACGAGGCGCTAAAGAGCGCTGTAGAGGCGTCATAAGGCGCCGGGAATGCGCCCACGAGGCGCTGGAACAGGCTGACGCTGCCACTCTTGTGTGATTCGGGCAGGTTGGCAGATTGAGGAACACAATGGCGGATACGCCCGCATCAGACACCCCCGAAACACCTGAAGTAGAAGAAAACACCACCACTTTTGCCGATCTTGGACTGCCGTCCGACCTGCTTGAAGCGGTAGAAACTCTCGGCTTTACGACGCCCACCGCAATCCAGGAACAGACGATCCCGACCCTGCTCGGCGGCCGCGACGTTGTTGGCGTCGCACAGACCGGAACCGGCAAGACCGCCGCCTTCGGTCTTCCCCTTCTCGCACAGATCGACCCCGATAAGCGACGCGTCCAGGCGCTTGTCCTGGCACCCACCCGCGAGCTGGCGATGCAGGTTGCGGACGCTATCTCTGACTTCGCTCAAGTCAACCACGACATCAAGGTCCTTTCCGTTTACGGCGGCTCCTCGTACGTACCCCAGATCCGCGGGCTCGAGCGAGGCGCCCAGGTCGTTGTCGGAACCCCCGGCCGCGTCATGGACCTCATCGACAAGGGCGCTCTCAAGCTCAACAACGTTTCGTACTTCGTCCTCGACGAGGCCGACGAAATGCTCCGCATGGGATTTGCCGAAGACGTTGAAACGATCGCCGGATCGCTCCCCGCCGAAGGTAGGATCACGGCCCTCTTCTCGGCCACAATGCCTCCCCAGATCCGCAGGGTCGCCGACCAGCACATGACCGACCCGGAGCACATCTCCGTATCGAACCCCCGCTCCACCGTTTCCACGGTCAAGCAGACCTACGCGGTCGTGCCTTCCCGCCACAAGATCGGCGGACTCGCCCGCGTGCTGGCAACAACGGATGCTGACGCAGCAATTGTCTTCGTACGTACCCGCGCCTCCGCGGAGGAGCTCGCTCTCGAACTCAATGCACGCGGAGTGCAGGCCGCCGCCATTTCCGGCGACGTTGCCCAGCGTGACCGCGAGAAGCTCATCGAGCGTCTCCGCTCCGGCTTCCTCGATGTTCTCGTCGCCACCGACGTGGCGGCCCGTGGCCTTGACGTCGAGCGCATCGGACTCGTCATCAACTTCGACATCCCGAAGGAAATCGACACCTACGTGCACCGCATCGGCCGTACCGGCCGTGCCGGACGCGAAGGCGTTGCCCTTTCCTTCGTTACCCCGCGCGAGCGGGCCCGTCTCCGCAAGATCGAGCAGGCCACGAAGGCCAATATGGAAGAGGTCGACCTTCCGACCCCGGCAGAGGTCTCGAAGCTTCGCGCGAACCGCCTCATCAAGGAAGCCACCGAACGTTATTTCGTTGGCCGCCTCTCCGTATACCGCGAGGCCCTCGACTCGTTTAAGGCAGCCCAGGAGGCCGAGGAAACCGACATGTCGGTCGACGACCTGGTCTACGCGCTCCTCGCCATTGGCGTTCGCGATCCCGGCCCCCAGGCGAACGACGAACCGGACCGTCTTAACGTTCGCGACCGCGATCGTGACCGTGATCGCGATGATCGTGGCCCGCGTAAGGGACGCGACCGTGCACCGCTCCACGGATCACGCCGCTACCGCGTCGAGGTCGGCCACCGAGACGGCGTTAAGCCGGGTGCAATCGTCGGTGCTATCACCGGCGAAGGCGGCCTCCGCGGATCCGACCTGGGCAAGATCGACATTTATCCGTCGTTTTCCCTCGTCGAGATCGCCGGCGAGCTTTCGAGCGACGCCACCAACCGCATCTACGACGCCGAGGTATCCGGCAGGGCGCTCAAGATCCGTCCCGATGAAGGACCTCGTGGCGGTGGCGGACGCAAGTACGACCGCGGAGACCGTAAGTTTGATCGCGGTGAACGCGGCGGAGACCGCTTCAAGCGCGGCGGAGACAGATTTGATAAGCGTGGAGGTGACCGTTTCGACAAGCGTCGCAGCGGTGGCCCCAAGCGTCGCCGAGACTACTAGAGACAGCGGAGCGACACGTCACTTTTGAGTGACACCAGTGAGGCCCCTCTTCGGAGGGGCCTCACGCATGCATCTTCGCCGCCACCATCCTTGCCCGAAAACAGTAAAAGAAGACCGGCCCTGGACTTCCACAATGTGGAGAGCAGAACCGGTCGTGTTGCTAACTATAATATCAACGGCGCTGAGACATTCTCTATGATTCGTACTAGCAGTTCACCAAAGCAGCCCTGAGTAATCACATGCCCCGCGCAACTGAGCCCCACGGCTCACCCTGAGGATTCGGTTGCTAGCGAGATCCCTCAATCGGCTGGAAATTCCCAGGAGAACCTGTGGGATGTCGATGGTTTCTCGATATTCAATCTGAGCGCAATCAACCAAGTTCAGGAGATTTCACGGGGCGAATGCACCGTCTTTCTTGACGAGATCACCGGCGGCAAGTGCAATGGCAATGGTGTTGGCGGCACGCCGGACAACGAGAACTCGTTCCCGTAAGACTCCGTCTGTTGCCGGGTTCGTATCCCACCAGTAAATGGATGCGTCATCCAGCTTAGTGGCAGCAGGTATTGGATGATACCGAGCTCACGGTCTCCCAGCTCGGTATCATCCAATCCCTAAACCATCAACACCATCGCTCGCACGCTCAAAGAGACTTCGCCCCCAGCATTCACTGGACCTCGATCATCGTTGCTGTCATTGTGGCCATCGCAGTCTTCATCGCCTGGAAGTCCATCCCCAGCACAATCGATACGCCAGCCCAAGACCGCTGAACAACAGCACGTGAACTAACACCTTGAATTAGCACTGAGGTCCGCCCTTCAATTGGGTCGGACCTCAGCTCTGTTATTCATGTTGTAATCCGCGGAGTTAGCTTGGTTCAGAAAAATAGCGTCCGGATATTGGTCTTGAATACAGCTTCATCGTTGCGGAACTGTGTCGACTCCTGGCCCGCTCTAGCGAGCTCCAGATATAGTCAGAACCCCAAATGAGGATGTGTAGTCTCGCCCCCTACTTCTTCCGCCCAACCTTTGTTAGACGGTTCGAGATTTCTCCGAGTTCGCGGGAGTCTTCCAGTACCTTGTCGATACCGGAGAGCATGTGCTCCTCGGTTACGGGGGCAATCTCCTTGATGAGCTTCTTCTTCACCCTACGGCCAACGGCCTTTGATCCGCTGTTCAGGAATAGCCTGCCCAGCAGGGAGAGAATTAATCCGACAGCCAGTCCCCCGATAAAGAGTAGCGGCGGTAGTGGAGTCTCCCCAATCATCGGAGGTTCGGGGAGCGGAAGAACCATGGCGTTAGCTAGCCAGATTGCTCCGAGCCAGAGAAGACCAACGACGGCGACAACAAAGAAGAGCCACTGGAGGAAGTTCATGATCGACCACCACGCAGGCTTCTTTGCGTAACCCAAATCTGCCTTGGCGATGATGCGGTCAGCCTGATCGAGAACATTACCCGTCCGGTACTCGGCGGCCTCGGCGGCATCCCGCTGCCAGGCTGCGGGCAAACCTTCGGCAGCGTTCGTGACGACGGTGCGCACGAGTCCGCGGACCTGCGACTCTTTCGCGGGCGTTGCACGAACGCCCGTCAGGGTTGGAATCTCGCCCTTCTCCGGCACGAGATGAAGTCCCTTGAGCGGATCGACGCGAACACCGCGGAGCCAGCGCAGCGCCGGCCATCCCACACTCTTCTTGCCGCGGTACATGTACGAACCGGAGGCTGCCTTTGCGACCTGGTCCACGCCCGCTGCGTTTGCAACGGCACTGGCAATTTCCTGCCGGTCCTTCTTCGTGATTCCGGCGGGGGCGCTACCGACCTGCTTACCGAGTTCACGACCGACCGATCGCACATCCGCGCTCATGCGGTCGTAAGCGGCTTGCTGGGAGCCCGCAACCCGCTCAATGGTGGTACGGAGCGTTTCAACACCTTCACCGGTCCGTGCGGAGGTCGCAATGATCTCGGCTTCCAGTCCGTCTTCTCGAATGATCTTCTGCGCATCAGAGATCATCCCGGGGCGTTCATCAGCGTCGACCGTATCAATTTGGTTGAGAACGACAAGCGTGACATCCGAATGCTCGGACATGACGCGCAGATAGTCTTCGTGGACGACAGCATCCGCGTACTTCTGGGGGTCGAGAACCCAGACAAGAACGTCAACAACACCGGCGAGCCGCGTGGCGATCTCCCGGTTAGCTTCCTCCGTCGAATCAATATCGGGCATGTCCAACAGGACGATCCGATCCCCGTGGGAGGAGAACATCCCGGGCTTCACGTGACGGTCTCTGACATCGAGCCAGTCAAGCACTTCGGCGGCGGGCTGTTCCGACACGGACATCGGCGCATTAGTCGTTGGCCTGCGTGCGGCCACCCTTGCAAAATCTGAGCCCGTCAACGCATTGAAGAGCGAGGACTTCCCCGAACCGGTCGCACCAAAAAGGGCGACAACGGTCGTCTCGAGACCGGCGGCCTGCCTTTCGACAACCGCTTCTTTGAGTTCGAAAGCTCGCGAAAGCAGGTCCAGATCAACTCTTCCCTCCGCGATTTCAAGCGCCCTCGACAGGTCATGCAAGCCTTCGTTCAGAGTGGTCACTGGCCGTTCTCCTCTCGTCGGGCTGCGGACAGGAGTGCGAGAACCTCGGCAAGATCATCTCCCGCAGAAGCATCAACGCCAAGTGTTGCCAGTTCGGAGCGGAACGGCTCAGCGTCGGTAACCATGAAAGCTCCTGCCCTCTCGTGGAGGTCCTTCAGTGCCGACTGCGCCATGCGACGCACCGCCTCATCTCCGAAGATGGCTTCGAGGAGCTTCTGCGCCACGACGGCAGTGCCGCCCGCGACAACCACCTCACCACCGGACAGTCCGGCGGTGGAGGCAAAGATAACGATCATGAGGGCGATGGCAACAGTGTTGAGGCCCAGGGACAGGACTCGCGCGGAAGCGCGCTTGTCCTTCCCCTCTTCCTGAATGAGGGCGGAAAGGGTTGCCTGCCACTGGCGAACAAGTTCGGTGGCCGCCTCTCGGCGGTCTTCAGGGGTGCGCAGGCGTGCGGCGGCGTTGGCAACGAGTCGTTCCCCGCCCAGGCCGCGGGCCCAAGCCCGTTCTACGGTGGCAATAGCGGACTCGGTTTCGCCAACCAGCATGTGGGCGATTCCGTCTTCAATGGCGACCTCGACCTGCTCGGCCTGTGCCTTACCATCGCCCCTAAACCAGGAACTGATCTTGTCCCTGATCTTGCCGACCCCTGCCTCCACCTGGCGGAGGATCTCTCCCGTGCCAACAAAATCCTGCCAGCGGGCGAGCACCTCACCGCGAAGAACGGAGCCGTCGTCGACGGCTGACACAACCTTGCTGTGTGCCGAAGCAAAAGCATCATCGACCTGGGAGGCGAGGGTCACGAGCGCGGAACGCTGCTCATCAAGTGCCGGAAGGAGCCCGCGGCCGCGGATGGCGACAGCGTCGACCGCTCCCCCAAGCGTCTGTCGTGCGACAGCGGTTCTCGCAGCGGAATCGTGGGCAAGGCCTTCGAGCCAGGCCCGCACGTGCGAAACATCGGCCTCGGGAATAAAGCCATCTTCACCAAGATCCGTCTCGCCGATAACGAACAGAGGTGCGTGGGAAAGACCCCGCTCCTCGAGCCGGCGGGAAAGATCGGCACGAACCTCCACCCCAACACCGGATGGCACGCGGTTCAGAACAATCGCGATCACAATATTGCGGGAAGCGGCCTCGTCCAGCAGGGCCCACGGAATAGCGTCCGCGTACCTCGCTGCCGTTGTCACAAACAGCCAGAGATCCGCGGCGGACAGAAGCTGGGCCGCGAGGCGCCTGTTCTCCTCGACAATGGAGTCGATGTCGGGAGAATCAAGCAGGGCAAGTCCCTCGGGAAGGGTGTCGACCGATGCGAGTTCGAGCTCGGTATGCGAACCACCGGCAGATCCGCGCACGCGGGCCAGCTCGGGAAGAATCCGGTCGCCCTCGAACCACGCCCTATCGGCCGTGTTGTGAACGAGAAGCGGGGTACGCGTCGTCGGCCTGATGGCACTCGAATGAGCAACGTTCCGTTGGGTGAGGGCGTTGACGAGTGCGGACTTGCCGGACCCGGTGGAACCGCCGACAACGGTGAGGAGCGGAGCATCGAGGGACGCGTAGCGGGGCAGAATGTAGTCATCGAGCTGATGACGCAGGTCCACCGTCTCTTCGCGGGCGTCCTCGGACTGCGGCAGGTCGAGCGGGAAGCCCAACCTGTCGAGTGTCTGTCGTAGATCCTCCAGCAGGCTGGCTACCTCGGCGGCCGACCTGCCGATGCCGGCGGGCGCTCTCACGAAAGCATCCGGACGGTCGGGTGCAGATCCTCTGCGGGCGGGGCCCACTGGGCCGCGTCAGCGTCCACCTGTTCACCGGAGCGAATATCCTTGACCGAATCGGGATCGCCGGGGAACCAAACGAAGGGGATTCCGCGCCGATCGGCGTAGCGGATCTGCTTACCGAACTTCGCGGCCGACGGGGAGACCTCGGTCGGGATCCCGCGGTCGCGAAGCTGAACGGCAATGCGCTCAGAAGCACGCCGGTGTTCCTCATCCATAACGGCAACCAGAACGGCCGTGGGAACCGACCGGGAGGCTTCAACCAGCGGAGTGCCCAGCACGCGTGCAAGAACGCGAGAAACGCCGATAGAAAGTCCGACACCCGGGTACGTCTTCTTGCCGTCCGTGGCGAGCGAATCGTAGCGTCCACCCGAGCAGACTGAACCAAGATCCTCGTGACCGACCATGGTGGACTCGTACACGGTACCCGTGTAGTAGTCGAGACCGCGGGCGATCTTCAGGTCGGCAACGATCGAGCCAGGCATGAGCTCATTAGCACCCTCAACAAGATCGACGAGCTCGTTCAGGCCCGTATCGAGTCGCTCGGAGCGCGCGCCGAGCGCGAGTACCTGATCGGCGATCGAGCCGTCCGAACCGGTGATTGCCGCAAGTGTGAGTGCCTGAGATGCCTGCTCGTCAGTGGCTCCGTCTGCCATAAGCATTTCGGCCACAGCCTTCTCGCCGATCTTGTCAAGCTTGTCGATGGCGCGAAGAGCGCCCTCAATATCTGCCAGGCCGATGGCCTCGTAGAAGCCCTGGGCGACTTTGCGGTTCGAGGCGCGGACAACAACCTTGGGAATGGGGAGCTTGGAGAGCGCATCGACCATGACGAGCGGCAGCTCCATGTCGTGGTGCTGGGACAGAGTGTCCTGCCCGACAACGTCGACGTCGGCCTGGACGAACTCGCGGAAGCGGCCGTCTTGGGGGCGCTCGCCGCGCCAGACCTTTTGGATCTGGTAGCGCTTGAACGGGAACATGAGGCGTCCCGCGTTCTCCACAACGTAGCGTGCCAGCGGCACCGTCAGGTCAAAATGGAGTCCCAGCTCGGCATCGTCAGTGGCCTGGTCCGCCTGAAGGCGGGAAAGCAGGTAGATTTCCTTGGACGTCTCGCCCTTGGAGAGAAGCTGAGAAACGGGCTCCACTGCCCGAGTTTCGATTCCCGAGAACCCGTGCAGCTCAAACGTCCTCTGCAATGTGCTGAGGACATGCTGCTCGACGAGCCTCTGCTCGGGAAGCCATTCCGGGAAGCCGGAGAGTGAGAAATGACGTGCCATGGTCGCTATTCTCTCACGCCGACAAATTCAACGGCGTGAAGTAACCGGCAGTGTGGGGAAGTAATCAAGCATCGGCCATGGCAGCCCCGCGAAGGAACTGATTGGCCTGAAGCTGGTAACCCAGAGTTGAGAGCTGGCCGTGGCCCGTTGCAATCACCGTATCGGGATTGATCGCGACGGAAAGCATGCGCAACGTCGCCTTCATCTCACGCTCGTCGCCACCTGGAAGATCCGTGCGGCCAATCGAGTCACCGAGGATGACATCACCGAGGAACATGAATGCCACGGGTTCCGGTTCTCCATTCCCACCTGCGCCGCAGTCGCAACCGTCGCACCCGCCACCGCCGCAACCATCCTGCGATACGGTGATCGCTCCTTCGCCTTCTTCAAGGATTCCTGCGCTGAGGTATCCAACCGAGCCCTCGGTGTGTCCGGGGACCATCACGGCGCGTACCGGGAAACCAGGCATAATCTGCGCACCAGATCCCTGAAGGCACAGCTCTGGAATGACCTCAATGTTCGTGGGCTTGACCCATTCGGATCCCATAGCTTCAGCGGCACCAACAAGGCCCGGGACCTGGTCCAGGGGGTTGTCGAGCCGGTACAGGTCCGGCCTAGAGATAAAGACGGGCTTGTCCCCCGCTACCGCGGCAGCATCCCACACGTGGTCGGGATGTCCATGAGTGAGAAGAACACCGGCGAGTTTAAGGCCCTCCTTGGTGAGTTTGTTCGCTACCCAGCCGGCACTACCCGCACCCGGGTCCACGACCATAGCCTGCTTAGTTTCGGTGTTTTCCCAGACATAGCAATTCGCATTGAGTGCAGTCTCGGTGTAGATGAACAAACGCATGACACTACGTTATCCCGGTTCACGAATCTCACCAACACCGTGCAATTTTGTTTCATTGCCACGATGTGAGGCAGAACATCGTACACTGGATGACGTCCCGAATACGAGAACGGTCACGCTGACGCCGACCCCGTCCCCAAGGAGCAAAAATGACGCAGCCAACACCGGGTCAAGAACCCACCACCAACGATTCCACCGAGCAGGCGGAATCCCCCATCGAGCAGGCGAATGCCAATAAGGACACTGCGTCGCAGGCACCTGCCGAAACCGAGCAGAACACTGCCGCCGAGGCACCCGCCCCGGAAGCACCCGCCCCGGAAGCACCCGTAGAAGCCCCAGCACAAGCGCCCGCACCTGACGCCGAGACGCCGGTCGAAGAGGCACCGGCAGAACCCGTCGCCCCGGAGCAGGCCGCTTCCAGCGGAGGATCTGCCGCCGAAGCGCCGTCAGAGCAGGTCTCCACCAGCGAAGAACCTGCTGCCGAAGCACCGGCAGGGCCCACTGCGACCGAGGCGAAGCCAGCGGCACCGGTCGCCGAGAAGGCGGACGAGGCAGCCGAAAGCCCTGCGGAGAAGCCAGCGGAGCCTGCCGCCCCGGCGGGACCCCCTGCGGTTCCGCATGGCGTAGCTGGCAAGCCCCGGCCGACTCCCTCGCCTGCGCCGGGACGTCCGACGCCGAAGCCCCCGAAGAGCGGTCCGAAGCCTCCCCCGGTTCCGCACAAGCCGGCCAGCAAGCCCGCAGTTGTACCACCGACACCTCCGATTGATCCCAAGGCCGCTTCCGAGGCCGCCGCGTGGGGCCGCGTTGATGACGAGGGGAACGTGTACCTCCGAGCATCCGGCGACGGTGGCGAGAGGCTCGTTGGACAGTACGCGATTGGCGACTCGAAGGACGATGCCCTGTCAGTCTACGTTCGCCGGTACCTGGACCTTGTTGCTCAGGCTTCGCTCCTGGAGTCCCGTCTCGAAATCGTCAACCCACAAGAGATTATCCCGGGTCTCAAGACGCTCGATGAGGCGCTTGTTGAGCCCGCGGTTGTCGGCGATGTCGATGCTCTTCGTGCCCGCGTCGAGGCAATCCGCGAACGACTGAAGGTTCGTCAGGCGGAGTTCGATGAGGAACGCAAGGTTGCGAAGCTACAGGCTCTCGCCGATCGCACCTCCATCATTGAACGTGCCGAAGCAATCGCCGCGCAGGATCCCGATAAGACTCACTGGCGCGACTCCCGCAATGAGCTGTCCTCCCTGCTTGAGCAGTGGAAGCGTGCTCAGAAGGCCGGTCCGAGGATCGACCGAACCGCTGAAGAGGGACTGTGGAAGCGGTTCTCTCGTGCACGCACGGAGTTCGACCGTCACCGTCGTCAGCACTTCTCGAAGGTTGAAGCCAACCGCAACGAGGTAACGGCCCGCAAGGAAGCACTCATCAAGCGCGCCGAGGAGATGTCGTCGTCGACCGACTGGGGAGCAACCTCCGCCGCCTACCGCGACCTGCTCGAAGAGTGGAAGGCCGCAGGCCGGAT
Organism: Flaviflexus ciconiae; assembly: GCF_003971195.1. Taxonomy (NCBI): domain Bacteria; kingdom Bacillati; phylum Actinomycetota; class Actinomycetes; order Actinomycetales; family Actinomycetaceae; genus Flaviflexus; species Flaviflexus ciconiae. The sequence continues at coordinate 663,486 of NZ_CP034593.1, read as the reverse complement.
CACCCGCAAGGAAGATGACAAGCTGTGGGCCCGTTTCCGCGCCGCACAGCAGGTCTTCTTCGATGCTCGCCAGGCCGACCGCGACTCGATCAACTCCGAGCAGAACGAGAATCTTGCCGCAAAGCTGGAACTTATCAAGGAAGCCGAAGCGATCCTCCCGATCAAGGACATCCAGGTAGCAAAGAACAAGCTCCACGACATCCAGGATCGCTGGGAACAGATCGGATTCGTCCCCCGCAAGGACATTTCCCGCACCGAGGGCAGGCTCCGCGACGTTGAGTCCGCTGTCCGCGCGGCAGAGGATGAGCAGTGGCGCAAGTCCGATCCGTCAAAGATCGAGCGCGCCACCGGCTTTGCCGCGCAGCTTGAGGACGCCATTGCCAAGCACGAGCAGGAGCTCGCCGACGCACAGGCAAAGGGTGACGAGAAGGCCGCGCAACGCGCCCAGGAAGCACTTGACGCACGCCGCGCCTGGCTCCAGCAGCTGAAGTAGCACTCGCCCGGTAACACACCGGAACAGGAGGGGGATCGGAACTATATCCGGTCCCCCTCTTTGCATCCATCCGCCCACTTCGACCTTGTTTGGCCCAGGGGGACGCTCAAACCTCGTTGTACCCGTGTGCGTGCTCCGAGCTCGTTGTGTCCATTTGCCACATCCGGGCAATCCGATTCTTTCCGCAGTCGGGCATCAGATCATCCACACGACTATTTATCCACAGCTTTCCAAAGTTGCGATCATGGGGACCTTCTATGTGGTGTGGTAAATGGGTGACCAGTCTTATGCCTACATATCGTGTCGGGGATCCGTTCTATGGAGATCCGCGATCACCTGACCTGTGCATGGTGGGAACGGATCTAGTTGTTCCTGCCGATATGTGTTCCACACCTGCGCTTCGGGCAAGCGCCGTTGCCTCCGGCCTGTCCGGTGACGCAGTCCAGGTTGATGAGACCGCAGTCTTTGTCTATACGGGCGTGTGGGCGATCAATCCTCGGGTGCTACGAATGATTCCGACCGCTCCCCTGCCCGGCAAGTCCACCCGGTGGACGAGCGACAGGAGGCTTCTCAAGGAGCACCACATCGAGAAGATTGGGCACGGCTACGTGACAACACGAGAGCGGACGGCCGCGGATCTACTTCACTTACCGTACGAACGGGGGGTAACAGCTCTGATACCGCTTGTGCGGGATGGGCTTGATTTAGATCTCGTCCAAGAGATCCTGGGTGACCGCTTCCGCGGTGTGTCGAGCAGGCGCGCTAGTCAGATGATGGAGCAGATTGCACACGCTCTGGCATCGTGTCCCGAGTCCCCGTGACACGGTACGCGTCGTAGACGCCCTCGATGTCCCGGAGTGCGCGGAGCACCTGCTGGAGGTGCCTCGCGTCCGCCATCTCAAACGTAAAGCGCGACTTCGCGACCCGCTCGCGGTTGGTATTCATGTTGCCGGAGATCATATTGACCCCGTGCTCGGAAAGAACGCGTGCAATATCCGCGAGGAGTCCAGCCCTGTCGAGTGCCTCGATGGCGACCTGAACAAGGTAGACGGACGACGTACCCTCGTCCGACCAAGATACGGGCAGGAAACGCTCGGGCTCCCTCTCCAGGTTCTTCACATTCGGGCAGTCAGCCCGGTGCACCGACAGGCCGTTACCGCGTGTCACGAACCCAACGATCTTGTCCGGCGGTAGCGGGGTGCAGCACTTGGCGAGCTTGACGAGAACGTCCGAGTCGTCCAGATTCTCCACCGCGACGCCCGAAGACGTCCCAGATCGTGTCGCCCGGATCCTTGTCGGCGTAACCGCCTCGGCGAGGGTCTCCTCAACACCGGCCTGACCACCCTGGGAGGCGATGAGCCGGCGCACTGCCGTCTCCGCCGAGACGTGACCTTCTCCGATCGCCGCGTAAAGATCGGACACGTCGGTGCGGTTCAGATCGTCAGCGACGCCCTTGAGCGTGTCGTGAGACATGAGGCGCTGGACAGGTTGGTTCTTCCTGCGGATTGCCTTTGCGAGCCGTTCCTTACCGACCTCGATGGCCTCGTCGCGGCGGTTCCTCGTGAACCACGACTTGATCTTGGCGCGGGCGCGGGGAGAGGCAACGAATTCGAGCCAGCCCTGGCTCGGCCCAGCATCCGTCCCCTTTGCGGTAATGATCTCGACCGTGTCGCCCGACTCCAGCTTGTGATCGAGGGTAACGAGACGGTCGTTAACCTTCGCGCCAACGGTGCGCTGGCCAACCTCGGTATGGACTGCGTAGGCGAAGTCGACTGGAGTCGAGCCTGCGGGGAGATCCATGACTTCCCCCATCGGGGTAAAGACATAGACCCGGTTCCCGGACATCTCGTAACGGAGCGAGTCGAGGAACTCGGCGGGATCGGCTGTTTCGCGTTGCCAATCGACGAGCTGACGGAGCCAGTTAAGCTGGGTTTCCTGCTCGTTTGGAGCATCCTTGCCGGACTTCGTAGCGTTCGGATTCTCCTTGTACCGCCAGTGCGCAGCCACGCCATACTCGGCCCGCTTGTGCATGTCGTACGTACGGATCTGCACTTCCATCGTGTTCTGGTCGGGACCAATAACTGTCGTGTGGATCGACTGGTACAGGTTGAACTTCGGGGTCGTGATGTAATCCTTAATGCGACCCTGGATTGGGGTGAAAAGCGTATTGACCACGCCGAGGGCCGCATAGCAGTCGCGGACCGACTCAACGAGCACGCGCACCCCAATGAGGTCGTAGATGTCCTCGAAGTCGCGGCCGCGGAGAATCATCTTCTGGTAAATCGAGAAGTAGTGTTTCGGGCGGCCCGTGATCGTGCAACGGATTCTCGCGGCCTTAAGCTCCTTGCTCAGCTGCTCCTTGACGGACTCCAGGTAGGCCTCGCGTCCCGAGCTACGCTCGGAGACCAGACGCTCGATCTCCCGGTACACATCGGGGTAGAGCGTCTTAAAAGACAGGTCTTCGAGCTCCCACTTGATCGAATTCATGCCCAGGCGGTGCGCGAGCGGGGCATAGATCTCGAGTGTCTCGCGCGCCTTGGACTGAGCCGAAGCAGACGGGACATACTTCCACGTACGCGCGTTGTGGAGACGGTCGCCAAGCTTTATGAGAAGAACGCGAATGTCCTTCGACATCGCAATCACCATCTTGCGGACGGTCTCCGCCTGTGCGGCCTCGCCGTATTCGACCTTGTCGAGCTTCGTCACACCATCGACAAGGACCGCAACGTCGTTCCCGAATTCGGTACGTACTTCGTCAAGGGAATAGCCGGTGTCTTCAACGGTGTCGTGTAGCAGGGCGGCCGCCAGCGTATCCGTGTCCATGCCGAGCTCGGCTAGTATCGTTGCGACCGCAATTGGGTGCGTGATGTAAGGCTCGCCGGACTTGCGCATCTGCCCCTGGTGGCAACGCTCGGCCACCTGGTAGGCCCGGATGACTTTCTGGCGGTCAACATTGCGGCCTTCGATCGCCGCCATGAGCGGCTCCAGGGCCGTCGGGACATGCTGATTTCGCCCGCTCAGCCAAGCAAGTCTCGACCGGATGCGGGGAACATCACTTTCCGGTTCCGCCATGTCCATCATTGTACGGCTGTTTGCAACTGAGATGAAAAACACTGCCGATCCTTGAGATGCAGCCACACTCCGACCATCAGAACTAGCAGGCACTATGAGACATGCGAGAACTATCGATGTAGCAACAAGCGATTTCTCCTTTATCGTCAATGCTTCTTAAGAAGCGACGTCGATCATCGTGGAGAATTCCGAGGACAGGCGGATCATGGCTTGACCATTTCCACCGGAGCGCAACGATATTGCACCGGAGCAGCTTCGCGACGGTCGAAGCACCCTCTCCTGACAGCAGTGCGACCCGAGACCTCGCCCGAATGCTCGATGACCATGTCAGGTGTCAGATCTCATTGGCGCTTGGGGATAATCTCCCGCAAGGTACCGGCCCGTGAGAGTACCTCAATCTATAGCCGCTCGGGTCATATGTCGCGTCGCCGCCCTCGTCCGTATTGAATCCGTTCCCGGCACTCAGAGTGCACAGACCTCGCCCGTTGAACCAACTGCGAGGGTCGGCATGTTTTCTCCTCAGATCTACCGGAACATGTGCGTGCAGTGCTGGAACGCGGACACATTGATCTTCTCCTCCTCAGTTCCGGTACATCCGATGCTCTCACCGGGGACCAGCACAAAGACACGTCCGACCCGCTTCCCGCTACCCGCCCGCGATGGCAGGGCACACTGGGATTCACCCCTGACCTTCTGGCATGGGAATTCCCTGAACGAGGGCAAGCCATGCGAGCGCTCCAATACCCGTATCACCTTGTTCAAGAAACGCTTGACCCCCGTTCGCAGTGAACGGGGATCAGGCTGAGGAAAGTTCTTGAATAGCTGCGCTATTAGTACGTCAGGACAGCATCCACGGTGCGGCCAGCAAGCCTCTCGCGACCGCCAAGGGCACCGATCTCCATGAGAACGCAAAGGGTATCAGCGTGGCCGCCGGCGGCCTCGATAAGCTCGAAGGCAGCATTGGCGGTGCCGCCCGTTGCCAGGACGTCATCAATGACGAGCACGCGGTCACCATCATTGACCGTGAACGGCTGGAGCTCCATGCGGGCCGAGCCGTACTCGAGGTCGTAGTCGATTCCGACAACCGGTCCGGGCAGGCGACCCGCCTTGCGCACGGTCAGCATGCCAACACCGAGCGCCACGGCCAGTGGAGCGCCGAGGATGAATCCGCGAGACTCGAGGCCGGCTACCGCATCGACCTTGCCGCGGTAGCGGTCGGCGAGGATGTCGATAAGGGCCTTGAAGGCAACCGGATCTGCGATCAGCGGCGTGACATCCTGGAAAAGGACGCCCGGCGCCGGGAAGTCGTTGACCTCGCGGATATGGGACTGGACGAGCTCCACGATGTCCTGGGGGAACGGGTTATCTGTCATGCCTTCTTCTCTTTTACTTCGTTCACTAAGGCGGCCTTCTCGCGAGCCGCCAGAACACTCTCGGTGTGCTCCTTGATGTCCGCCTGGCGCTCTCCGAGCGTCACCGCAAGCGGTGACGCAATGAAGATTGACGAAATTGCCGAAACTAGCATACCGACAAATAGCGCGAGTGACAGGTCCCGGAGCGTTCCTGCTCCCTGGAATAGGACGCCAATGACAAGAATCGAGCCCACGGGCAAGAGTCCGGTCACGGATGTGTTGATGGAACGGATCAGGGTCTGGTTAACGGCCAGGTTCGCTGCTTCCGCATACGTGTAGTCGGTCTGCTCCGCAAAGCCCTTCGTGTTCTCGCGGACCTTGTCGAACACGACAACGGTGTCATAGAGGGAATAGCCAAGAATCGTGAGCAGGCCAATAACGGTAGCTGGAGTGACCTCGAAACCAGAAGCCACATAGACGCCCACGGTGATCGCAAGGTCGTGGAGCAGTGCTCCGATCGCGCCAATCGCGATTGTCCACGTTCGGAAGTAGATCCACAGGACCAGGCTCACGAGAACAATGAAGACAACGAGCGACTGAAGCGCCTGCTGGGAAACGTCGGCGCCCCAGGTGGGGCCAATAAAGGTTGACGCAACATCCTCAGGCGGGACTCCGTAGGCCTCAGCCAGACCATCACGAACGTCCTGGGTTTCCTCGCTCGACAGTTCGGCTGTCTGCACGCGGATAGAGTTGGAACCCACCTCGGAAACTCGAACGTTGGCGTCTCCGGTGTACTCGGCGACCACGTCGATCGCATCCTGCTGGGAGGAATTCGCGGTCCCCGAGATCGTGAACTGCGAGCCACCCCGGAAGTCGATGCCGAAGTTAATCGGCTTGACGATCAAAAGCAGGGCGGTGAGAGCAATGAAAACAAGGGCGATCGAGTACCAGATCTTCCTCTTCCCGATGATGTTGAAGCTCTTCTCACCGGAGTAGAGATTGTTGCCAAGGGAGTACATGGACATTAGTTCTCCTCCCGTTTCGCGGCGCGGCGTTCAGCCGCTCTCCGCTGGGCGAGTGTCATCGGCTTACCGGAGCCAGAATCCCCTGCCGCCGTTGCCGAACCAGCAGCGCTGCTCCCGTTGGATACTGCCGCATCCGGTGTTCCTGCCGAATCTGTGGTCACGTCCGAGGCCGATGCCGCACCCTGAGAGGCCGACTGCCTCGAAGCCTCGGTTGCGGTCTTCCGCGATGCCTTTGTGGAGGATTTGCCCGCTCGCTTGTTGACAGACTTCTCGGGCCGGTCGAGAACGGACACGACAGTCTCGTCCTCGGTTGATCCCTTTGATGCTACTTTGGCCTTGCGTGCCGCGCGGGCTTCCTTCTTGGAAACACCGGAGTCACGGACGCGCCCGCGTCCTGCGTACACCGGGTCGGCCTCGAGCGACGCGGCTGACATGCCGGACCAGCGGTGGCCGTTGCCGAAGAAGTTCGTCCGGACCAGGAGCTGCATCATCGGGTAGGTGAACAGCATGACGACGATAACATCGATAACCGTCGTGAGGCCGAGCGTGAACGCGAACCCGCGGACACCGCCAACGGCCAGGAAGTACAGGACGACAGCTGCAATAAAGTTGACCGCGTCTGACACGAGGATCGTTTGCCGGGCCCTCGACCAGCCGTACTCCACCGCTCCCTTGAGTGTGCGGCCCTCGCGGATCTCGTCTCGCATTCTCTCGAAATAGACGATAAACGAGTCGGCGGAAATACCGATAGAAATGATGAGTCCGACGACGCCGGCGAGCGACAACCTGTACCCCATCGTCCACGACAAAAGCGAGATGAGGAGATAGGAAGTGCCGGTCACCATGATGATCGATGTGACCGCCAAAACGCCCAGCCCGTGGTACTGCCAGAGCAGGTAAAAGACGATAAGCACCGCACCGATCGCACCAGCGATCAGCGAATTAACGAGCTGCTCTGAGCCGAGGGTTGCGGAGATCTGCTCCTCGGAGAGCACCTCGAACGTCAGCGGCAGCGAGCCGAACGACAGCTGGTTGGCCAGCGACTCTGCCTGATCGGCGTTAAATGTTCCGGAGATCGAGGCCGATCCACCGAGGATCGGTTCTTTGAGAGAAGCCACGGAAATGATCGAGCCGTCGAGAACGATGGCGAAGAGGTTCTTCGCAGTCCCGTACTGGAAGCCAGCAAGGCGCGTGGTGACGTCACCGAACTTGTCACCGCCCTCGCTCGTGAACTCGAGGTTGACCTGGAAGCCGCCGACGGCGACACCCTGTTCGTTAACGCGGGGACCGGAGTTAGCATCCGAGAGATCCTGACCGTCCAGCTCGGTGGGGCCCAGAATGTAGGAAGAACCTGTCTCGGGATCGCATGCCACCACCGGCATATCGGCCTCGGAGTAGGTGTTCTGCAGACGCGAGTCCACCGCCTGACAGTTGATTGTCAATCCCTGGTAGAGGACATCTTCCGTAATCCACGCATCGGACGACGGGGATTCGGGCTCCGTGGTCGGCTCGGTTGAGATCTCGCCGTCGCCATTGAGGTCGGCGATAGCTTTCGCTGTGGCGATCTGGTCGTCAGTCAGCGGGGAACCGTCGGTCGAGTAAACGGGAGTCAGTCCCTGGTTTGCCATAACCTGGCCCGTGTAGTCAATAACGGGACGCAGGCGCAGAACGGCCGACGTACGGACCAGGTCAAGGGTCTCTTCACTCGGGTTACCGGGGAGGCCAACAACGATGTTGGAACCGCCCTGCGATGTGATCTCAGCTTCGGCAACGCCGGAGGCATCGACGCGCTGGCGAATGATCTCAATTGCCTGCGCGATGTCCTCGGAGGTTATCTCGTAGCCGGGTTCCACGACCGGGGACAGAATGATCTGGGTGCCGCCCTCCAGGTCGAGGGCGAGGTCCGGAGACCAGCGGGACTCCTTTGTCGTCACCGTTCCGGCAACAAGGGATGCCACGAGGGTGAGAACGAGGAGGAAGAAAACGATTAAACGCGTTCGAGGCGACCGTTCGGTCGCCTCTTCAGTGGAACTCATCTACCGATCAGAGGGCCGGTCGAGATCCGAGTCGCGCGGGCTCAGCCCGTCAAAGCCGGACTCGGCATCCTCATCATCGGAGTCGTCCTCGGCGTACGTGTGCTCGTACGGGGGCTCGATGACGGAGTTGATGGCGTTCGAGAGCCACTGGGTTTCGTCGCCCGATGCAGACTCGAGGGTGACAACGCCACCGTCGATATCGACGATCTGACCGATCATGCCCGTCTGGGTAACGACGGTGTTGCCGACAACGAGTGCGGACTCGCGCTGCTCAGCTGCCTTGGCCTGCATCTTCTTGCTCGAACGGCTCATGAGGATCATGAAACCGCCGAATACGACCATGAGAATAATAAATTCCACGGGGACTCTCTTTCACGTGACGATCAGACCAGAGTATACGGCAGAAAGCTCAGGGATCGAAGAGAGTGTTTTCCGGTGGCTGCAGTCCCAGGTGCTTGAAAGCGGCGGGGGTTGCGGCCCTCCCCCGGGGTGTACGAACCAGCAGTCCCTCGCGGACTAGGAAGGGTTCGGCAACCGACTCAACGGTCTCCGGTTCCTCTCCCACAGAGATCGCCAGGGTGGTCAATCCCACAGGTCCGCCGCCGAATCTCGTGCACACCAGCTCCAGAACGGCTCGGTCGAGGCGGTCCAAACCGAGATCATCAACCTCGAAAACCTCGAGGGCCGCCTTCGCGGCCGACAGGTCGAGAACGCCGGTGCCTTTAATCTGAGCCCAGTCCTGGACGCGGCGGAGCAGACGGTTAGCAATACGCGGCGTGCCGCGCGAACGGCTCGCCAACTCGTGCGCCGCATCCTGCGTTAGATCGGCTTCGAGCAGTAGCGCCGATCGAGTAACAACCTGGGCCAGCTCATCCGCCGAGTAGAACTCGAGGTGCCCCGTAAAACCAAAGCGATCCCGCAGCGGAGCCGGGAGGAGGCCCGCTCGGGTGGTCGCACCGACGACCGTGAACGGCGGCAGGGGAAGCGGAATCGACGTCGCACCCGGACCTTTACCGACCATGACGTCAACGCGAAAGTCCTCCATGGCCAGGTAGAGCATCTCCTCCGCGGGCCGGGCCAGACGGTGGATCTCGTCGATGAAGAGAACATCGCCCTCCTGGAGGGAGGACAGCACGGCCGCCAGATCGCCAGCGTGCTGAATCGCGGGGCCCGAGGTCAGCCGGAGAGCTCCACCAACCTCGGCGGCAATGATCATTGCGAGTGTTGTCTTACCAAGGCCGGGCGGACCTGACAGCAAAACGTGGTCGGGAGTTGCCCCGCGGGCAATGGCGGCTTGAAGGACGAGCGACAGCTGGGTGCGGACAACTTCCTGGCCAACAAACTCGTCAAGAACTTTGGGGCGCAGAGCCGCCTCTGCGGCACGTTCGGTGGCAGGTGCTTCGGCGTCGGTGATCGAGTAGTCCTCGCTCATCGCTTACCGCCCAGCTTCTGCAACGCAACGCGAAGCGTCTGCGACACCGGCATCGCGCCATGCTCAGCTTCCACATCCGAAACCGTGCGCGCGGCCACATCCTCGTTCCAGCCCAGACCAACGAGAGCTGCGACCACGTCGGCGGAAGCCGACGCCGGGGCCACGGCCTCCACCTGGGAGGTGGCGGGCCCAAGCTTGTTACCCAGTTCAAGAAGAATGCGCTGAGCACCCTTCTGACCAATGCCGGGAACCTGGGTCAACCCGGGGATATCTTTCCGCTCGACGATTGAACGAAGTATGTCGGGAGTGTGGACCGAAAGCACGGCCAAACCAATCTTCGGGCCAATGCCGGAGACCGTGGTGAGAATCTCGAAGGTGTTCCGCTCGTCCTCATCCGCAAAGCCGTAGAGAGTCATCGATTCTTCGCGGACGACGAAGGACGTATAGATGGTGCCCTCTTGCCCCACCCTCAGCTCCGACAGTGTTGTTGGGGTCGCAATGACCGAGAAGCCAATGCCCCCGACATCGATGATCGCGGTACTTGCCGTGGTCTTCAGGACCGTACCCCTGACGAGCGAGATCATGTAACCTCCCTGGAATCGAACAATTGTTCCAATACTATCAGCGGCCGCGCTTTTCGCGTGCACGCCCCGCCATCTGTTGTGCAACGATGCCGGACATGCGTCGTGAACGCTCACCTTCGGCCCAGGCACGCTGGGCGGCCGTCATGCCCTCACCGGGGACTCCCGGCATCATCGCTCCACCGTGCTGAGCGCCCTCGGCCGTTTCATTCCGCGATATCGCTCCCCCGCGCCATGCGTGGGTGATGGCAAGGGCAAGGGCGTCCGCAGCATCGGCGGGCCTCGGTGGTGCGTTAAGCCGGAGGATGCGCTGCACCATGAGCTGAACGGCCTTCTTCTCAGCCCTGCCGTCTCCCGTCACGGCGGCCTTGACCTCGGAAGGTGAGTGAAGGGCGAGGGGAAGCTTCGCGCGAGAGGCGGCAAGCATGGCGACGCCGGCGACCTGGGCGGTGCCGATGATCGAACGAACGTTGTCCTCGGCGAACATGCGCTCAACAGCAACAACGTCGGGGCCGTGCTTTTTCATCATCTCGTCGATGCCGTCGGCGATGATTTCGAGCCTGCGGTGCGGCGCTGTGTCGGCGGTTGACCGAACAACGGCGACGTCAACGTAGCTGACCTGCCGGGCTCCCGATGCATCGATGACTCCGATACCGCAGCGGGTGAGGCCGGGGTCTACTCCCAAGATTCTCATGGTTCCTCCGGAACTAACCTAGCGCACCGATGAGCCCGCGGATGAGGGCCGACACGGCTCCGGCACCGGCGACGAGGATGGCAGCGGCACGGGCCTTCTGTGGACTCACACGCTTCGAGAGTTGCCCTCCGATCGCGATTGCGACCAGGACTCCCGCAAGAATCACGAGAAGAATCCAGGGGTCCGGTAGGACGCTGAGCGGGGTGGCTCCGATGAGGACTTTGACGGCGACGGACAGCGCACCGAACAGCAGGAAGACGGGTTGGAGCGTGGCCTGGAAGGAACGCTGGTCCCAGCGCGACAGGAGCGCGTAGATGACCAGGGCCGGTGCGGCGACTCCGGAGACCGTGTTTAGAAATGCGCCAAGGGCCGCAAAGGGAACAAGCCACGCAGGATTGGTGAGGTGCGGCAGGCCCCTGAGTTTGCCCGCACCGACGGTGACGAGCAGGGCAAGGAGAAGAAGTGCACCGACCATGACGGATAGCCAGTTGCCGTCGAGTTCGCGAACGAGCTGCCCTCCGGGGATTGCTCCCAGGAGGGCAGAGGGCGCGATGATGCCGAACCGTTTCCAGTCGATTCCGGCCCTGAGCACAAATCCTATGAGTAGGGCGCTCATGACCGTCGTCATGTTTGTCACCGTGACGCCGGTGGCTGGGCCAAGCAGGAGGGCGAGCACCGGGGATAGGACGAGTCCCATTCCCATACCCGATACCCGCTGCAGGGTCCCGCCGAGAATCACCGCGGCAACGAGCACGCAGAGTGCTCCTGCGGACATCAGTCCTCGTTCATCTGAGCCAGAACGTCATCCGGGATATCAACGTTCGAGTAAACGTTCTGAACGTCGTCAAGGTCTTCCACGGCGTCGATGACCTTCATGACCTTCTCGGCGTCTTCCTTGTTGACCTCAACCTTCATCGAGGGCACAAACTGGACTTCCGCGGAATCGTAGTCGTATCCGGCCTCCTGAAGGGCAGTGCGGACGGCAACCACGTCATTCGGTTCGGACACAATCTCGTAGGTTTCGCCCTCGTCGTTGACCTCGTCAGCGCCTGCATCCAGCACCGCCATAAGAATGTCGTCCTCGGTGACGTCATCGGTCTTCGAGACCTCGACGACTCCCTTGCGAGCAAACAGGTAGGCAACGGAGCCCGGGTCGGCAAGCGTGCCGCCGTTGCGGGTGAGGGCAACGCGGAGCTCGGAGGCTGCACGGTTGCGGTTGTCGGTCAGGCACTCGATGAGGATAGCAACGCCACCGGAGGCGTAGCCCTCGTACATGATCGACTCGTACTGGACGCCGTCTTCGCCCTCACCGGAGGCGCGCTTAAGTGCGCGGTCAATGTTGTCGGCCGGAACGGAGTTCTTCTTGGCCTTCTGGATTGCGTCGTAGAGCGTCGGGTTACCGGCGGGATCGGGGCCACCGGTCCTCCCGGCCACCTCGATGTTCTTGATGAGGCGCGCAAAGAGTTTGCCACGCTTAGCGTCGAGCGCGGCCTTCTTGTGCTTGGTGGTTGCCCACTTTGAATGTCCCGCCACGGGTGATAACTCCTAACAGATTGGATTACCGACCCAGTGTATCCCTTTACCTGACTCTTAGGCGTCCTCGATGACCGTAAGCGAGCCGTCCCAGCCCTCGAACCATCCCTTGGCAAGCTGAGCAATGCCTTCCGGATAGATGGCAACACCGGTTTGCTGGGCGTTCTCGATCTCGTCGACTCGCCACCAGGCAACCTCGTCGAGAACTTCCTTCTCAAGCTCGGTTAAGTAGTCCTGGTTCCATAGCGAGATGCTCTCAGCCTCGCTGTTGCTCACATGGAGAAGATAAAACCTCTCGTATTGCCTACGCAGGTGGAACGTGAAACGAAAGACGGCGCTCCTTTGAAGAACCGGGCCGACAAGGCGGTCAGGATCAACCGCCAATCCGGTCTCCTCATACAGCTCGCGGGCCGCGCCGTCGACAGGATCCTCCCCGGGATCAATCCCCCCGCCAACCGTGAACCACCACGAATGATTGGGATCTTCGGTGTCGTGCCCGCGAATGAGGAAGATGCGGCCCTCCTCATCGATCGGGACAACCCGGGCCGCGTTCCGCTCAAGGATCCCATCAGGGCCGGGCGTCCACTCGTCGTCCCCGCTCATCGAATCCCCATCCTTGTCTGCCTCAACGTACTCCCGCCATGAACATCTCGCGTGCTCTTCCGATCGAGTTGAGAGTGCGGGCTTCCTCCCGCTGCGCTCTGGGCACGGTCATGGTTTGCAGGGCGGCGCGCTGCCGGTTGAGCGCCAGGTGCGCGGTTTCTTCCTGGAACCGTTTCATCCCGTTGAGCGCGAGTGGGCCTCGGGACTTGGCCCAGGCACGGGCCTTCCGCCTGCCCTCGAGGCTTCCCATCATGTCCACCTCGTGCACTGCCAGCCAGCCCGCCCGCTGGTACTCCCCCAGGCGTTCTTGGATAATCATTTCTTCTTCCTTCCGGAACCAGAGAACCAATATCAGGGCAGCTATGTAGGACGGTATTTGCACCGCGAAGTAGTTGAAGCCCATGGAGCCCTCGCCGGTCAGGACCACGTTGACGTCGGTGATGGTCGCCCACCCGTTGTGCATGAAGTGGATGGAGGCGCCGATAAGGAAACCGGGAACGAGTAGCGGCAACGCCATCCATCTCGACTTCGCGTAGACCGCGAAGCCAAGGAACATTCCGATGCAGGCGGTGCACAGCGGGTGCAGGAGCGGGGAGGAGAAGCGCAGCAGAGCGATCTCGCTCAGGTCGTCGTAGAACCGAGTGAAGTAGAGAATGTTCTCGGTGAAGGCAAAACCCAGTCCCGACATGGCGCCGTAGCAAATGCCATCAATGGGGCCGTTGAAGTTCTTCTTAAAGAACACGAAGAGCAGGACGACGCCGAGCCCCTTGGCGGCTTCCTCAACGATCGGAGCCGAGACGATCGCCGACCAGATCTCGCCCTTGATCGGGCTACCTGACGACCGCCACATGGCCTCACCCCACGCGGTGTTGAGCCATGCGGAAATTGCGACCGCCACGCCGCCGCCCCAGAGGAACATTGCCACCATGAGCCATTTCGGCTCCGGCTCCCAGGAGTCGATCCACCACACCAGCGCGCTGACGACAACGACCGGAATGAGAGCGACAATCCCCGCGGATATCGCACCGGCGTTTCCAGCGCTCTCCGTGAGCATGGGCAGAACCATGATGAAGCCCAGGACGCCGAGGAAGGCAAGTGCGGCTACCATGACGTAGAAAACGGGCGAATGCCGGGGCGGCAGCTTCCACGGCATATAGGTGGGAACCTGTTGCGGGTTCTGGGACGGGACCCAGGGCCGCTCGTGCGATCGAGAGTAGGGCTGACCCTGTGGCGGATAGTACCGCTGCTGATTGGGAGCCTGCTGATATCGCTGGTTAGGCGGATACTGCTGGTAGGGCTGCGACATGCCTCAAGAGTAACCAAAACGGACGCCTCCGTACGCAACCGACAGGGGAAGTCTTCCCCTGGGCAACACTCACCAGATCACTCCGACACGACCAACGTGGAAATTGTTGCAGCGTACTGCCCCAGGACCGGGAATAAGCCTGACCGCCCGCCTAACGTTAACGAGGACCACGTCAGCTTCTGCAACCCTTAAGCTGATTCGCTGAACGTCAACGAGCCAACGGTGAGGGATGGGGTGAAACTGGGATCCTAAACGTCGTCCATGTCGACCGGCATGGGCATGGGTGCCCCGCCAGCGCTACGAGTGACGCGGACGAAAGCGTTGGAGCGCAGGCGGCGCGCCTGGTCAACGAAGGCGTTGTGGAATCTTCTGGCAAGGCGGACATTCTCGCGGGCCTCGGTGAGCTCATCGAGGAGTCTCTTCTGTTCCTCGGTCAGTTCACCCTCTTCCAGGCCGTCGAGGACAAGCCGGAGCGTGCGGGAAAGATTCGATTCTGTCGTGAGACGATCCTCATCTGCTTGCCGGGTGGGACGGCGGTGTCCGGGACCATCTTCCAAACCATCGTCCGAGAGCGGCACGTGGGCCTGGGAGATCGACTGCTGCGAGGCGTCCGCCAGCAGGATCGCTCCCGCAACGTCGAGCGCACCTGACGATGAGAAGTCGGAGGCTGCCGCTGCGCGGTGCGTGAGTGCCTCGTTGAGGGTGAGACGGGACTGGATGACGGTGCGGTGCAGGCGGTCGAGTCGGCGGGCGTTAATGATCCAGATAAGGCCGAGGATCACGAGGATCACGGCGACGAGGACGATGAAGAAAACGGGCCAGTTCACTTGCCCCACCCCGCTACTCTCTTGCCGGCGGTGTTCACCGCGATGGAATAGACGGAAAGAATCTGAGAGGCAACGGTCGACCAGTCGTATCGCCACGCGGCTTGCTTGGCAGACTCGATCGTGGCTGCCCGCCTTTCGGGCTCGCCCAGGGCCTTGATGATGACGCGGGCCAGGTCCTCGGGATGTTCGCTACGGAAATGGTCTCCATAGGTGCCGTGGTCGAGGACCGCCTGGAAGGCAGGGATATCGGAGGAGACAACGAAGGAACCGGAACTCATTGCCTCGATGAGAACGATTCCGAACGATTCACCTCCGGTCTGGGGTGCCACATAGATGTCGACAGACGATAGCAGGGCCGCCTTGTCTTCCTCGGAGACAGACCCAAGGAAGGTGACCGCT
This sequence comes from Flaviflexus ciconiae, assembly GCF_003971195.1. Lineage (NCBI taxonomy): Bacteria > Bacillati > Actinomycetota > Actinomycetes > Actinomycetales > Actinomycetaceae > Flaviflexus > Flaviflexus ciconiae. The sequence continues at coordinate 648,133 of NZ_CP034593.1, read as the reverse complement.
ACAGCGTTGTCACCCAGGATTTCGAGCGCCTTCGAATTGTCGCCGCGTCCGGCCACGAAGAACCGGGCCTTCGGATAGGCCGCGAGAACCTCGGCAACGGCGCCTGAAAGGATTGGCAGTCCCTTGCGTGGCTCGTCGATCCTGCCCAGGAAACCAATCGTCGGGCTGTCCGGGGTTCCCGTGAAGCGGGGATCCTTACCGGACACCGTGAAGTTTTTGACGCTGACGCCGTTCGGAATCACGTACGCATCGCCACCCAGGTGCTCGACGGCCGTCCTGCGTGCCTCTTCCGAGACGGCGATCCGGGCCCGGGTCTTCTCCAGTACCGGAACGAGGAGCGGGGAAGCGATCGACAGGAACTTCGAGCGGTCCATCGCCGTATGGGATGTAGAAACAACGGGACATTCCGCGCTCATAAGAGCCAACATCGCCAGCGAGGGAACAAAGGGCTCATGTACGTGCAGCACATCGAACTGATTGGTCTGCAGCCACTTGCGAACCTGCCAGTTGACGCGGGGGCCGAAGGCGAGGCGTGCAACGGAGCCGTTGTAAGGGATCGGGATCGCGGCGCCCGTGGGCACAACAAAGTCGGGGAGTTCCGTGCCCTCCGTGGCGGGCGCAATGACGGACACGGTATGTCCGCGGCTAATCAGTTCTTCCGCAAGGTCACGGATATGAAACTGGACGCCGCCAGGAACATCCCACGAATATGGGCATGCGATGCCAATCTTCACTCTGTCTCCGCTCGTCGTGCTCTCAATCGTGCCATGTCCAGGTCATCCACGTAGACCTTCTGGAGCATGTGCCAATGCACGTAGTGTTCCTTCATCCAGTCCGAAATGGAGTCCATCCATTCCTGGCACATCCGTGCCACATCTGCTTCCCGCTCTTCGCGGGACGCATCGGGGCCGGCAGTGGGAGCAATCGGAGGGAAAACATCAATGTGGGTAACCCACTTCGTTCCGCCCGGGCGCTTCGCGGCCTTCCGATCTTTGATGTGCCTCATCATGAGGGGCACAAAGGGACGTCCCGTCTTGACCGCCAGCAGGGCGGGCCCGGGAGCCAGCATGAGGTTGTGGCCAAGCAACGTGGTCTCCACGCCGGATGCCGTGAGGTCCCTGTCAGCAAGTAGTGGCAGGAGAACCGGCTCGGATGCTTCCTCCACGAGGCTTTCGAAAACGTTTGTGCCGGGCACGGCAAGATAGATCGTCATGCCTAGCCCCGTGCGGTAGTCGATGAAGCCCTGCGCCATGCGGGGATCCCCGAGGTTCTCCGCGACCGTGACAACGTGAGCGAGGTGCTTTTCCGCCCACGCACCGGCCAGATCCCAGTTACCCGTGTGCATGAGAGCCGCGGGAACCGAGTTGCCGCCCGCGAACTCAGCCCGAAGGTAGCCATCCGGCTCAAGAACGACCCGGTGGTTTAGTTCTTCCCCGGACATTTGGGTGGCGCGGAACATCTCGTAGTAGTAGCGCATATAGTTCCGCATACCTGCGATAGCGGCGCCGGTGAGCTTCAGGCCGGACAGGCCCGGGTCGATTCGCCGATAGTTCTTCTTCAGCTGCTTGACGCCCTTGATGTTTGCGAGCGCTGCGGCTACACCGACAGCATCGAAAAGTCCCCTACCGACTGGCTCGGGTGCCTTTGCGACGAACGCCTCGGCCCTCTTAAAAAGCGAGTACACGTCCATTAGGCGGTCTCCGCCTGCGACTCGCCCGGCTCGGCCTTCGCCTGCTTGTACACCGTTACCATGCGCTGGATAACGGTGAAGAAGGAGGCGGCGACAAGTAGCCAGGTCGCTACCGTGAGCCACCAGTCGCCCCATTCGAGCCCAACAAAGAACACACCGACGAGGATCACGGTCAGCCGGTCAGCACGCTCGGCGAGGCCAATGTTAGCGGTGAAGCCAAGGGACTCAGCTCGCGCCTTCGCGTAGGGAACGACAGCTCCCATGAGAAGGGCAACAACGGCACCAAGCGCCGTCCAGTTGGCTAGCGACTCGTCGGCGTGGAGGATCGACCAGATGGCGACCGCGAGGAAGATCGCACCATCGGCAAACCTGTCCATTGTCGAGTCGAGGAACGCACCCCACTTCGAGGAGGTTCCCGTGAGCCTCGCGATTTGACCGTCAAGATTGTCGAAGATAACAACCGCAAAGATCGTCCACGCCGCCACCGTCAGGTGGTCGGTAGGGATGAGCCAGAGGGCCACCGTGCAAGAGGCGATCGTGCCCGCAATCGTCACGGCATCGGCGCTGATCCCCAGGCGCACGAACAGCCGTGCGACCGGGCCGAACAGCATCTGGAAGAGCGGGCGTCCCGACCTGCTGAGCATCGCTTCTCCTACTGGTTGACGCGTTCGTTGACCTGGCGGACAATCTCCGCCACGGCCTCGTCGATCGGCACCCCGTTGTTCTGGGAACCGTCACGGTAGCGGAACGAAACGGCCCCGCTCTCCGCGTCCTCGCCACCTGCGATGAGGACGAAGGGCACCTTCTCCTTAGCGGCATTGCGGATCTTCTTACCGAACCGATCGTCGCTCCGGTCAATCTCGACGCGGATACCTTCGGCGCGCAGCTTGTCGGCAACGCCTTCAAGGTAGCCTTCGAAGGCCTCAGCAACCGGGATACAGGTGACCTGGACGGGTGCCAGCCAGGCCGGGAAAGCTCCGGCATAGTGCTCAACGAGAACGCCGAAGAAGCGTTCGATTGAGCCGAACAGAGCGCGGTGGATCATGACGGGGCGCTGACGAGAGCCGTCGGGGGCCGTGTATTCAAGCTCGAACAGGTCCGGCTCGAAGAAGTCCAGCTGGATCGTCGACAGCTGCCAGGTGCGCCCGAGAGCGTCCTTTGCCTGGACTGAGATCTTCGGGCCGTAGAAGGCCGCACCGCCCGGGTCGTCAACGAGCTGGAGGCCGGTGTCGTGGGCAACCTCCGCGAGGGTGCGGGTTGCTTCCTCCCAGGTCTGCTCATCACCCACCGACTTCTCGGGATCGCGGGTGGACAGCTCCAGATAGAAGTCGTCCATGCCGTAATCCTTCAGCAGGTCAAGAACGAAGGTGAGCAGGCGGGCCAGCTCCTCCTTCATCTGCTCACGAGTCGTGTAGATATGAGCATCGTCCTGAGTAAAACCGCGAGCGCGGGTCAGGCCGTGGACGACGCCGGACTTTTCGTAGCGGTAGACGGTTCCGAACTCGAAGAGGCGGAGCGGGAGTTCGCGGTAGGAGCGTCCGCGGGAGCGGAAGATCAGGTTGTGCATGGGGCAGTTCATGGGCTTGAGGTAGTAGTCCTGGCCCTGCTTGGTGATGTTGCCGTCCGCGTCTACTTCTTCGTCCATGTGCATCGGGGGGTACATGCCGTCGGCATACCATTCGAGGTGCTTGGAGGTTTCGAAGAGGTTCTTCTTGGTGATGTGCGGGGTGTGGACGAAGGAGTATCCGGCTTCGAGGTGGCGTTTGCGGGAGTAGTCTTCCATGACCATGCGGACCATTTCGCCCTTGGGGTGGAAGACAGGCAGGCCGGAGCCGATTTCGTCGGGGAAGGAGAACAGGTCGAGTTCGGTGCCAAGTTTGCGGTGGTCGCGTTTCTGGGCTTCTTCGATACGCGTCTGATAGGCGACGAGTTCGTCCTTGGTCGGCCATGCGGTGCCGTAGATGCGCTGGAGGCCGTCGTTGTTTTGGTCGCCGCGCCAGTAGGCTGCTGAGGACCTGGTGAGGGCGAAGGCGTTGCCGAGGATCTTGGTGGTGGGCACGTGGGGGCCACGGCAGAGGTCTTTCCAGGCGATGTCGCCGTTGCGGCGGACGTTGTCGTAGATGGTGAGTTCGTCGCCGCCGACCTCGACGGAGGCGCCTTCTGCGGTGTCTTCCGCGTCGGTGCCGCCCTTGATGCCGAGCAGTTCGATTTTGTAGGGCTGGTCTGCGAGTTCTTCGCGGGCTTCGTCTTCGGTGACGACGCGGCGTTTGAAGGACTGGCCTTCCTTGACGATCTGCTTCATGATCTTTTCGATCGCCTTCAGATCTTCGGGGGTGACGGGTTCGATGTTGCCGAAGTCGTAGTAGAAGCCGTCGGTAATGAAGGGGCCAATGCCGAGGTTGACGTCCGGGTTGATCTGCTGGACGGCTTGGGCGAGCACGTGGGTGGCGGAGTGGCGGAGGATGTTGAGCCCGTCCTCTTCAGCGATATCAACGCCTTCGACCGTGGCTCCTTCGGGGAGCGTAGTCAGGTCCGTGTCGAGATCCTTGAGATCTCCGTTGACACGCAGGGCGATGATGTTCCTCTGCTTGCTGAAGTGGGTGAGGCCGGTCGTCGGTTCTGAGATGTCGATCTGCGAGCCGTCGATCACGAGATTGGGCACGGTTCTACTCCATTCGGTTCTGTGCGCACATACGACGGTGCGCACGCAGACATCATACCCATGTGCCCAGGTTTCACTCAGCCGGGGGCGCCGATAGCTCGGTTGTGCACGTGTTCCAGGTAGCGGTGGTCATGGTATCGGTGGTCCTGTCCCCACTCGCTGTTCGAACCGACGTCGATGCCTAACCGCGGCCTAGCCGGGCATGATGTCGCAGGCAGTACTTCGATGACTGGTTGTTGCTATTGAGCGGTCAATTTGGGGCGCCCGTTACGCGGGAGCTTGTTGCTGTCTGTAAGCACAGTCTTGTCCTTACCTAGCCCCCTCAATCTTCCACTCAATGCTGGTGTTTTTGTCGCGGGCTATGGGCTTGTCGCGGATGGACGTTCACCCACTCATCAGACAAGTTTGGGAATTGCTGAGACATGGCTCACGGTTTCTGGCATCCTGGTGCACAACTAGGGAAGGGAAATATATGTCGACTTCATCCGAGCGCTTTATCTTTGAGCCGTCACCCGAGGCCTCTGCTGGTTCGTGGGCAGAGGACTGGCAAGAGATTGAGAAGCGAGCTGCTGCGGATCCTCTGGCCTATTGGGAGGAGCAGGCTTCCGAACTGGAGTGGTCGCAGCCGTGGGAGGCGGTTCTCGACGATTCGAATGCGCCGTTCTACAAGTGGTTTGTTGGTGGCAAGACCAACATTGTGACGAACGCTGTCGACCGTCATATCACCGGGCCGCATAAGAACAAGCTTGCTCTGATCTGGGAGTCTGAGGACGGTAAGGAAGTTCGCACCTTCTCGTACTTCTCTCTCAACCGCGATGTTGAGAAGATGGCGAATATTTTGAAGGCCATGGGTGTACGTAAGGGCGATCGGGTCACGATCTACCTGCCCCGAATTCCCGAAGTGTTCTTCGCGATGTTGGCCTGCGCAAAGCTCGGTGCCGTGCACTCGGTCGTGTTCGCCGGTTTCTCCTCGGATGCTCTGTCCTCCCGCATTGATGACTCCGAATCTAAGCTCGTCATTACGGCCGACGGTTCGTGGATTAACGGGAACGTGTTCCCCCTCAAGGACATTGTCGACGAGGCCGTTAAGTTCTCCCCCACGGTCGAAAACGTCATTGTCGTGAAGCGCACGGGCACCGAGGTGCACATGGATCCGACGAGGGATCACTGGTATCACGATCTGGAGAACCTGCCGATCGCACGCGGGCGATGCGAGACCGTGCAGGTGGATGCTGAAGATCCGCTCTACATTCTTTACACGTCTGGCTCCACGGGTAAGCCCAAGGCTATCCTGCACACGCACGGCGGGTACATGGTCGGCACCTACACGACACTGAAGAACACATTCGATATCCAAGAGGACGACAGGTTCTGGTGCACGGCCGATGCCGGGTGGGTAACCGGGCACTCCTACCTCGTGTACGGCCCATTATTGAATGGCGCCACGACCTTCATGTACGAGGGCGGCCCCACCTTCCCGCACCCGGACCGCTGGTGGAAACTTATCGAGCACTACGGCATCACGACCTTCTATACGGCACCCACCGCCATCCGTTCCCTCATGCGCTTCGGTGACGCTTGGGCAACCCGCCACGACCTGTCATCGCTTCGTCTCATTGGTTCCGTTGGCGAACCCATCAACCCGGCAGCCTGGCACTGGTTCCACAGCGTAGTTGGCGGCGGCAAAGCACCCCTCATGGATACCTGGTGGCAGACAGAAACCGGGATGTTCCAGATCACCGGCGTCCCCTCCATGCCGCAAAAGCCCGGTTCCGCAGGCCGGGCAGTCTTCGGACAGGTTGCTGAGATCCTTGACGAACACGGCAACTCCGTACCGGACGGGCAGGAAGGCTTCCTTACCCTCAAGAATCCCTGGCCCGCCATGGCACGGACCCTGTACAACGACGAGCAGCGCTTCGTCGACACCTACTGGTCCACCTACCCGGGCCGGTACATGACAGGGGACGCTGCCAAACGTGACGAGGACGGATACTTCTGGGTCATTGGCCGCACCGACGACGTCATTAAAGTCTCAGGACACCGTCTCGGCACCGCAGAGGTCGAAGCCGCCATCAACTCCCACTCCGCAGTCTCCGAATCAGCCGCCATCGGCCTCCCCCACGAAGTCAAAGGCAACGCCATCCATTCCTTCGTTGTCCTCAATCAGGGGTATGCGGGAAGCAGGGAACTCACCGAGGAGCTACGAGCACACGTCTCCAGCCACCTCTCCCCCATCGCTAAACCCGATGAAATCGAGTTCGTCAACACGCTCCCCAAGACCCGTTCCGGCAAGATCATGCGGCGTGTCCTTCGAGCACGCGCACTCGGCCAAGACGAAGGCGACCTCTCAACCCTAGAAGAGTAGGTCAGCAGAGCTTCTCTTAGTCGCCAGTCACCTGCCCTAAGAGAAAACAACGGTGCGGTGGAACAGCCTTACGTCACCTGTTCCGCCGCACCGTATGCAGATCCTGCTGTCTACCTATCGGATGCTGGGGCGCACTCTGTTGTCAACCAACCCTGACCGCCCGCAAAGCTTCCGGAAACACTTCAGGGCCCGAGATCTCTCTCGGGCCCTGTCTGGTGGGCGATACTGGGTTCGAACCAGTGACCTCTTCCGTGTCAGGGAAGCGCGCTACCGCTGCGCCAATCGCCCTCGCTTGCGAGGTGGGTACGGGATTCGAACCCGTGTACACGGCTTTGCAGGCCGTTGCCTCGCCTCTCGGCCAACCCACCGTGTGAAACCTTTTCAGGCTTCCCGGAGCGGACGACGGGATTCGAACCCGCGACCCTCACCTTGGCAAGGTGATGCTCTACCAACTGAGCTACGTCCGCGTTACCTTTCCGGCTTCCCGGCGGTGCTCAATAAATATAGCCAGGATCCTGTCCGAATGTCCAACTGGCAAAGTGTAGGAAGCATCACGAAGTTTTCAGCCACTTTACCGAGTGTTTACTTGGCGCGGACAAACTAAGTTCGATAAGGTTCAAATCGCGAACCCGAAGAGGTTCACGGGCGATTAGCTCAGTGGTAGAGCGCCTCGTTCACACCGAGGAGGTCACTGGTTCGAACCCTGTATCGCCCACTCTAGCCCCGACGATGTCGGGGCTTTAGTTTTTGCTATGACGGTAGCGCCAGGACCTGAAACAGGACTTTTGGCCAGTTTTAGCCAGCATTCATAACAAGAATAAGGGCCATACAAAGAAGCGCTAGGGATAGATAATGCTCGACTCTCAGCAGGACCAATATAGAAGCCATGGTTATTCAACGATGAATTTCAAGCCCTCACTGTCCGTCAAAGAAACACTCGATCACCTTTCCGTACGCCTAGAACCGATCATTGCCGCCAAGCTAAAGCCATATCTCGGGGGCCTTCCGTGGACAAAGATCCTTGAGATCCTCGATGGGGAAAAAGGGGAGCGAACGGTCGCACCGATATCGGACAAGTGATCTACAAGCGCAGCTAGAGTTTTGTCGCAACGACTTGGCGACTTGGGGTATCCCTTTGATAATGGCGCACGGTTCGTTAGCTCGACCGCCAATAAGCTAAAGATCTATCGCAACGCTAGCGCACACAATGAGGTTCTTACCGTCCGGGATGCCTACCGTGCCGCCGATGCGTCGGTTGAACTGCTCCTGTACTTCAATGATGACGAGGGCCTAACCGAGTTACGCCGGATTCGGCGCGAAGCTCTTGTCGCGCTCGCCGAGCAAGAGGGTGTTTCCGAGGATTCAGCTGAGAAGGCCGCGGTACTGGAACCAACAACTGACTACGATGACGATCCTTCCGACGGAAACGAAAAGGGCAAGATTGAGCCCGACCCTGAGGTACTCGAGCAAGCACCGGAGGATCCTGATGATCAGATACTCGGGCTCAAGCGACTCCCATACGAGCCCTGGGAAGTTGTTCCAGTAGGAGAAAAGGACGTTCTTTACGATCTTCGCTCAACTGGTTCAAAGGAAAGCGTGCGTCCGGTCGTGAACGAGATCGCCTCGTTCGAAGGTCCAGTGCATGTCGAGCGGCTAGCGCGGCTAACGGCCCGTTCATTCGACCTCAAGAAGCTAAGTAAGAGCCGTGCGAAATCACTTGTTCGGCAGTTCCGTCGCGCAGGTCTGTACATCGACGAAGACAACTTTGTATGGCCGCGCGACCTGGACCCAAACACGTGGTCGGAATTCCGTCCCAACGACAGCACGGTTAGGCGCTTTTTCCTTTACATCAGTCCCATTGAGATTCTCAATGCCGCAAAATTCATTAAAGCCAAACATCCGGAAATGAGCGATCGCGAACTTGAGGCTGCGGTTCTGCGCACGTTTGGTAAGAAGCGTCGAACGAAGGCTGTCCGAGAGCACCTCGTCAAAGTTAAAGAGCTGATGTAGACCCGCCGGGGTTCCCCCGCAATGCCCAGCTAAAGCCCAGAGTTTCTAGGCGCTATAGCTGGGCTGTTTATTCGTCACTTCAAACAGCTGGATTCTCCCCCACGCATCACCGGAAACCACTTCCTCGCCGCAAAGCCCACTCCGGCGAGTTCGTGCTGGACCTCGCGGAATTTGCCGACCGATCACGAAGACGACTCAGCCTGTTGCTGACGCTTTCTCCCGCAACTTTGCGCCAGAAACTTGTTGTTCACGTGCCGGTCATCTCACCCACAAAGCAGCTACTTCCCATTTGTGAATACATGGCTCATACTGATGCTTGTTTCTCCCCCTGTTCCCTACATTTCTTAGGCGGATCTGTGTCTACTTTCCTGACGGTCGCAACCACCGTCTGGGGTCTCGTCATGGCTCTTGCGCCGGTCCTCCAGATCAGGTTGATCCTCCAGACTCGAGATTCCTCGCAGGTGTCGCTCAGCTGGATGTTTATTCTCCTCATTGGCTACATCCTGTGGTTCGCGTACGGGATTGCGTTCGATACGACTCCGCTCATCATTGCGAACTCAGTGTCCGCAATCGTGGGCCTCACCCTCATTGTTCTGGTGTTCAAGTACCGCACGCCCGAGCTCGCGAAGGTTGCTCAAAAAGACGACGGAATGTCGGCCAGCACCTCGGCCCCTGCATCCACGACCCCAAACATCCTCGCCTGATTCACTGTAAGCTGGCACGTCACCTCTTCATGGTGAGCTCGCTGACGGGGCGGTATACGCTCAGCGCGGTCCGCCCCTACACACATCCGCTGGGTACGGAAGCACGACCACGAGCAACCCAGACCGTATCAATCCTGTCAGTAGCCCGGCTCGGTGCTGCATTCTCGTCCCTCCGGTCACGACCAGGAGCCCGCTGATGGGGACACCTGACCGGCTACTTTCGGTGCCGCGTGTTCCACAAGACTCACCGGCCAGATCTCCCTTATTGCAACAGGCTTCACACTCCTCGCTACGGTGCGCTGTAGTCCTTGTTGCCATAGCGCTCCACATGTCCGGTCATGGTCCAGCGGTGCGCGGGGCTCCGTGCGTGGCTCACACATGGGTCAAGTTCTACGCCAACAACACAACCTGTCTGCACCGGGGCCAAGTTCATGACATTCTAGGAACATGGAACTTTGGCCTGGTAAACCGTACCCGCTTGGTGCTACTTTTGATGGCGCGGGAACGAACTTCGCTATCTACTCATCTATTGCTGAGCGGGTAGAACTCTGCTTACTTGACGACGACAAGAATGAAGAGCGCTACGAGCTCACCGAGGTGGATGCCTTCGTCTGGCACTGCTACATCCCCGGTGTACGACCCGGACAGCTCTATGGATATCGCGTGCACGGACCCTACGATCCCGACAACGGTCACCGCTGCGATCCCACGAAGCTTCTTCTCGACCCATACGCGAAGGCGATCGACGGGCACGTCGAAAACACCTCCGCAATCTTCTCCTACGATTTCAACAACCCAAAGAAGCGGAACAAAGAAGATTCCCTCGGCCACACGATGGTCTCCGTTGTCATCAACCCGTTCTTTGACTGGGGTCACGACAGGCCGCCCGGACACGAGTACCACGACTCGATTATCTACGAGGCGCACGTCAAGGGAATGACAATGCAGCACCCAGACATCCCGGATGAGATGAGAGGAACCTACCAGGGGCTGGCGCATCCCGCGATCATCGAGCACCTGACAGAACTGGGCGTGACCGCGATTGAGCTGATGCCGGTGCACCAGTTCGTGAACGACACCCATCTCCAAGAGCGCGGACTGTCGAACTACTGGGGCTACAACACGATTGGTTACTTCGCGCCCGAGAACACCTACTCGTCAGCCGGCACTCGCGGCGAACAGGTAGACGAGTTCCGTGCCATGGTGAAGGCTTTCCACGAAGCAGACATCGAGGTCATCCTCGACGTGGTCTACAACCACACGGCAGAGGGCAACCACATGGGCCCCACCCTGTCCTTCCGCGGCCTCGATAACGCCTCCTACTACCGGCTCGTTCCCGGCGATGAAGAGCACTACTTCGACACGACCGGGACAGGCAACTCCCTCAACATGTCCTCCCCGCACTCCCTGCAACTCATCATGGATTCGCTCCGCTACTGGGTGACGGAAATGCATGTGGACGGGTTCCGCTTCGACCTGGCCTCCACGCTCGCCCGTGAACTGCATGCGGTCGATAGGCTTTCAGCCTTTTTCGACATTATTCAGCAGGACCCGGTGATCTCACAGGTCAAGCTGATCGCCGAGCCCTGGGACATTGGGGAAGGCGGATACAACGTCGGCGGGTTCCCACCCCTATGGACCGAATGGAACGGACAGTACCGTGACACGGTTCGCGACTTCTGGCGGGGTGAACCCTCGGTTCTTTCGGAGCTGGCTTCCCGCCTGACGGGCTCCTCCGATCTTTACGAGCACTCGGGCCGCCGCCCCATGGCCTCCATTAACTTCGTGACCGCACATGACGGGTTCACGATGAGGGACCTGGTCTCCTACAACGAGAAACACAACGAGGCCAACGGCGAGGGCGGTAACGACGGCGAATCCCACAACCGTTCCTGGAACTGTGGGACCGAGGGACCCACTGATGATCCCAAGATCCAGCAGCTTCGGCTCCGCCAGATCCGCAACTTCATCACGACGCTCCTGATCTCCCAGGGCGTTCCCATGATCTCTCACGGTGACGAACTGGGACGTACCCAGAAGGGCAACAACAACACGTACTGCCAGGACAACGAACTGGCCTGGGTTGACTGGGATCTCAGCGAAAACCAGGAAGACCTGCTCGAGTTCACGAAGAAAATGATCGAGTTCCGCGCCGACCACCCGGTGCTTCGTCGTCGCAGGTTCTTCTCGGGCGGTTCCGAGCATGGCGGCGAGTCCCATCTGGGCGAGATCGAGTGGCTCGTGCCAAGCGGTGGCCGCATGCAGGACGAAGACTGGAACACCTGGTTCGCGAAGTCCGTCATGATCTACCTCAACGGTGCCGCGATCCCCGAACCCAACCACCGCGGTCAAAAGATCGAAGATGACGACCTGCTCCTCCTGATCTCGGCCGATGCGAGCGAAATCGATTTCACGCTGCCCGGCGCCAACTACGGCATGACCTGGCACGAAGCTATCAACACCGCAGACCCCGGTGCCGATCCTCACGTGTTCGAAGCCGGTGAGACCGTCACCGTTGAGGGCCGCTCGATCATCATTCTGGTACGCACCCAGGAGGAGCGCGAGGAAGAGATCTCCGCACGTACCGCGGCCTCCGCAGAGGAGATCGCTGAGACAGAAGCCGACTCGGCAAATGGAACCGAGAATAAGGCCAAGAGCGCCGCTGATTCAGAGCAGGCTGATACTGACAAAGACGATGACGACACTGTTACCGCCGCGGAACGCGGTGCAGGCAGCGAGGCGGAGCCCCTTGCTGACGGCAACCTCGAGGATGCACCGGTAACCAACACCCCGCCCGCCAAGGCAAAAGCTACGACGGAGGACAAGTAATGAGCGAGAAGCCCAGCCAAACATACGCCCCAAGCCATACTCATACGCCCGGTGAAGGACGCCGGGCACCGGTATCAACCTACCGCCTTCAACTGGGCCCCGATCTGACGTTCTCTCAGGCACGTGAGCTCCTCCCCTATCTGTCTGATCTGGGGATCACGGACGTTTACTGTTCGCCTATCCTTCAGGCGGCGCCGGGCTCCACGCACGGTTATGACGTCACGGACCATTCGACGATCTCGCAACCGATGGGTGGAGAAGCCGCATTCCGGAAGTTCACGGATAAGGCGCACGAGCTCGGCATGGGAATCATCGTCGACGTGGTCCCGAACCACATGGCGGTGCCAACCCCTCTATATCTGAACAAGGCGCTCTGGTCCGTACTTAAGTACGGACCGAACTCTGAATACCACGACTGGTTCGACATCGAACTCGAAGAGGACGGCGAGGGCCTGCTCATGCCGATGCTGGGCTCCCGCATCGGTGCTGTTCTCGCCAACGGCGAGCTCAATCTCGAAACCATGGTTGTTCCGGGCCTCGAGGACGAAGGCGAACAGCACGTCCTCACCTACTACGATCATGTTTTCCCGGTTCGGGATCAGACCGAATCGCTTCCCCTAGCTGAGCTTGTCGACCGACAGTTCTACCGGCTGGCCTACTGGAAGGTCGCAAACGAGGAACTGAACTACCGGCGGTTCTTCGACGTCGACACGCTCGCCGCTGTCCGCGTTGAGGACAAGTCGGTCTTCGACGCCACCCACGAACTGCTCCTTCATCTTTTTGACGAAGGGCACATTGATGGCTTCCGAATCGACCACCCGGACGGCCTAGCCGATCCGCGCGGCTACTTCCGTCAGCTTTCCGAAGCCACCGGCGGAGCCTGGGTCGCTGCCGAGAAGATCCTTGACGGCGACGAGGAGCTTCCCGATGACTGGCCAATTGCGGGCACGACGGGCTACGACACCGCCTGGCGCATCCAGGCCCTCCAAACCGACCCCGCCGGGCTCGTCAATCTCGGTTCGGTTCTCACCGACATCACCGGTGACTCCCCGGGAGACCTGCCGGACATCATCATGGAGGGTAAGGAGGAGATCATTCGTGACTCGCTCTTCACCGAGGTCGACCGTCTCGCACACATCTTGTCCGAGCTCTGCCAGGAAGACGTCAGGCTCCGCGACCACACGTTCCGGGCCCTGCGCGATTCCGTCGTCGCTCTTCTGTTGGAGATGGACAGGTACCGAGCTTACGTCGTTCCCGGTGAACGGCCCTCGCAGGTCGCAGAGAAAGCGCTGCGGGACGCTGCCGAGCGTGCCAAGAAACGCCTAGCCGAGGATCGGCACGAAACCCTCGAGATCGTTGTTGAGCTCCTCCTCGGAGCCGAGATCGGTTCCGCTGGCCGCACCCATGAGGCGCAGCGCGCCGAGCTCATCATCCGGTTCCAGCAGACGTGTGGCCCGGTCATGGCAAAGGGCATGGAGGACACCGCCTGGTACCGGTGGACCCTCCTCACCTCGAGCTGCGAGGTCGGCTCCTACGCTGTCATGCCGACCTACTCGGCCGACCAGTTCCATGCCTGGGTTCAGAAGATCCTGCCGTCGTGGCCGATGACGATGACGGCGGGAACAACGCACGACACGAAGCGCGGCGAGGATGTGCGTGCACGGATCTCGGTTCTCTCCCAGTATTCGACAGAATGGTCGCACCTCCTCGAGGATCTGCGTGCGCACGCGAAGAAACAGCGTCCTGCGAACCTTGACGGTCGTACTGAGAATCTCCTCTGGCAGACCATCTTTGGCACCTGGACTGCGGACGGACCGATCGAGCACGAGCGGCTCGTCCAGTACCTGGAGAAGGCCTCCCGCGAGCAGAAGACCTGGACAACGTGGACAGAGCCCGACGAGGATGCCGAGAAGGCACTATTCCTCTACGCCCGCTACCTCATCACCGATCCGTACACCACGGAGAAGCTCACAGAGTTCGTGGAACTCACTGCCCCCGCAGTCCGGTCCGCTCTGCTTGCCGCCAAGACGATCCAGCTGACCGTCCTGGGCGTTGCCGACAACTATCAGGGCGAAGAGGTACTCCAGAACTCGCTCGTTGACCCTGACAACCGCAGGCCCGTCGACTACAGGTACATCGTTCCCCTCCTGGCCGAGCTCGACGAGCAAGACAGGCCGAGCCACTCCACGCTCGACAAGGAAAAGCTCTGGGTCGTATCCCGAATCCTTCGCCTGCGGAAGGAGATCCCGGGTGCATTTATCGGCGCAGGCTCCGGCTATGCACCCCTTCCCGTTACGACGGGACATGCCTTCGCCTACATTCGTACCGAACAGGACGAACCAAAGGTCGCCGTCATTACCGAACGGCACTATTCGGGCGTTGCCGCGACCGGCGGCTACGGCGAACACACGGTCGTGATTCCCGAGGGGACGTGGACCGATGTGCTGACCGGCACGGTCTACGAAGGCGGAGCTGTTCTTCTCCTCGACATGCTGTCCTCCTTCCCCGTTGCCGTTCTTCGAAAGGAAAACGACTAACCATGTGGGCACCCAAGGCGACAACACTCGACCTGCTCCTCGGCACCAAGGACTGGAAGCCGGGCGACGACCTGGAGAGAATCCCGCTCACCGGCTCCGACGGTATCTGGGAGCTACCCGAGATCGAGCACGGCACGTCCTATGGTTTCTCAATCGACGGTGGGCCGCTACGTCCCGATCCGCGTAGCGCAGAGCAGCCGTGGGGCGTTCACGGCCCCTCCCGTGCCTTCGACACCGAAACACTGAACTGGACCGATGACCTCTATGAGGGAGTCGACGCCCGCGGTGCCGTGGTTTACGAGATGCACGTGGGGACATTCACCGAAGACGGCACCTTCGCCTCCGCAATCCCCGCACTAGATCATCTTGTCGAACTCGGTGTTGACATGGTGGAACTCATGCCCGTTGCGCCCTTCCCTGGGTCTCGGGGCTGGGGCTACGACGGGGTCTCGTGGACTGCCGTGCACGAAGCCTACGGAGGCCCCAAAGGTCTCGCAGAGTTCGTCAATGCCTGCCACACCAGGGGACTCGGCGTCTGCCTTGACGTTGTGTACAACCACCTCGGCCCCGATGGTAACTACCTGGCAGAGTTCGGCCCCTACTTCACCGGCAAGCACGAAACACCGTGGGGAACTGCCCTCAACTTTGACGATGAAGGTAACGAAGGCGTACGCGAGCACCTGCTGTACTCCGCACTTCGCTGGTTCTCCGACTTCCACATCGATGCTCTTCGTCTCGATGCGATCCACGCGATGATCGACGACTCTCACGTCCACATCCTCGCCGAGCTAGCCGACGCAACAAAGTCGCTCTCCGGCGAGGTCGGACGGCCGCTCCGCCTTATCGCCGAGTCCGACCTGAACGATCCCCTGGTCGTCACCCCGACAGACCTGGGTGGCTGGGGTATGGACATGCAGTGGGCGGACGACGTTCACCACGCCATCCACGCCTTCTTCACCGGTGAGGGACACGGCTACTATGTCGACTTTGACGATCCGGAGGCACTCGCCAAGGTTTTCAGCGGAGTCTTCTACCACGACGGCATTACCTCCACCTTCCGTGGGAAGGAATGGGGAGCTCCCGTCCCGAACGATATCAACGGTCACACCTTCGTCGTTTACGACCAGGACCACGACCAGGTGGGCAACAGAGCCATCGGCGACAGGCCCTCGGAGCATCTGAGCGAAACCGAGGCCCTCGCCTCCACCTGCCTGGTTCTGCTCTCCCCCTTCACCCCCATGCTCTTCCAGGGCCAAGAGTGGAACACAAAGAACCGTTTCGCGTTCTTCACGGACCACAACGATGAACTTGGCCCGCTCGTTTCGGAAGGCAGGGTCAAAGAGTTCTCCTCCCACGGCTGGGAAGCAATCTACGGTGAAACGATCGAGGTCCCCGATCCGCAGGACCCTCAGACCTTCACGTCTTCGAAGCTTGACTGGTCCGAAGTCGAAGAGAACCGCGAGTTCCTTGACTTCATTAAGCAGGCCATCTCGATTCGAAAGTCCGTCCCCGACTTCGCATCCCCCGAGAGGTCGACAACTCGTCTTGAGAAGATTTCCGATCGTCAGCTCATCCTCCACCGAAACGCCGCACGCCTGGTCATCAACCTCGCGGACGAGTCGCTACCCGTTCCGTCCGGTAACGTGCTGGCCACCTGGGGCACGGTCCACGAGGGTAACGAGATCACCCTCGAACCCGATTCCATTGCGATCCTCGATTAATCCCCAAGACATGATTAAGAAACAAAGCAGCTAGGAGTGGTGCCCCGTTCACTTGCGAGCGGGGCACTGCCGTACGTACCACCCGGGCCTCCTCCCGCCACTCGGTGGCGGAGACTTAACGTTCAGTATGTGCGTTGATAACCAAGATTCTCCCCACCGTGCAGGCTAATAGCGCATAATCGAAACATGGAAAACAGCCAGTACAACTCGTACGACAACAACGATCGCTCAATGGGCTCCGATGACACGCGGACGTGGGCGATTCTTGCTCACCTGTCAGCGCCCGCCTCCATGATCTTCTCCGCCGGCTGGCTCGGGTTCCTCGGACCGTTTATCATCTGGCTTGTCTTCAAGGATCGAAGCACGCTCGTCCGAGCAGCATCAGCCCGTTCGTTCAACTACTCGGTGGCCCTGCTTGTCCTGTCGATTGTGGCATGGATTTGCTTCTTCACGCTCATTCTTATCCCCGTTGCGATCGTCCTCTGGGTCGTCGCCTTTATCCTCGTCCTCTGGCATCCGATTAAGGCCGCGTTCGCAGCCAGCCGCGGAGAGATCTACAAGTACCCGTTCCAGATCGGCATCCTCCGCTGATCCGCAGGCCCACCTTGGCCAATAAAGCTATCTGATCGTCCCTCACAGCATCACTGTGGGGGACGATCCTTCGTTTCACAAAAAGATTTCCCTCGTCAGGGCGTTAGCAAGGGTACGACTGGCCCTCAGAGATGCGAGACTTCAGCAACTGATCTCGTCCCGGTTATCCATACGGTCACCGGCCTGATCTGCTGAGCTTCGCACCGCAGTCAGTCCGGGGTTACCTCCACCCGGTAGCGGGTGAACGCAGGGACGAGTAGCGCACAGAGAAGCATGAGAAGCACAACAAGGATTCCGCCACCACCCGTGGCAACCGCCGTCCCGACATAGACGGCCGCGGCACCGTGGGCAATATCGGCGATTCGAGGGCCGCCGGAAACAACAACAAAGAAGACACCCTGGAGGCGTGCCCTCACGTTGTCGCTGGCCGCGGTCAGCAGCATGGTTTGGCGGAAGGCAGCCGACGCCATGTCAGCTGCTCCACCCAAGACGAGGAAGAAGGCGCCGATCCACAGCCATTGGTCGGGAGCTCCCGTCGCAAAGTAGACGGCTATGCCAAAGCCTGTCATTGACAGGCCCCACGCAACGATCGCGAGGATCACGGCGAGGCCTTGACGCTGTATGCGGGAGACCCAACCGGAGAACACGCCGCCCAGGGCCGCTCCAAAAGGTATGGCGGCGTAAAGAATGCCGAAGGCCAGCCCACCATCCATTTCTGACCCGAAGGATTCGTGGGCGATCTGTGGGAAAAGTGCCCGCGGGAGCCCAAAGATCATGGCGACCAGATCCACGAGGAAGCTGGCGAGCAGAATCTTGTGGCCAGCCAGGTAAACAAGTCCTTCCACAATCGAGCGCCACCCGACGACCTTGCCCTTCTCGACACCTTCCGGCTCCAGCGACGGTAGACCAATGACCGCTAGCAGGGTTGGGAGAAGGAAGAAAACATCAGCGAAGTACAGCCACTGGAAGCCGAGCACGGGGATCAGCGCGCCGCCGACGAGCGGACCTGCGATGCCGCCGGCGGATACCACTGTCATATTCAAGGCGTTGGCGGCCGGCAGCTGATTGTTTGGCAGGAGTTCGGGCAGGATCGCTATGCGTGCCGGCTGATTGGCTGCGAAGAAGGCCTGCTGCGCGGAGAATGTTAAGAGAACGATCCAGACATTCGTGTTGCCCATGGCCGTCCATACAAAGAACAGGCCCGAGGTCACGATAATGCCGATCACGGTGCCAATGAGGAGCTTTCGTCGGTCGAACGCATCGGCAAGGGCACCGCCCCACAGTCCAAAGATCAGGAGCGGCACAAGGCCGAACACGCCTGACAGTCCAACGTACGCGGAACTTCCCGTCATGGAATACAGCTGGGCGGGGACCGCCACCAGTGTCATCTGGGCACCGATAACGGTGATGATGTTCGCTGACCACAGTCTGCGGAAGTGCGGATTACGCAGTGGGCGAGTATCCGCAAGGAGACTCCGTAAAGCCATTGTCCTGCCGCAGCCTCCGTTTCATTTCGGGAACCGGTAGCCCGGTCATGTGACGTTATACCACGCGGCTCGTCAGACCGGCGTTCTGTCCCAACGTGTGCGACAGCATCTATTCGGGGAGAGATAAATGACCGAGGTGTGTCGGCACGTGCTCCGGCGTACCGAGAATGCACGTGACTCAGAGCGTGCTACGAGTCTTCTTAGGCCTTCTCGGAGTCCGCGTGGTCCTTTGGCTGACGAAGCTCCTTCAGCTTCTGCACGGCCATGCGCTTACCCTTGAGAGCGGCGGTGAGCGAGGCGTACCAGAGCCGGTTCAGCGGCAGGTCCCAGGCACCGGGCACTTCGGTGATCTCCTCGGAGAACTTTGTCTTAAAGCCTCGGACACCAGCTAGTTGGGGTGCACGCTCGGAGTCAATACCCATGAGGTCGAAAGTTCTGACTCCGGATTCGCGAAGAGTTTCGGTCATGAACCAGACGAGGAGGTCGGGTGCTCCCTCCTTGCGCCCG